>NZ_JBYTBK010000039.1:0-49092 GCF_058789115.1 Pseudomonas sp. FW300-N1A1 | reverse complement strand
ACTGCGCCTTTTTCCCGTATTCATTACGCCCTCCTGAGAATCGGTCAGAAGGTGTAAACCTTATTCAGGACGGGACAATGGCAAAAAAACCGGGGTAACCCACGCCAACCTTTGTAGGAGGTAGGAGCGAGCGCGCTCGCGATGGATGTTAACGATTACGCGTATTTTTCTGAGTAACCACGTTGTTCTTGAGTTCATCGCGAGCACGCTCGCTCCTACAACGCGGCATTGAGGGTTAAGCCAGGGCGCTACACATTTTCAGCGCCGAGCAATCCACCTGGAACGGCCCCGGAAGCGGCGACCTGGACTTGCTGGGCGGATTCCCCGCCAACAACCCCAGCGCCTTGGCCGTTTCGATGTTGCGGGCGATGCTGTGATTGCACTCGATGGCCCGCGCCAGCGAGCCCGCCGAGGCTTGGCCGACGCCGAGCAGTGAAGCGCCATTGGTCAAGAATACCAGGAAGGCCACGACCCAGAGCTTGCGTCCTCTCATAGCACCACCGCTTGCGCAACGTCGGCAGAATCAAGGGTTGCGCTGTGGGCGCGATACTCGAACCGGGTTGAGGGGGATGCGGCCTCTACCGGCGCCTGAATATCCCGTTGCGATTGGGTCGCCAGGCTGACGGCCAGGACCATGGCCACGTACACACCGATGGCAATGTAGGCACCGTGCTTGGCAGAAGTCAGGATTGCGCTGGCCATGAAGTTCTCCGTGGGCATGTTTCAGTGCCCACAGAATCAATCAATCAAGCAGCTATGAATAGTGACCTTTATCCATAGTAGCTATCAGTTAAATTGATCGATCAACTCACGTACTTCAGTCGTGCAACAGGCTCATCAAGCGCTCGCGCGACGCTTCAGGTTCGCCTTCGACAGGCTGTGCTGCGGAGAGAATCGGGGTGGAGTAGAGAAACAGCAGAACCACAGCCAGACGCATTGCCATGTCGTCGATCCTTGGGAAAGATTGAGTCAATTTATTAGCGTCAAATTTAAACATATAGCCATGTGCCATTACCCGCTTTTTTTACCTCGACGCTGCGATTTGTCGCAAATGCGTCATGCAGGCGCGACATCACTGTTGTCCGGGTATGGATCCAGTGACGTCGCGCCTGCATCAACCCGGCGGGTATCGAATCTCAGTGCTGGATCTTGTGGTCCAGCGCGGCGTAGAAGTTGGCGCTCTGTTGCAGGTACTTCTGGGTGTAGGTGTGGGTGCCGGATTTTTTCGAGTTGATCTCGACACTGGCACTGGCCGGCAGTGCAACGCTGGCGGAGATGGCGGACGCGGCGATCACGGAGAAGAGATTGAAGTTCATGGCGGTAACCCTCGTATTCAGTTGGCGTGCTTGCCTGTGTAGGCCGTGAAGCAAACGTACGCCCGAGGGTTGTCGCGCTTGAAATCTTTTGTAGCAGTAGCGGATATCACTGCGATTAATAGAACCGTAGAGGCCCCGGCAGACGGGGCCTACGGTTTATTGATGCAGGAAGAAGCGGATGTCGCTGGGTGCGTCGAACGGCACTTTTTGCACGGTTTTGCCCAACAGCCCGGTGCTCACATCGCGTTCGATGACGACGACCTGGTTGCTCTTCTGGTTGGCCACCAGCACAAATTTGCCGCTCGGATCGAGGCTGAACTCACGAGGGTGGTCGCCGTCCACCGCGCGCCGTTGCAGCGCCTTGAGCTCACCGTTGAGCGGGTCGATGGCAAACACCAGCAATTCATTGGCAGTGCCACGGTTGCTGACATACAGGAACTTGCCGTCCGTTGATGCATGCAGCGCCGCGGCGGCTTTCCTGGCAGCCGGTTGCCCCGCTGCCAGGTCCACCAGTTGGCGCCGGGTCAACTGGCCGGTCTGGTAATCGAACACCGCCACTTGCGCGCTCATTTCCAGGGTCAGGTAAGCGTGCTTGCCATCACCGCTGAACAGCAGATGACGGGGCCCGCTACCCGCCGGCAACGACACCGAGGCCGGCGTGGCGGCAATCAGCGGCCGCTCTGGGTTGGCCTTGGGGTCATAGCGGTAGACAAACACCTTGTCGGCCCCCAGGTCACTGGAGAACACGTACTGACCGTCGGGTGAAGACACCGTCGAGTGAACGTGAGCCGACATCTGCCGCTCGGGATTGACCCGGCTCGCGGGGTGGCTGCTCAGTTGCACGACCGATCCCAACCGGCCTTCGGCGTTGACCGGCAATACCGCCAGGCTACCGCCCGGGTCTTCGGCCACCGAGTAGTTGCTGACGAACAGGTGCTGGCCGTCCGCACTCAGGCTCGAATGGGTCGGTTCGTTGCCCAGGCTCTGCACCTGGTTGATCAGGCTCAGTTGACGGGTCTTGGGCTCGATCGAAAAGCTGCTGACCCGCCCTACCGGATCGGCTTGCCCCGGTCCGTTTTCGTTGACCACAAACAGCCGGCGCTGGTCGCTGGACACGGTCAGCCACGACGGGTTGGCACTCTTGACCACCTGCAGGGGTGTGGCATTGAGCTGGCCGCTCTGGCTGTCGAACTGCAGTCGGTAGATGCCTTGGCTCTGGCCCTGGGTGTAGCTGCCGATCAACAGGTCATGCAGCTCGGCGGGCGCCGCCTGCACGCTCATCGCCCCCAGGCTGCCGGCCATCAACAATGGCCAGACGTTACGCATCCTCACGCTCGTCGTCTTCGTCGTTAGCACCGCTGAACGCGCTCAGGCACACCAGGCGGTGTTCGCCGGAATCACCGGTGATGGTCCAGCTTTGCAAGGTGCTGTCGAATACCGCCGCCTGCACCTGGGCCATGCTGAACACCCAACGCTTGGCCGCGCGGCCGTCCATGCACTCGATGTGCAACTGATCGTCCTCGTCCAGCGAGAAGTCAAAGGCGTGCAGGCCATCGATTTCCAGCATGTCACAGGTTTCGAGGGCGTTGAGCAGGGTGTCGGTTGCAGCAGTCATGGCGATCAATCTTCAAGTTGAAAGGCGCAATGATAGCCCATCACCTTGCGCAAGGTGTCGGGTCCACTGCCCCCTTCTCTGCGTTTGCTTGAATCTATCCTGTGGCGAGCGAGCTTGCTCGCGCTGGGGTGCGAAGCGCCCCCAACAAGACTATTGCAGGCTTTCAGATAAACCGGGCCGTCCCGTTTGGGGCTGCTGTGCAGCCCAGCGCGAGCAAGCTCGCTCGCCACAGGGCATGTGTGCAGCATCATCTGCGCCTGTAAGAGCTTTTGCGTAGAACCCGCGGCCGGACCTATCAGTTGACTTGCTCATGATGATGATCCGCGAAAACAAAACACCCTGCGAAAGCGTAGCCCTTGCAGGGTGTGGGGGTGACCATCTCATTAACCGCAACCCGAAGGTTGCGGTTTTTCATGTCAGGCGAGGATCAGTGAGCGAACAGCGAGTTGCCCTTCTGCCCGGCCAGTTTCTCCGGCTTGATCAGGAAACGCGCCAGCGCTGGCAGCAGCCACAGTGCGCCGAACATGTTCCACAGCAGCATGAAGGTCAGCATCAGGCCCATGTCGGCCTGGAACTTGATCGCCGAGAAGATCCAGGTGCAGACACCGATGGCCAGGCACAGGCCGGTGAACAGCACTGCTTTACCCGTGGACTTGAGGGTCTGGTAGTAGGCCTCTTGCAGCGGCAGGCCGGCACGCAGGAAGCTTTCCAGGCGGCTGTAGATGTAGATGCCGTAGTCCACGCCAATCCCCACCCCGAGCGCCACCACCGGCAAGGTTGCGACTTTCACGCCGATGCCCATGAAGGCCATCAGGGCGTTGCCCAGCACCGAGGTCAGCACCAGCGGCAACACGATGCACAAGGTCGCCGCCCAGGAGCGGAAGGTGATCATGCACATGGTGGCCACGCAGATGTACACCAGGATCAGGATGGTCAGTTCCGATTCCTTGATCACCTCGTTGGTGGCCGCTTCGATCCCGGCGTTACCGGCCGCGAGGATGAACTCCAGGCCGTCCTTGTTGTTTTCCTGGGCGAACTCCTGCACCGCGTGCACCGCACGGTCGAGGGTCTCGGCCTTGTGGTCGTTGAGGAACACCAACACAGGCGCCAGCGAGCAACTGTTGTTGTACAGGCCGTCGGCACGGGCAATGGAGTTGTTCAGCACATCCGGGTTGCGCGACAAGGTCTCCCATTTCAGGTTGCCCTCGTTCATGCCCTTGATCATCTGCTTGGACACCGTGACCAGCGAGATCGCCGACTGCACGCCCTCGGTGTTCTGCATCTTCCACATCAGCTCGTCGATCGGCGCCATGGCTTCGTAGCGCGAGCAGCCTTCGGACTTGGTCTTGACCATCACCACCAGCACATCGGAACTGGTGGAGTAGTTACTGATGATGAAGTTGTTGTCCTGGTTGTAGCGCGAGTCCGGACGCAGCTCCGGCGCGCCCTGGTCGAGGTCACCGATCTTCAGGTTCTTGCTGTACCAGAGGCCGCCACCAAAAGCGATCAACGCGATGAGGATCGAGACCGGTGCCACTTTCGAGCTGGCAAAATTCGACAGCAGGCGCCAGAACGGGTGTTCACGGGTCGCGTCTTTTTTGCTGCGATCGATCGCGCGCTTGCTGATGCCGACATAGGAAATCGCCACGGGCAGCAGGATCAGGTTGGTGAACACGATCACGGCCACACCGATGGAGGCGCCAATGGCCAGCTCGTGGATCACCCCGATGTCGATGATCAGCAAGGTAATGAAACCCACCGCGTCCGCCAGGATTGCAATCATGCCCGGCAGGAACAGCTGACGGAATGTGCGTCGCGCAGCTGTAAGGGCGTTGTCCGCCTCGCTGGACTGCAGGGCGATACCGTTGATTTTCTGTACGCCGTGGGAAATGCCGATGGCGAAAATCAGAAACGGCACCAGCATCGAATACGGGTCCAGACCGAAGCCGAATGCGTGCATCAGGCCCAACTGCCAGATCACCGCCACCAGGGTCGTACTCAACACCGCCACGGTACTGCGCAGGCAGTTGGTGAACCACAGCAGCAGGAACAGGGTGATGACGAAAGCCACACCGAAGAACATCACCACCATGAGCAGGCCATCGATCAGGTCGCCAACTTTCTTGGCGAACCCGACGATGTGGATCTGGATGTTGGGGTTCTGTTGTTCGAACTTGTTGCGGATCTTGTCTTCAAGCTCGTGGGAGAACTTCTGGTAGTCCAGGGCCAGCAGCTTGCCCTGGTCTTCCGGGTCCGGGTAGGACTCCAGCAACGGAATGTCGATGATGCTCGACTTGAAGTCGTTGGACACCAGGCGGCCGACCTGGCCGGACTTGAGCACGTTGTTGCGCAACTGGTCGAGGCTGTCAGTCGAGCCATTGTAGCTCTGGGGGATCACTTCGCCGCCGGCAAAGCCTTCCTCGGTCACTTCGGTCCAGCGTACGCTCGGGCTCCACAGCGACTTGAGGCCCGAACGGTCAACCCCGGAAATGTAGAACACCTCGTCGTGGATCTGACGCAGGGTCTCCATGTATTCCTTGGAGAAGATGTCACCATTGGTGGCCTCCACGGAAATACGCACCGTGTTGCCCAGGTTCGCCAGGTCGTTGCGGTGCTCCATCATCTTTTCAATGAAGGGGTGCTGCAGCGGGATCATTTTCTCGAAGCTGGTGGACGGCCGGATCAGCGTCGCCTGCCAGAACAGAAAGATACTCACCGCCAGGCAGATGATGATCACCGCCGGGCGATTGTTGAAAATCAGGCGTTCGAGAAACGTCGCCTTGTCTTGATGATGACTGCTCATGGAAATCCTCGCCTTCTTGTTATTTGCCCGGCTTACTTGCTCAGCTCGGCGCCATTTGGCGAAGTGACGCGAACGCCGCCCTGTCCTGCCAGAATCAGATTGCCGTTGCCCGCCGCGGTGACGGCCGAGACGGAAATGCGATCCGGTCGGTTGAACACGCTGAAGGTCTGCCCGTCGTCGCTGCTGCGCACCACGCTGCCGCCGTTCCCGACGATCACGATGGAACCGTCATCGAGCAGGGTGGCGCCCGACAGCCCGAACTCCAGCGCACCACGAGCGGCCTTGAGCTCAACCGGCTCCCAGGTCGTGCCGAAATCGGTGGAACGGAACAGGTTGCCGCGCAGGCCGTAAGCCAGCAGCGTCGACGGTTGGCGGGTGCCGATCACGCCAAAAAGCGAACCCTCATACGGCCCTTCGACGCGCTCCCAGGTCTGCCCCCAGTCGGCGGAGCGGAACATGCTGCCCTGCTCGCCGACAATGAACAGCCCGGAATCCTTGACCGCGGCGATGGCATTGAGGTGGTACTGGTCTTCGTTATCGAGGCGGTCACTGGCGTCTTCCCAGTGCTTGCCGCCGTCGCTGGTTTCCAGCACTGCACCGTAGGCACCCACGGCAAAGCCGTTGTTGACGTCCTTGAACCAGACGTCGAGCAACGGCGCTTCGCGTTTCAAATCTTCGAATTGCTTGGTCCAGGTGGTGCCGCCGTCTTCACTGGCGAGGATCTGCGCATCGTGCCCCACGGCCCAGCCGTGTCGGTCATCGACGAAGAACACCGAGGTCAGCAGCTGGCGCGTCGGCACCTTGGCCTGGGTCCAGGTGACACCCTGGTCATCGGAATAAAGAATGTGCCCGCGATCACCGACCGCGATCAGGCGTTTGCCGGCGTGCACGACATCCAGCATCAAGCCCTTGGCGGACTTGCCGGACTCGATCGAATAGACCGTGTCGACCGCTGGCGTGGCAACCGCCAGCACCGGCGCCGACAACACGCCCGTGCCCAACAGCGAGAGCGCTGTAGCCAGCAACGCGAATCTGCGTAATACCGGCGGGCGGCCAATACCCACACCCATGACAGGCTCACTCATAGACCTTTCCCCCATTATTATTGTTAGGTCATTCAACCTTTCAGGGCGCCGTTCAGGGCGTTTGTCTGATGGCGGATTCGACGCACAGTGCGCAAACCTGCAATCTAGAGCCCCTTCGGAAGCTGGCCTATCCTATCCAGCTTTCGAAACCTCTGACAATCGACGCCACGTTATCTTTTGTTAACCTGAGGAGTAAGGGTAGGCGCTGAATGACAAGACATCCCATGGCGTGATCAAAAACACGCCCGCCCCACAACACAAAGCATCAACATACCCAGCAATTGCACCACCACCACCACCACCACCACCACCACCACCACCACCACCACCACCACTCAACAGGCCGAGCGTTAGCTCGCCTGCCGCTCTTGATCTTGCTTTGGCTGTTGATCTTGATCCACCCGCCCCATCGGCAGGCCGAGCGCAGGCGTTCATCAGGGGAATGGCGCGCAGCGCCGTTCGGCGCAGCCGAACACATCGAGAGGAGGTCGAGCGAAGCCGACCGGAGGCGATGCCCCCTGAGGAATGCCGGAGTCGAGGGAACCCCGAGCCTCGGCGAGGGGCCGGACGCTCGGGGCGAGACCTTTGGTTACTTTGGGGCGTTTGCCAAAGTGACACGCCGTAAGGGCGGAACCATAAGCCGCCGTGACCGCAGCAACGGATATGCACACCTTACCTGCAAGAGAATGGTTAGCTGCCAGGCCGCCTTCGCGGGCAAGCCCGCTCCCACAGGCATACCTACGCAAGAGAATGGTCGACTGTCAGGCCGCCGTCACGGGCAATCCCGCTCCAACGGGGTACAGGTCCAGCCGTCAATCCGTGCCAAGAACACGGGTCTAGCTGCCGTTGACTTTAGCCGCCGGCACCGCCTCACTCACCAGTTGCCGCACCGCACTCCCCACCTCCCCGACAGCCCAACACTGAACACCTTCGTGGCCAGGGAGCTTGCTCCCGCTGGGCCGCAAAGCGGCCCCGACAAGCCTGTTGCGGTCTGACAGAAAGAACGCGGTGGACGGCTTTGGGGCTGCTGCGCACCCCAGCGGGAGCAAGCTCCCTCGCCACGGGATTGTGTTCAACCTACCCTGTATGAAAGTTTTTTTAGAAACCTGTCAGGCATTTCTTGGCACACTGGCACCCATGTTTCATTTTCTTTCAGGCAAACCCCATGACCCGAATCCTGACCATTGAAGACGACGCCGTGACCGCCCGGGAGATCGTGGCCGAGCTGAGTAGCCATGGCCTGGACGTGGACTGGGTGGCCAATGGTCGCGAGGGCCTGGCGCGCGCGGTCAGCGGCGACTATGACCTGATCACCCTGGACCGCATGCTGCCGGAGCTCGACGGGCTGGCCATTGTCACCACCTTGCGCACCATGGGGGTGGCGACGCCGATTCTGATGATCAGCGCCCTCTCCGATGTCGACGAGCGCGTGCGCGGCTTGCGGGCCGGTGGCGACGACTACCTGACCAAACCCTTTGCCACCGATGAAATGGCCGCCCGGGTCGAAGTCCTGCTGCGCCGCCAGAACACCGTCAAGGACGTGCAAACCCTGCTGCGGGTGGCCGACCTGGAACTGAACCTGATCAGCCGCGAAGCCTCCCGTGCCGGACAGCTGCTGACCCTGCTGCCCACCGAATACAAATTGCTGGAATTTCTCCTGCGCAACACCGGGCAGATACTCTCGCGGATGATGATCTTCGAGGAAGTCTGGGGCTATCACTTCGACCCCGGCACCAACCTGATCGATGTACACATCGGACGCCTGCGCAAGAAGATCGACCCACCGGGCCTGCTGCCGCTGATCCGCACCGTGCGAGGCTCGGGTTATGTCATTGCTGAACCCGTCTAAAGGCTGGCGTTCGTCCAGCAGCCGCCTGCTGACGCTCTACAGCGCGCTGTTCGTGGTCTGGAGCGGTCTGCTCATGGGGGTGATGTACTACGAGGTGTCGCACTACCTGGACAACCTGGCCCGCCACTCGATGATGCAGCGCCAGCATCTGTTCTCACGCTTTCACGGCATCCAACTGGACGAAGCGCTGATCGCCAGTACCACCTTCGACCAGCGCGGAGTCGATGCCTACGGCTTGTTCGACGAACAGCAACGGCCCCTGCACGGGCTGATCCGGCAGATTCCGGCAGACCTGCCGCTGGACGGCAAGGTGCATGAACTCGACCGCTGCAGCGAACCGGATGACGCCAGCCTGCCGCCGGACAGCTGCGATGCCGTGGCGACCCGCACCCTGGATGGACGCTGGCTGGTGCTGGCACGCGACAACGGCTCGTTGTTTGCCGTGAACCGGATCATCCTGCACGCACTGCTGTGGGGAGTGTCGCTGACCATCATTCCCGGTATCGCCGGCTGGTACCTGTTGCGCCGTCGCCCGCTGCAACGGATTCGTGCCCTGCAGGCCAGCGCCGAAGCCATTGTCGCCGGCAACCTGAACCACCGCTTACCGCTGTCCAGCCGCCGTGACGAACTGGACATGCTGGCCGCCATCGTCAACGCCATGCTCGAACGCATCGAGCGCCTGGTCAACGAAGTCAAAGGTGTCTGCGACAACATCGCCCACGACCTGCGTACCCCGCTGACCCGCTTGCGCGCCCAGCTCTACCGCATTCAACAACACGCTGCCGAAGGCTCGAGCGAGGCCGCGCAACTGGACCAGGTGATCGCCGAAACCGACACCTTGATGGCGCGCTTTCGCGGCTTGCTACGCATTTCCGAACTGGAAGACCAGCAACGCCGTTCGGGCTTTGTGCTGTTCGACCCACTGCCGCTGCTGCAGGAACTGCACGATTTTTACCTGCCGCTGGCCGAGGAAGGCCACTTGAGCTTGAGCCTGCAAGCGCCGCAGGACCTGCCGGCGGTGACCGGCGACCGGGCGCTGATGTTCGAAGCCCTGTCGAACTTGCTGAGCAACTCGATCAAGTTCACCCCGGCGGGCGGCCAGGTGCAGGTACGGGCGAGCAACAACGCCGGCAGTACGCGCATCGAAGTGCTCGACTCCGGCCCCGGCATTGCGGCGGACAAGCGCGCCGCCGTGTTCCAGCGCTTCTACCGTGTCGACGACACTGACAAGCACGGCGGTTTCGGCCTGGGCTTGTCGATTGTCGCGGCCATCGTCAACCTCCACGGTTTCAGCCTGGACGTGGGCAGCAGCGAACTGGGCGGCGCCCGCCTGACGCTCGATTGTTGCCAGCGACTACTGCCCGCTACTGCGTGACGCACACCGTTTTGGTGGTGACCCGGGTGACCTCGCCCTCGGCCCGCGCATCGCCCAGCACCTGCGTATTTTCAGTGCTGCTGCACTCTTTGGTGGGCGGGGCATGGACCACTACCGGCGGCGGCGGGCTGGCACAACTGCTCAGGGTAGCAACGCAGAGTCCGAACAACAGGGGCGTGAACGCAGATCTCAACACAGTGTTCATGAGGTGGCCTGCCAATAGGTGGGGAGCATTTCTCCAAACGTAAGCCTCGGGGGCCTGAACAGTAGAGCGCCGGGGAGTTGAGAGAGTTCATCCATTGGCAGGTAGAGCGCGTCATCATTTTTCGCCAGCCATCCGGGGCACGCGTGCAATGATTTGCAAAACGACGGCACCCATCAAGGACGCAAAGCGATAACCCTGTACCACATCGTGCATTCCGGCTTCTTTGATAGTGGGGCTCACTCTCAATCGGAGCCCTGCCATGGAGCCCTTCACACCCCTATCGATCCGCACCTACCTCGTCAACCTGGGCGATCCGTCCATCGGAAACCCCGAAAGCATGCAAGCCCGGCAACTGCTGGGCTATCTGACCAGTGCCAACCTCCGCACCGCCCTGAGCGCCGTCGCGCCCCACGCCGATGATCAATGGGCAGACGGCAGCGTGCTGCCCTTGCTGCTCAACCTGAAGGCCACCCATGACATCGTCGCCCGCGCCACCGGGCTCTCCGTGGCCAGCATCACGCCCGCGGTGATACTGGAGGTGATGTATCAACTGGCCACGGCCGTCTGGCAAGACTTTGCAGACCGTGCGGTTTACCCGCATTCGTTTCCGGATCTCGAGGCACGACGTACCTTCAAGTCCAACTTCATTGCCCTGGCCCGACAGTACAACCACAGCGCCTACACACTGAATAACGATCAGATCGCCCTGCTCGCCAGCATCCTCGACAGCCGTCACATACGCTCATTGCAGCAGGCGCACGTGGACCGATTGCTGGGTAACCGCTACGAACAGATCGCGTTGCTATCGGAGCAGCCGACGGCGCCGGAGGGGCTGCTGAAGCTGATCGGCGATCTGATCGCCAACGTTGCTCCCACGCTCGACCCTACAACGGTCTACGCAATGGTCATACACGCTGCAGGCGAAGATGACCCCGCCCTGATCGCTCCCGATGCCACCACGCGACGCCCCTCCGTTCCCCTGCTGTACAACCAAAGCGTTGCACAACTGGCAAGCGATGTTCTGCACAGCGGCGCGCGCCCTCACCTTGCACACGGGCAGGTATGGAAATCCCTCTGGATATCGCTGTATCAGGACCTTCATGTCCAACAGGAAAACGGCCCGCCGAGCGCCGTCAGTTGCGCGGACTTGCTCAAGGAAGGTCCGGTCAACTACAACCTGTTTATGGTGCACGCCTTCCTGCCAGTCAGCCGTGCCTTGTTCGATCGTTTCATTGACCGACTGCTGAACCTGCGGCTGCAGCTGCTCGACAACCTCAAGCAATACTGGAGCGCACCGATCCCCGGCGTTTCCCGCAAGCAAGTGTGGAGCACCCAGAATCAGGCACGCTTGCTGGACGCGACACGCCTGGGCGTTTTGGATGGAACGCTGGATACCGCCCACCATGGGTCCATCACCGCCGCGACACAAGACTCGGCGAGCACTCGCACCTATACCCTTTCGTTAAAGGACGAGGCCCGCTCGCGGTCCTGCAAGCTCAACCGGTGCTGGGTTATCGCGCCCGCCCAGGCCGACACCCCGGACGTCGAGCCGTTGGCAAACCCAATCATCTGTTTCACACCCGATAAAGGACTGCAGGTGTTTGCAAACTGGAAAGCGCTGACCCTTGAGTTCGCAAGGCAGTTGTGCCAGGCAGAAGGCCAACGGACATTGATCAATTACCTGGCCAGGCCAGATGCCATGCAACTGGCCGACGCCTTGCGCGAAAGCGTTGAACGGGTGTCGCTGCAAGCACACCCGATCGCCCGCGACCTGTTCAGTGAGCCCCTGGACGCAACGCTGGCCATGCAAGACAAAAACCTGGAGTTTGCCTTTGAAACCGGCAAGGGATCGGTTCTGGATCAAGGCCTGTCGGCTTTCCTGGCTCATCTGGACAGTGCCCTTGAAACAACTCGCGTTCAAGATTTCACATCTTTGGTCGCCGAGCGAAACCAGCGGCTTATCGAGTGGATTCCCGATCAACAGCTGTTCGATGCCTGGTCAGCCTGCCGCAACCAAAGCACGTTCGATGGCAATCCCCAGCCCTTCACCTTCTTCGACATGCCCCCCCTCAAGACCCGGGCACTGAGCGACGACGAGCGCCGCCAGGCGATGCTTGAGGCACTGGCCAGCCCCCGGACCATCACTCATGTTCGCGAAGTGTTGAACCGAACGCCTCACTATTTTGCAGAAGGTGCCATAACCCCCACGCTCGCCTTCAGCGTCATCGAGAAGGTCTACCGTCATGAACTCGGACGCCTCAAGGTGCAGTGGGAGGTGCCCGACAGTCGCCGCTACAAGTGTTTCGTCATGGAGCAACAACTGGCCAGCCATTCGCCCCGCGAACAGGCAAGACACATCGCCAACCTGATCAGCCTCAATCTGCTGGGATTGAACCCTGCCCCCTCGGAGAGTGTGAACGTCAGCTACAGCTCGACAGTCCTTGACGAAGCCCAGGCCCGGGTGCGTGCCGGCATTGTCGACCTGCATCCACTCATTGCCGGTTCAACGACGAGGCCGGATGTCGATGCCCTGTGCAACGCCCTGCAAACAGACCTTGTGTATCCCGGCGAAGCGCCCCCCTCCCCGCACGACCCCTACCGGCTGACCCACGGTTTGTTCCTGGAGTTGTTGTGCGATTTCCCGGGATTTCATCGACTCGAGCGCGCGCTTGATCCTGACCATCGTCAACCTGCGGCCGCGCGCCGCGCCATGGCACTCACGGCGATAACCGACTATCTCGAGCCTGCGACCACCCACCAACCCGGATATATCTGTGGATTGAACCTGATGACGGTGACGTTGGGGGAGCACACTCATCCGCACGTACGCAAACACCTGCAGCAGCACCTGAAGACGACCTTTGCGCACAGTACCGCTCGCAGTGTAACCGCCGTGACCTTTGCCTTGCTCGCGGCTCGCCATGCACCGGAACTGCTGGTCCAGGGTGTCCCTGACACACTGCTGTTCGGACAAACCCTGAGCGCCACTCAATTTCGGCACGCCGTCGCCCTGGCGGAGCAGCTTCGCCCAGATTCGGCGCTCACCCATACCTATCAGGAGCTGATGGATTTCTACACCCTAAGCCCGTTCGAGCGCCTGCCCGAACATACGCAACTGGCGGTCGCCGTCAGTGGCCAGCACGCCACATTGCATTTTGCGATGTGCCGCGGGGTCATCCCGCAAGTGCCGCTTGGCCAGGTCAGCCATGACCAGACGCTGGCGGCACTGCTGCACGTGCAACGGCAACAACAGCTCGAAGCCCGGACCTTTACCCAACTGGCACAGGTGCCACCCGTGCGTAAAGCCATGGCGATGGCGCGCCTGAAATCGCAACCGGAACTGGACCTGCAGCGCAAGAGGTCATTCACGGAAAGTGAAGTCCAGCAATTTTTTGTGAAGGGTTATCTGAACGTTGGCCGTCATATGCACATGACCCTGCTGGAACACTACATGACCTGCGGCGCGGGAAGATCATTCGACTACGCCCAGTTGGGTTTTGTCCCTGATCTAGAGGGTGGCTGTGCGCTTCAAGCGGCGTTCGACGAGCAATACCAGGACTTCAAGAAAAACTACCTGCAAGGCCTGGTATCGCGGATGGCCCTGGCACTGCACGATCTGCCTGCACTGGATCGCGACAGAATCCTTGATGCCTACAAATTCATCACGGTTTCATTCAATGATCCACAAGGGCAACGCCAGACAGCCAACCACGGATTGATCGCGCTCTATAAAAAAGACGATCAGGAGTATGCCTACGAAATCTTTTGCCCTTCGGGCACGATTCGCCTGCTGGAACGCAACGGCACCCGAAAGATTCGCATCAACGCAAAGTTTTCGCCGCCCACGGCCGACTACCTCTACCACGAGTCTCCTTACCTGACCCAGATGCCGGACCTGGATCAGAACGCCTACCTTCTGGGGCGCCCCGCCGATGTGCGTGGCACACCCGAGCTGGATGTCAGTTTCTACACCGTCGCCCGCCAGGTCGCCGAGCTGGATCGCGATGGAAAAATTCAATTTCTCAGTCAGAAAATGGTCGACAACGTCTTTGGCAAAGCCGTTGAACAGGCTTACGACACCTTGCGCGAACCGACGCCTTACGAACGTTATCGCGAAAACCTGCTGGCGAGTAACGAACGACTGGCGGCGTTCTTCGTGCCGGGTTACTCGATCTATCAGGACATCAGCCGAGGCACCGTCACGCCGGGCACCTTTCTGTTCGCCGGACTGGAAGCCCTGAGTTACTTGATCCCTTTTGGCAGCGCCGTGCTGCATGCCATGAGGGCCTATCTGCAAGTGGCCCGCCTGGTGGTGCGCTCGACCTCCTTCGGCGTTTCCCGGCTGGCACTCAAGGCTGCGCAAACCGCCCAGGGTGCCCGGGAGTTCAGCAGAGTGCTGGCCATGGGTTTCACTCAGGCGGCCAACCCTCTGGGGCCGGCGATCTTCCTGTTTCAAGGGGGCATCAAGGGTGTGGCACTGGTACGTGCCGGCTCGCGCTTCGTTCGCGGGCAACTCCATGCATCACGGCTGGCCAGCGGCTTGAACCTGCCGCCCTTGGGCGCAGCCTCTGGCGAGCTGTTGCGCGCGCAGGAACTGACCACCCTGGCAACATTCAGGCAAGCCGATTCGCTGGCCTTTTTCAAGCCGGACCTGTCTACCGCCCGTAACGCACTGACCATTCCTCAACAACGACAACTGGTCGCCCACGGCATCGATCTTTCGGACATCACACCCGTCATGAACCTTTATACGAAGAACCGGTACACCTACATCCTCATGCAGGGCCATCCCTATGCCGTCAGCCCGCTACCCGGTACCACGCAATGGCGGGTCCACGCCGGTGAGTTACAGGGGCCGGTGGTGACCTTCAACCCCGCGCGCCAGGCATGGGAGGTCACATGCTGAGCGTCAGCGGCCTGTGCAGCCTGCCACGCACGCCGCAACAACCGCTGGCACCGGCCCATGAGGTCGCCATTCCCATCGATGACATGCCGGTGCCCGGCTGGGTTCGCCTGGGGCCAGAACAGGATTGCCAAGCCGTTTTCCTGGTCCAGGAAGGTTACTGGTGCCTGACCGATTTCACGGGAAGGCTGACCACGCCAGCCTGGCGCAACGCCCAGGGACAATGGAGCACCGGCCCCGTCGCGCAGTGGCGCGCAATCAAGGACAGCCTGCCGGCGCCAACGCGATTCCGGTCAGTTCAATTACCCAGGCTCCCGGCCTTCCCGACCAACCTCTCGCCCATCCCTGCGAACATTCACTACCTGTGGCTGGGGCATGCGGTACCGTCGACCAGGCTGATCGAAAACATCGCCCATAACTGTCGACTCAGCACCCGCTACGTTTCGACACTGCATGTCGATGTGCAGGACGCCACTGTGCTGGCGCAGATCCGGGAACAATTCCAACGGGCGGCACCTTCACTGGTGATAACGCCCCTGGCAGGCACTCCGTTTTTCAGTGGATTCTCGCAGTCCGACAACTACCTGCAGTACACCACGGTCATGCAAGGGCCCGGACGCAATTATTCCGCCGCCTCCGATGTGCTGCGCTACCCGTTGACCCACCACCACGGGGGTATCTACATGGATGTCGATGACACGTTTAGAGTCGATATCAACGACATCGAACTGCTCGCCGCGCCCAATGATCTGTTGCTTGGCCCCAAGGTCAGCGAGGCCATGACGGGATTTTCAGGGTACAACAGCAGCATTTTCGCCTCGCACCCCAATAATCCGCTGCTGGAGGAAATTTCGAAGGAGATGCAGGTGCGCTTTGCGCAAAGCGACGGCTTTTTCACCAAGGCCCGGCCCTATGTCGACGGACAAGCCGTCCTGACCAACCCGCAGGAAGCCGTCATGGATATGCCAGCCTACGCACGTGAGTTGTTCAGACTGACGGGGCCAAGTGTGCTCAATGACGTTATCGCCGTCGAACGGGCGGACTACTATCGGCTGTGCTTCAATGCCGAGCCACGCACCAACATTTCGGTCACTCATCAGCTGTGGGATCAAACGTATGTCGACCAGCAGATGGCCCTGATTGATCATTACTTCCCGTTCAATCGAAAAGCAGAGGTCGACATTGGACACGAACATTCGTGGTTCAACACCTGATGGCTTGAGCTTGCCCGGATCTGACGTAGCCCCTTCGCTGGCAAACCAGTACCTGTAGCTTCTCGATCAATCGCTCCCACGCTCGCGCGTGAGAGCTATCAACAGGGGGTATACCCAAGCGTCAGACCTGGATCGGCAACCACAACCTGAACCGCGCCCCGCCCAGTGGCGATGCCTCGACGGTAAGAGTACCGCCCTGGGCCTCCAGGGCGCGGCGGCTGATGGCCAGACCGAGGCCGAAGCCGCCGGTGGTGCGGTCGCGGCTGCGGTCCAGGCGGTAGAAGGGTTCGAAGATTCGCTCGCGTTCGTCCTCGGGGATGCCGATGCCGTCGTCGTCGACCCAGATTTCACAGCCCTGGGCCGCGACCTGCACGCTGACCTGAATGCGCTTTTCGCAATAGCGCATGGCATTGCGCAGCAGGTTCTGGATGGCCCGGGCCGTCAGGCGCGGGTCAAGGCTGAAGCGCTCCAACTGACCGTGCAGCAACACATCGATAACGATCTGCGGCGACTCCAGTTCATCATCGACGCTGCCCAGGATGCTGTCGATGAATTCGTCCAGTGACACCTGCACCCGCTCCGGTTGCCGCGCCGGGTTCTGCAAGCGACTGTAGGACAGCAACTCCAGCACCAACTCGTCCAGCTCGCGAATGTGCGCCACCAACCCCTGCAAGCGCTCGCGGCTGGCGGTCGGCAAGTCGTCGGAGAGGACCAGGGCCAGGCCAAAATCCAGACGGGTCAGGGGCGTGCGCAGTTCATGGGACACCGCATTGAGCAAGTCACGCTGCTGGTTGAGCAGGTCTTCGATGTCGCCGGCCATGGTGTCGAAGACATGGGCCAGATGGCCGATGTTGGAGCTGTCGGCAATCTGGGTGCGCTCGCTCAGGTGGCCCTTGCCGAAGCGTTCGGCGGTATGTTTCAAGCGCTCCAGGTCACGCCAGTGCGGGCGCAGCCAGATCAGCAGGCAGGCCAGCAATGCCGCACCGATCAGCACATTGATGCTCCAGTACAGCAGATTGACGTCCATCGGATCGGGCGGGACGATCAGCTTCACCGCCAGCTCAGCGTTCAGCGGCGCCACCGCCAGGGTGCGCCAACCCCAGTCCCCCATGCGCACGACCATCTCGCCGCGTTGCAAGCGCTCGCGTTCATGGGCGGTAAAACCGCTGTCGTCGATCCGCGCCACCGCGATCTGCAACGGCCGGAACTGTTGATCCATTTCGGTGGCGAGCGCCGGCCACTGTTCGGGTGGCACACGGTGAAACTGTTGGACGATGAGGTTCTGTACCCCTCGGGAATGGTCGAGGTTGTAACTGGCAAAACGCTCGTGAAAAACCTTGATAACCAGGTCCGGGACCAGATAGATCGCCGCACTGAAGGTGACAATGGTGATCAGGTACAGGCGAATCAGAATGCGCAACATGGCTTCAGCATTCCCACTCGGAACGGCTGAACAGATAGCCCTTGCCCCACACGGTCTTGATCTTGCGCGCTTCGCCGGCGTGGTCGTCGAACTTGCGCCGCAGTTTGGAAATGGCCACGTCCACCGAGCGGTCGGTGCCGTTGAATTCGATGCCGCGCAAGCGTTGCAGGATCTGATCGCGGCTGAGCACTTCACCCGCATGTCGGGCCAACACCACCAGCAAGTTGTATTCGCCACTGGACAGTTCCACCGGCTGCTCGCGCCAGCTCACGGTGCGCTCCGACAAGTCGATGCACAGGTTACCCATGAGGATCCGGTCACTGGCAGTCTGCGGCTCGTTCAGGCTGCTGCGTCGCAACAGGGTGCGCACCCGCGCCAGCAGCACCCGTGGCTCGCAGGGTTTGGTGACGTAGTCGTCGGCGCCCATCTCCAGGCCCAGCACCTGGTCGTGGCTGTCGTCACGGGCGGTGAGCATGAGGATCGGCAGCGTTGCCGAGTCGGCGCGCAACAAGCGGCACACCTGCAGGCCATCCAGGCCCGGCAGCATCAGGTCGAGGATCACCAGGTCCGGCGTCGTGAGCCGCGCACGCTCGCGCACCTGATCGCCACGGCTGATCACGCTGACTTGATAGCCGTTGCGTTCGAGGTAGCTGGCAATCAGCTCGGAGAGCGCGGAGTCGTCTTCGACCAGGAGGATGTTGGGCATGGGTGTTTCCAGGAAGTGCTGAGGTGACTGTCGGGGCTGGCCCTAATGCCGATCAGTTAAGAGAAATAAAGCCGAGCACGAAACCCGTGGCGAGGGAGCTTGCTCCCGCTGGGGCGCGAAGCGGCCCTGCTTTGGGGCTGCTACGCAGCCCAGCGGGAGCAAGCTCCCTCGCCACGGGCTCTATGTTCAGTTGGTCTTTGGCTTAACTGACCGGCATTAGGGCTGGCCCGCGAGAGCAATCTATCAGTCGCATTAGAAATCAAGGCGTCAAGGATATACGCCCTCACGCGCACGCGAGCAAAACCTTCACACAATTTCACACAGCCACTACAAACGTTCACCGCTACCCTGCCCGGCTGCCCGTAGCATGCCCGGGTCATTATTGGGGTATTCACATGTCAAAGAACCTGTTGGCGAAGCTCGGCCTGATTGCACTGGGCCTGACGCTGGTCGCCTGTGACAAGTCCTCCACCGCCGAAGAGCCTGCGTCACTGGCCACGGTACGAATCGAAACCCTCTCAGCCCGCCCGCTGTCGATCAGCAGCGAACTGAGCGGGCGGATCGCGGCGCCACGTATCGCCGAAGTGCGTGCGCGAGTCGCCGGAGTGGTCCTGCAACGCACCTTCCGCGAAGGCAGCGATGTGAAAAAGGGCGAGGTGCTGTTTCGCATCGACCCGGCACCGTTCAAGGCCGACCTGGACAGCGCCGAGGCCGCACTGCGCAAGGCCGAGGCCAATGCCTTCCAGGCCCGACTGCAGGAACAGCGCTACGCCAGCCTGATCGTGGACAAGGCCATCAGCGCCCAGGACTACGACAACGCACGGGCCAATGCCCTGCAAACCGCCGCCGACGTTGCCGCCAGCAAGGCCGCTGTCGCACTTGCCAGGCTGAACCTGGGCTATGCCACCGTCACCGCGCCGATCTCCGGGCGCATTGGCCGGGCGCTGGTGACCGAGGGCGCACTGGTGGGACAGAACGAAAGCACGCCCCTGGCGGTGATCCAGCAACTGGACCCGATCCACGCGGACCTGACCCAGTCGACCCGCGAGCTCAACGACCTGCGCCGGGCCCTGCGGGCTGGCCAGTTGCAACAGGTCGGCCAGGATCAAGCCAAGGCCACGCTGATTCAGGACGACGGCAGCCTCTATCCATTGCCCGGCAAGCTGTTGTTCTCCGACATCAGCGTCGACCCGGGCACCGGGCAGATCATTGTGCGCAGCGAGTTCCCCAACCCGGACCTCGACCTGCTGCCGGGCAGCTTCATTCGCGTGCGCCTGGAGCAAGCGGTACAGCTGCAAGGCATCAGCGTGCCGCAACGGGCGGTCCTGCGTGACAGCGCCGGCATCGCCCAGGTGCTGTTGCTCGACAGCGAGGCCCGGGTCAGCCAGCAACCGGTGCAACTGGGCCAGGCACAGCAGGACCGCTGGATCGTCACCGGTGGCCTCAAGCCCGGCGACCGCATTGTCATCGAAGGCCTGCAGCACGCCCGTCCCGGCGAGCAAGTAGCGATCGACGACACCCCTCTTCCCCTTGCCCAGGTCACCGGGCAGTAGGCAGGACGCAGACTTTATGCCGCAATTCTTTATCGACCGCCCGGTGTTCGCCTGGGTGGTCGCGCTGTTTATCCTGTTGGCCGGTGCCTTGGCCATCCCGCAACTGCCGGTGGCGCAGTACCCCAACGTCGCACCGCCGAAGGTCGAGATTTACGCGGTGTACCCCGGCGCCTCGGCGCAGACGGTCGATGAAAGCGTGGTCAGCCTGATCGAGGAAGAACTCAACGGCGCCGATCACCTGCTGTATTTCGAGTCCCAGAGCAGCCTCGGCAGCGCCACCATCACCGCCACCTTCCAGCCCGGCACCGACCCGGAAATGGCCCAGGTCGATGTGCAGAACCGCCTCAAGGCGGTGGAGTCGCGCCTGCCACAAGCGGTGATCCAGCAGGGCTTGTCGATCGAGAAGGTCTCGGCCGGCTTCCTGCTGCTGATCACCCTCACCTCCAGCGACGGCAAGCTCGATGACGTAGCGCTCAGTGATTACCTGGCGCGTAACGTGATGAACGAGATCAAGCGCCTGGACGGCGTCGGCAAGGCCACGCTGTACGGCTCTGAACGAGCGATGCGGATCTGGATCGACCCGCAGAAACTGGTCGGTTTCAACCTGACCCCGGCCGACGTCAACGCCGCGATTGTCGCGCAGAACGCCCAGGTCTCGGCCGGCAGCATCGGTGACTTGCCGACCCGCACCACCCAGGAAATCACCGCCACCGTACTGGTCAAGGGTCAGCTGTCGACCCCCGAAGAGTTCGCTGACATCGTCTTGCGGGCCAACCCCGACGGCTCCACCGTGCGCGTGAGCGACGTGGCGCGGGTCGAGGTCGGCAGCCAGGAATACCAGTTCTCCACCCGCCTCAACGGCAAGCCTTCGACCGCGGTCGGCGTGCAACTGGCACCCGGTGCCAACGCCCTGCACACCGCGACCCTGGTGCGCGAGAAGATGGACGAACTGGCGCGCTACTTTCCGGCCGGCGTGGAATACAAGATCCCGTACGACACCTCGCCGTTCGTCAAAGTGTCGATCACCAAGGTGGTGGTGACCCTCGGCGAAGCCATGGTGCTGGTGTTCGCGGTGATGTTCCTGTTCCTGCAGAACATCCGCTATACGCTGATCCCTACCCTGGTGGTGCCGGTGGCACTGATGGGTACCTTCGCCACCATGCTGGCGCTGGGTTTCTCGATCAACGTGCTGACCATGTTCGGCATGGTGCTGGCCATCGGGATCCTGGTGGACGACGCCATCGTCGTGGTGGAGAACGTCGAGCGGATCATGGCCACCGAGGGGTTGTCGCCCAAGGAAGCAACACGCAAGGCCATGAGCCAGATCACCGGGGCCATCATCGGCATCACCCTGGTGCTGGTGGCGGTGTTTATCCCGATGGCGTTCATGCAGGGCTCGGTGGGCGTGATCTACCAGCAGTTCTCGCTGTCGATGGCCACCTCGATCCTGTTCTCGGCGCTGCTCGCCCTGACCTTGACCCCGGCCCTCTGCGCCACCTTGCTCAAGCCGATTGCCAAGGGCGAACATCACGCCAAGGGTGGTTTCTTCGGCGCCTTCAACCGACGTTTTGACCAACTGACCAACCGCTATGAAAGCTGGGTGGTGTATGCGCTGAAACGCAGCGGCCGTTACCTGTTGATCTACGGCGTACTCTTGATCGGCCTGGGTGTACTTTTCAGCCGCCTGCCCTCCTCGTTCCTGCCAGTGGAAGACCAGGGCTACACCATCACCGACATTCAGCTGCCGCCGGGCGCCAGCAAGAATCGCACGGTGCAGGTGGTGGAACAGATCGAAGCGCACAACGCCACGGAATCGGGGATCGGGGACAGCACGATCATTCTCGGCTTCAGCTTCTCCGGCAGCGGCCAGAACGCGGCGCTCGCGTTCAGCACGCTGAAGGACTGGTCCGAGCGTGACAGCCAGGACTCGGCCGCCTCCATCGCCGACCGCGCCAACATCGCTTTCAGCCAGATCAAGGACGCCGTGGCCTATTCCATACTGCCACCGCCGGTGGACGGCCTCGGCACCTCCAGCGGTTTCGAATTCCGCCTGCAAGACCGTGGCGGCCTCGGCCACGCCGCGTTGATGCAAGCGCGTACTGCCCTGTTGGACGCCGCCGAGAAAAGCCCGGTCCTGATGAACGTGCGCGAAAGCGCCCTGGCCGAAGCGCCGCAGGTGCAGTTGATCGTCGACCGCAAACAGGCCAACGCCCTGGGGGTTTCGTTCGCTGATATCGGTGACGTGCTGTCCACGGCCGTGGGTTCGGCCTACATCAATGACTTCCCCAACCAGGGGCGGATGCAACGGGTGGTGGTGCAGGCTGAAGGCGACCAACGCAGCCAGGTCGAGGATTTACTGAAGATCCACGTGCGCAACAACGCCGGAAAAATGGTGCCGCTGTCGACCTTCGTCCGCGCCGAATGGACCCAGGGCCCGACCCAGTTGACCCGCTACAACGGCTACCCGGCCATCAGCATTTCCGGTGAACCGAGCCCGGGCCACAGCTCCGGTGAAGCCATGGCGGAAATCGAGCGCCTGGTGGCCCTCGGCCCGACCGGGCTGGGCCAGGAATGGACCGGGCTGTCATTGCAGGAGCGCTTGTCCGGCAGTCAGGCGCCGATCTTGCTGGGCCTGTCGCTGCTGGTGGTGTTCCTGTGCCTGGCGGCGCTGTACGAGAGCTGGTCGATCCCGACCTCGGTGCTGCTGGTGGTCCCGTTGGGGGTACTGGGGGCGGTATTGGCCGTGACCCTGCGGGGCATGCCCAACGATGTGTTCTTCAAGGTCGGCCTGATCACCATCATTGGCCTGTCGGCGAAAAACGCGATCCTGATCATCGAGTTCGCCAAGAGCCTGTATGACGAAGGCCACGACCTGATCGACGCCACGGTGCAAGCCGCGCGCCTGCGCCTGCGGCCGATCGTCATGACCTCGCTGGCGTTCATCCTCGGCGTGGTGCCGCTGGCGATCGCTACCGGGGCCAGCTCGGCGAGCCAGCAAGCGATCGGCACCGGGGTAATCGGCGGGATGATCACCGCGACCCTGGCCGTCGTGTTTGTGCCGGTGTTCTTTGTGGTGGTGATGAGGCTGGTGCGTAAACGCCATAAGGACAGCTGACAGACCGTGACGGTGATCGTTCCCGCGCTCTGCGCGGGAGCGATCAACATCAACACCAGGGGTGTCGTCGACCTATATCGCCACAATGGACCGCACTGGGCTAAGGTGATGCAACACCCCGGCCCATCGAGTTCACATGCCCCACCTCCTGCGCACCCACCCTCGCCTGACCGCCGCAACCCTGCTGGGCGTGGCGATCGGCACTCTGGTTCCCGCCCACTCCCTGATCAGCAAAGCCCTCGTCGGCTGGAACGCCGGCATCTGGGTTTACCTGGCGCTGATGCTATGGCTCACCGCCCGCGCCAAGGCCGATGACGTCAAGCGTATTGCCGAGGTCGAAGACGAAAACGCCGGGCTGGTGTTGTTTATCGTCAGCATTGCCGCCATTGCCAGCCTGGCCGCCATTACCTTCGAACTGGCGGGTACCAGGGACATGGACTCAACCCACAAGCTCATGCGCTACGGTTTCACCGGCTTGACGGTGATCGGCTCGTGGCTGTTGATCGGGGTGATTTTCAGCGTGCACTACGCCCGGCTGTTCTACACCTGGGACGGCAAGGAGCCGGCGCTGCGCTTTGCCGAAGGTTTGAAAAAACCCGATTATTGGGACTTTTTGTACTTCTCCTTCACCATCGGCGTGGCGGTACAAACCGCCGATGTCGGGGTCGCCACCCGAGGCCTGCGCAAGATTGTGCTGGCGCAGTCGCTGATCGGGTTTGTGTTCAATACCGCGATATTGGGGTTTTCGATCAATATCGCGGCGGGGTTATTTGGCTGACCGCCTAGGGGCTATTGGCGTCCCTGGAGCATCTCGTCCGTCAAGGGATCGGAGTCGGTAAAGTTTCCATCCGCATCCAACGCACGCACCCTTAACACATACGGTGGAGTCCAGTCGAGACCGACGTAATACGTGTACGGAGTTGTGTCGATGTACACGTTATTGCGATAAACCTCATAGCCGGTAACGGCAATGTTGTCAGTTGATGGGTCCCACCGGAGCATCTTGAGACTTGAGATTATGACAATTCTTAGGTTGGTCGGTTTGGAAGGCGGGCTTCCATCTCGGGTTCTGACAGTCAATGAATCCGAGTCGGTAGCATTTTCGGCCGCATCCAGCGCACTGACCTTGAACTCATAGGAGGTAAGCTGACTCAAACCACCGGCAACGTAGCGAGTGTTGCTCACGAAATCGATTGCCGTGTTGTTGCGCCAAATCCGATAGCCTGTGACACCGACGTTATCAGCCGACGCATCCCACTCCAGCGCAACCGAATGGCCGGTGATCGTTGAGGCTCTGAGATTGCCTGGTTTGGAGGGGCGTGTCTCGTCAGGTACGGTCACTGACACTGAGTCGGAGTCGGTATGGTTTCCGGCAGCATCCAGAGCGCGCACCTTGAAAAGGTAAGTAGCACCTTCGGACAGCTCCTTTGCGAAGTAATACGACGTGGTAACAATCTCGATCGAAACATTGTCACGCAAGAGTTGGTAGCCGATGACCCCGACGTTATCTACAGATTCATCCCACCGCAGGAAAACAGTATTGGCAGAAACTACAGAGGCCCTGAAGTCCGTTGGTTTGGAAGGAGCGGTCACATCAACTGTGGTGATTGTCAACGGATCGGAATCGGCAAAATTCTCGTCTGCATCCAGCGCGCGCACCCTGAATGTATAAGACGTAGCGTCGGTTAAACCGCCTGCGGTGTAGTAAGTCGTGCTAACCGTATCGATCGGCACGTTATTTCGATAGATCCGATAGCCAGTGACTTCGACATTATCAAAAGAGGGGTCCCAGGTCAGATCAACGGTCCCACCCGTAATCCTTGTGGCTCTCAGGCGGGTCGGGCGAGAAGGTGCTGTAGCGTCTGACGTGGTAACGGTCAACACATCTGAAAAAGTAAGATGCCCATCGGTATCCCATGCACCCACCTTGAAAGTGTAAGTCGTCAGCTCGTCCAGATCGGTGACGGTAAAACGGTTGTTACCAGTGGTATCTATGTCAACCAACCTGTTGTCGCAGTAGATCTGATAACCGACAACCGCAATATCATCGGTGGATGCAACCCACTCCAGAGTGACGCTATTCCCGGTCACACTCGAAGCTCGCAGATCGGTGGGCTTACTCGGCGGCACGCCACTATTCCAGCGGGTTATCCGAGAACGGTTTCCTGCAGCGTCCCTGGCGCTGACCTGCCAGGACTTGATCTGTTGCACAGGCAAGTCCACGACATAAGCACTCGGCGTAACCAGTCGCTCGGTTTCCCCATTCCATTGAAGCAAATAACCGGTGACGCCCACATTATCTTGCGACATATCCCAACTGAGCATCGACCTGTTGCCCGGGAGACTCTCTCGCTGTAATCCCCGGGGTTGGGTAGGCGGCACTCGATCGTGTGTCACCACCCGGATCGACGCCACTTGGGCGGGCGTACCCTGGGAACGCCTGGGTTGCACCTCGATCCTGTATTCGACTTCAGGTGTCAATCCTGGAACGATGCATTCACGCGCCGGGGTATAGAGAGAAGCCCCTCCTCCCCACCTGACGTCATAGCCGATCAGGTATGACGAGTCCAAAGGCATCTCCCACGTAATCCACGCCTCATTAAAAGTTCGCCCTGGATTCTGCAGGTTGCGCACTTGAGTATTGGCCGAAATATCCACTGCTTGAGAAGTCATGGCCTGATTCCCCTATCTGAGCTTCAGAGGGCGCCAAGGCTGGAGGCAGCCTTGGTCGCTGGATTACTGTGAGTAGCCATTACAGATGAGGATGCCGGCTCCCGCCACTAGCAGGTCTGATAGTGGCGCTGCTGCACGTTCTATGATTCGAATCGAGCCGCTTGTGGGTGGCGAGCGAATTTTGCGCTGCTTGACCCTTGCCTCTTGACGCTGTGATAGTTTTTGGTTTCGCCATTGCTGCAACTGGACAATGTGGTGGCGATCCCCCATATCGGCTCGGCCACCCATGAAACCCGCGAGGCCATGGCACGGTGCGCGGTGGACAACCTGCTGGCGGCACTGGCGGGCGAGCGGCCAGCGAATCTGGTGAACGAGGTGGTGTGACGGCAGAGGCTTGAGGTGGTCTGAGATCAGGCGTGCTTCGATCAATAACCCTGCGCGGTATAAATGTGATGAACGGCAGATCCGCAAGGATCTGCTCCGTGCCAGGACTCGCAAGGACCGAAAACCTCACCGAATCAGAGAGTCCACCTACACAAGCTTGAGAAACAAGAGACAGAAACCTCTCAAGCCTCTGCATTAAGGTGCAGCACCTGTTAGTTCTTACAGGTTTCAAGGCGTTGGATCCACGCTATAACTGGGCTGAACCTACAGCGCCCTGAGCGGCGTCTGTCAGCCGGACGCAGGAACCACGCCCGCTTCAGGAAGGATCCGTCGCGCCCACCTCATTGATTGATAAATGGGAGTGCCTGTCATGAACCATTCAGCCCCGATCGCCAGTCGTGCTCGCAACCTCCAGCCCGGGCTTCAGTTGCAACAAACCGGACTGGTGCAAGACATCACGCTGACCAAGCGTGAAAAAGAAGTGCTGCTATGGAGTGCCAGAGGCAAGTCGTCCTGGGAAATCGGCCAGATCGTCAATTGCAGCGAATCCGGGGTGAATTATCACTTTTGCAATATCCGCCGAAAATTCGGCGTGAGTTCACGCTGGACCGCAGTGTTCAAGGCACTGGAGCAAGGTTTGATTCAGCTGTCTTGAACGGGTCGACAGCGGTGTACGACGCGCCATTGCCCCCTGTCGAGACACCGCATGAACCCTGCGCAATCGCTGTCCACTACTGCCCCAAACCGCTGCGGTGAGAAGCTTGAAACACCTGTACACCGCGAGCTGAACACACCACGCATCATTCTCGCCGATGACCATCCCGTGGTGCTGATGGGCGCTGAAATGGCCCTGTGCCCCCCCTCCAGCCACGGGTTCGCGATTGTCGCCCAGGCCCACAGCGCCGAAGAGCTGATTGACCGCCTTGAACGCACACCCTGTGACATCCTGGTCAGCGACTACGCGATGCCCTACGGGGACTTTCCCGATGGCCTGGCGCTGATGGGCTACGTGAGACGCCACTTCGGCCATGTCCGGTTGATCGTCATGACCATGCTGCGCAATCCGTCCCTGTTGCAGGCGTTGCTCAACCAGGGCGCCTGCGGACTGTTCGATAAACGCAGCCCGTTGAGTGAACTCAGGCGCGCGGTACAACGCGTGGCCAGGGGGCGTCGCCATCTCTGTCCGACGTTCGCCAGGATTCTCGAGGCCCAGGCCTTGCCGACCGACAGTGCCGACGCGCCGCAGGTGAACCTGTCCGAACGGGAACTGGAAGTGGTGCGCTTGTTTGTTCAGGGCCTGTCCGGCCGGCAGATCGCCGCGCAATTGAACCGCAGCGAAAAAACCATCAGCCGACAAAAACGCACCGCCATGGACAAGTTGGGACTTGTGCATGACGGTGGGTTGGTGGAGTTTGCGCGGGTGAGTGGGTTGAAGGAGTAGCCTGTACCGCCATGCAGAAA
This sequence comes from Pseudomonas sp. FW300-N1A1, assembly GCF_058789115.1. Classification (NCBI taxonomy): domain Bacteria; kingdom Pseudomonadati; phylum Pseudomonadota; class Gammaproteobacteria; order Pseudomonadales; family Pseudomonadaceae; genus Pseudomonas; species Pseudomonas sp. FW300-N1A1. Next base: position 21,412 of record NZ_JBYTBK010000039.1, on the reverse strand, counting down.
AAAGCAGCTCCCGTGCCGTGGAGCACAGGAGCTAACAGCAGACTTTCCGTCAACGCTATTGATAGCGTCGTTGCATAGCCTTCGAAATCACGTTAGGTTTTTTATTTTTTTGTCTAATGTTTTTTGTCTCCGCAGTTACGGGTGGCCGTGATGACGTCGGCGCGCCCACAATAGAACTAGACGTTGAAGACGACATTTCATCTATAGGTGGTCTTGTCCGTTGCGTACCAACGTAAGAGGGATTGTTAAACGCCAAATTACCCCCTCGATGAATCTCGTCATGAGCTGCATGTAACCTTTCTTGTACAGATGGAGCTATCTCAGGTTGCTTTCCCAACGTATGACTTATAGCGTCCCGATTACCTTTTTTATTCAAATACGCGCGCGATACCATTACCTCACCGGTAGGTTCGGGTGAGGGTGGTGTCGCACTCCTGGGCACTTTACTTGCTGGTGCTTTTGGAGGGAGACCCATTCGCTTTGCTAGCCAATGCAAGAAGCGATACCCCCCGGTCTCGTCCAGAAAGTTGATGGGATCGTTCCCGCAATACGTATATGTATTCCATCCCCCCCTCCCAAACGGGCTCAATCTATCCGGGCTCTGAAAGCGCATCTGTTGTGAGCTATATGCCCGATGACCATTGCCCAACAAATAACTATTGGTTTGTGCCTCCCGCAATTCTCCATTGAACCCAAGACAACTGCTCACCAGGGCATCATCCGCGCAATAACCATAAGGCATGTACTTGAGGTGCTTGCGCGCATCCTGACTCACCTCGCACAACACACTGTTCTTCTCATCACCGGCCAGCAACAGGGACTTTGGGTCAGCACCTGCCTGGTGCTCGGCGAGCACAATCCCGTCCGCCCGCACGAAGGTGCTGCTGTCAGCGCCTTGAATCCGGTTTGCCAGGTCATCGCCCCGGTAGAAACGCCGTTCCTGTGTGCCGCCGTGGCGGGCGCCGCTCAGCCTGTCCAGCGGGTCATAGTCATAATCGTCGGCCGTATCGGCGCTGACGCTGCTCAAACGACCCAGGCTGTCGTACGCCAGCAAACGCCCGACTTCGTCCCGCAGCAGATTGCCGTCAGCGTCATAGGGGAAATCGATCCGGTCCGGGTAGTCCGGATCTCCAGGCCGTGGAGGACTCAGTTCATTTCGCAGCCCGGTCAGTTGGCAAGGGTCGTGCTCATTTTCGTACTCGAAGTAGATCGAATGGCGTCCCCCCTCGAATGTGGTCTCCACGAAATCCAGATTGTCCTGGGCATCGAAACCGAACATCTGGCTCTTGATGGCTTTGCCATAAGGGTCCACCGGTGGCTGGCTACCGCTGCAGTCATAAAAGACCAGGCGGCCGCGCTCATCATAACTGTACATTTCGTCACGCAAGGTTTCGTCAGCCCCGCCTTCAACCCTTTGCGCGAGAGTACGCTGAGTCAGCCTGTCGACCTCATCGTAGGTCTGGCTCAGCGTCTGGGTGATCCCGTTACCCAGATGGAATGTACGCAGCACCTCGCGGCCGAAGTCATCGTACTCAAGCTCGGTTATCAGCCTCTGCATGCCATCGCAGGTGTCGATTTTCGTCAGTTCGCCTGCTTCGTCATAGGTAAAGGTCGACTCAGTGTTGCCCAGTCTTGTGGCAATCAGCCGTGCGTTTTTTTCCTCGTCGTAGGTGTAAGTCTGGGTTTGTCCCAGAACATCGGTATAGCTCAACAGTCTCGCTAGCCGACTGTACCCGTAATGCATCTCGAAGCTCTCGAACGCCCCGGCGGCACCCTCACGTCGTTGCTCGCGCCGCTCGCTTTTCAGTTCACCGGTGCTGAAATAGTCACGGACGAGGTTATGGGTGATGCCGTCTGCATCGACCTCCGCGGTTTTACGCAAACGCGCATTCTCGGCGTCGTACTCATAGATGGCGGTACTCTCGAGCGCGATGCGCTGCTCCGGATCCTCACCCAGTTCCGGCCGGTAGACATAATCGGTTTCCACGCCGCTGGGGCGCTTGACACGCTTGGGCTGGGTTTGGCCTGGATCGAAGGAGTAGACGCTTACACGCCCTCCGGTGATGGACTGGGTCATCCGGTCCAGACCATCGAACGCCTGCTCGCCCAGGACACGACCGTTGACACTGATCTTGATCGGCAAGTCTTCGCGACTATGGGCTGCGTATTCTCGCTCGACCTCGTTGTAGTCCGGCAAACGGGTTCTGATCATGCGGTCGAACGCATCATATTCATAGGTCGTCCAGTTGCCGACCGCATCAAACTCCTCGGCGGTTCGCCCCATGCCATCGTAGTGGTAAACATGTTCGCTGTACGACCGAGTACCAAGAGCGGAAGGGTCATCACCCAGGTGGTAGCGGCGGACGCTGTCAGGTTTGTCGAACAGATTGTTGGTGGTCACGATTTTCCCCCTGACCTCCCTGTCCTCGCCCTCTTCGTCCTTGATACCCAGCCATTGTGTGGTCGTTCGGGTGATCGGGTCGGTGACCTCGTACTCCTCGACAGCGTCCGGGCGGATCACCCGGCGTTGTTCGCCCCAGTCGTCGTAACTGTAGAGGCTGGTCAAGGAAACATCCTTGAGGCCTTCCCAATCGATGACGGTCTCGCGGATCACCTGCTCCCGATTGTTGTAGCTCGCCCGGTAGATCTTGCGAGGTTCTGCATTGCGATCAAAGCCAGGGGTATCGGCATCCTGGCGGGACTCCTCGATCACCCGGTTAAACCCGTCCAGCTCGGTGGTGGTGACCACGCCCTTGACATCACAGGCGGTTTGCTTCGCCCGCTGACCGACATCATTGGTGAGCGTATAGGTATAGGTTCGGCTGGCTTTGTATTGAGTTGAATTCGGTGCCACGGTTTCCTTGGTCACGCGGCGCAACAGGTCGTACTCGTAGTCAATTTCAACATTGGTGTCGTCATGGGTACGCAGCGACTCACCGCTGAGCAAGGAGTCCAATAGCGTAATGCGCTTGCGTACCGACTGTGCCGATTGGTCGTCAAAACCGATCGTCTCACTGTCGGTGCGCAGTACAGCTTCACCCGTCCGGGCAAAAGTTTCCGGGCCGTACTGGTAAGCCGTGGTGGTAGTCTCGCCGTTGAAGGTGACTTCGTCGCGCAACTTGCGCCCGTGTTCGAAGGGGTTGTTCGGCGCGTCGATGTAGCTGAAGGCTGTGCGTTGCAGAGGTAGTTGTTTGCTGCGGTTGAGCTCTGTCAGGGTTTCAACGGCCAATGCCAGCCAAGTACCGCGGCCTTCCAACCCCTGATAACCGGCATAGAGGTATTGGGTTTGCAGTACCCGTGCCGCGCCGTACTCGGACGGGGCCGGGGTCACGGTCATGCTCTTGAGGCTGCGCACGAAGTCCTGCGGGTCTCGCGGGCACAGCACGTTGCTATTTTCATCCTTCTCGCCCTCGGCCTTGTACCAGGTACTGGTCTCGGTCACGCCCGTGGCGTTGACCTGGACCAGCAGGTTGCCGAAGTCGTCATAGGTGGTGGTTACCGTTTCCGTGCGTTTATGGGCCGGGTTGCTTTTGCTGTACCAGGTCTGGCTCGCGGTTTCCGGCAACTGGCAGTACGCCGGCTGGTGTTCGAACTCGGTGTCCGGTTGCAGGTGGTAGAGCGTGTCGTTGCGCAGCACGTTGTCGTTTTGCGTGGTTTCTTCAACCGTCATCAGGTGAAAGCGGTTGAAGGTGCGGCTGATGCTACGGATCGCCGTGTCGCTGTTGACGTCCCACAGCGACTCGATGCTGCTGTAGACATAGCTGTCCGAGGCCCGGTAAAGGTTGTCCAGGCCGTCATCGCGCCAGACCACGTCGCTGCCATACCCCAGGAAGTTGTGGTGATCGTCCGGGTAGCTGTAGCGGGTGACGACGATGGCCTCTGGCTCGGTTCCGGGGTCGTTGTGATGGGTGTCGACCCGGGCCAGGGTACGGCCCTCGGCACCGGGAAAGTAATGCGGGATCTGGGCGTAGGTGATGGTCTCGACGCCGCCCACCGGGGTTTCCACACGCTTGATGCGCAGTCCGCCGTCGGGCTGCAGGTCGTAGTCGAACCGCCAGGAGGCCTTTTCCTCGGTGGGCAGTTCGATCCGGGTCACCCAGCGATTGGTGCCCATTTGCAGGGTGAACAGCGCTTCGTAAAGGGTGCCGGGGTGCAGGCGCAGGAACAGCTGGTCCCGCGCCTCGGCCTGCTCGAGCCTGAGCAACGCGGAGCCGTCGGCATTGTCGATGGCGACCAGGCGGCGACCGCGGCCTTCAATGTCGTAGTAGAGGGTGACGACGTGCCCCTGGGCCGTACGCATCTGGCAGGGCAGGGCTATTCTGTCGGCTCCGCCTTCGCGGAGGATCTCCTCCAGGCCGGACTTGTGCACCACGCGATAGAAGCCGCCGCCGTCGTTGAAGAAATGGAAGCTGTCGAGTTTTTTCTCGCGGATATCCGGCTGCCCACCGCTGCCGGTGACCTTGAAGGTCTCGCCGCTGCTCAGCGAAAGGATCTGGTTGGCCGGGTTGTACTGCGACAACTGCAGGTCCCAGCCCAGGCCGAAGCCGCTGTCGGTGGGGTTCAGCGGGCTGAAGCGCAAGAGCAACGGGATGTCCGGGCCACACAGGTTGTTGGCCTTGAGCGGTGGCAGGTTGAGGGTGCAGGTGTACTGGCCGGTGCGAGGGTCGGTGCCGGTTTCGACATAACTTAGAAAGTTAAATGCATTGGAGTGCAAAGAGGTAGACGCGGTCATGGTGTTCTCCTGAATAAACTGACAGTCCAATTAGCAATACTCTATTCAACGCGACGGCTATCGTCGTGCTGAAAATATCAACATCAGTACTTGACTGTTCTCAGACTGTTGCGACTGTTGGCATCTTTGAAATGAATTTTTACTCGGTGGCGATTACCATAATGATCATGAATAATCAGATCCAGACCCGTCGTGTAATCCGGCTCGCAATTCAAATCGAATGCCCAGTACTCGCAGCGGTGAAGGCTGAGCATGAACTGACCAGATGGAATCACGAATGATCGATCAATTTCTTTATCAGGCCTTATGGACTCTGGCATGCGTGCATACAACAGCGGGTCGAAATGCAACTCCCTGCTACCGGCGTAGGCATAACCGGTGAAACTGCAGACGTCCTCTGCAAACTGCCGGCTTTCCCACTGGACCATGCTCTTCGCCGCCAGGAATTCAACTTTTTGAATGGGAATAATCACCCGATCAAGTTCCAGGCGTAACAAATAATAATCGACTGTGGTCAGGTCTTTGTCATTGCCATCGTTCTCAAACTCCGGATTAAAGCCTTCATCCGTACCCGCCATCCGTTTAGGGATCAAGGTATAGACACTGCTCGAGAAGTCCGTTGGCTCTTCGCAGCGCAATGTGATCGTCCGTTCCGGCATTGAGGGGTCGCCCACGCCATTGGACAAATAGGTGATGCCATTATCACCTCGTAACGATGCGGCAATTTCCAAGGTGCCCACGGCTCGGGACTGGACATAAAACAACGCGGAGCGCTCGTGAGGCACCGCCCCATCAGCCGCTTGCAGATTGCCCGTGACTACCGGGTACGGCTCGTAATCGTTGGCTTCAAGGTTGTACGCCCACCCCCCACCTTCAGGCACCCCGGAAGGACCGACACGATCAAGTGGCAGCCATTTGCCATTCTCATCCTTGCGCAGCAACTCGATACTGGCCAGCTCTTCTTCAGAGACGTTCACGGGTTTGCCTCCGACCTCTTTGGGCTGGACCGAAACCGTGACATTGACCTGCTGCAAACCATTGCCATACAGGCTCAACGAGTTCGAACTCGAGGTGAGTTTGATCCAGCTCAGCTCAGTCCAATCGGATGCTCTGGCGAAGTTGGACAGGTGGATAATGGCGTAGCCCCTGTGCGCCAGTGTTCCTCGACCGTAGGTCGCCTGCACCACGCTGTAGGGCGACTCGATGGTGTCCGGCGCGGTAAACAGGCCGGTCTCCGGGTCCACCTGGCCATCGCCGGCCAGCACCTCCCACACCAGGTCATAGGGGTCGATATCGCGGTCAGCGACCCGCAACTGGGTTACGGCCCCGGCCGGCAAACCCGGGTGAAATCCAGGGTCGACTGGCAGGGCGAAGGTTCTACGCAACCACAAAATGCAGGCGCTGGTCTTTTCACCGCTGGAAAGATCCTCGACATCGATCACCACCAATCCACCGGCCTGCTCCCCAGGTGTATCGGGCAATGTATAGAGGGCCTCATCGCCATTGGGCTGCAATGTGCCAAAGGGTTCGCGCAGGGTCCATCGCAAGGGTCCGGCGCCCAGGTTGGCAGCCCTGAACCTGACCGGCTTGGCATCGGAAAACTCCAGCGTGGCAATCGATGGGGTAACGTTCAGGGACTCCACCACCACCGCCACCATGGCCGAGGCCTCACGCAGCAAGCCGTCATCACCGGTGTAGGAAGCCGTCACGACATAGCGCTCGGCCAGCCCCTTGATCAGCGAAAGATCGGGTGCCGTGAACAGGCCATTCTGGTTGATCACGCCCGGGACTTGCTCACCATCGATATTGCGCGCCGACCAGGTCATGGGGATCGCTCGCAGTGTGAGCTGCTTGACCTCGAACTGCAGGCTGGTACCGACTTTGACCCGGGCGAATAGAGGCTCAAGGGTGAAGGCCGTATGTTTCGGGTCGATGTGCCCGACCAGGAACAGGTCGCCGGGTAGCGCGGCCTCGGTCAGCAGCAGCGCGTTCTGTTCGGGGAAGAGCAGGTGGTTGAGGTGGAAGATGTTGATGGCGGGGGCTTCAAGTCCCTTGAAGGTCTCTCTGATAGAGCTTCTGACGGGACCAAGCAGATTTTGTATTCTAACTACATATGCATAAGAAACATAAGGAATTAGCCTCGCTTCAATATTGTCAAAGACATCAAACTGAGAACCGACTTGAGTGCCAAATACTACGACGTTGTCTACCGCAGAAATGACCGCTTTGATCTTCACCCGAATTCTCGGCATGGTGGCGCCGTCAACTACTTCCTCCCACGGCAGCCATCCAGGAAACAATACATCTTCGTAGATATAAAACTGAATTGGCTTATCAACTACCCACTCATAAGCAAGTATTCCGCTGGCGGAAAAAACACGAAATGCGCTCTCAGGTTGATCACTTGCAAACAACACTGATAATGGCAAGGTGTTTTTCACATAGCCTTTGCCCGAATTCCAGGCCCCTTCATCCCATTCGTAATAGACATCATCAACAGGAAAACCACCCGCGACTGCACGCAACGATCTTGCTACATCATTTGATAAGCTCTCGCGTTGGAATCTCAAATTGTGGCCAATCGTGCTCATCAAATACGGTTCAACAAACCAGTCAAACAGCACCCGACTCGCCAACACCAACGACCCGGAATAAATAGCCACGCCGGTCTGAGGATCACGGTCATCGGGAATCAGATAGGGGAAATTACTGCCGTCCACTGGCAACGACCCATTGGTAGGGTTGTTACGGGTACGGATAAACAGCACCACCGCACCGTCCAGGTAGCTGTCGGACAATACGTCGTTGCCGCCCGGGGCCATCTGGGTCCGGATTGCAAACTCTCGTGGCACCAACAGATCGTCGTCGTTGAAGTCCAGCGTCCCCAGTTCATAGACCCTGTCTTCCGCCGGCAGTGCCCGGTACAGACGCGCAAAGAACGCCCCGAGTGCTTCCTGGGCCAGCGCCTCATCGACCAGGTTACTGCTGAAATTGACGGCGTTGCCCAAGTCAAGGATGACCCGCCCCTGTTCCTCGACCGTGCCGCTCGAGGCAAACAGATCGATATCCGCGTAGACCTTGAACCCGTGTTGCGGTGTAACGTTGAAACTCTCGGTCACCCGCGAAGGCCATCCGGGTACATTCACGCGCTGGGATACCGTTCCTGACTCGACCTCCATCGTCAGTCGCGCACGCGAGTTGCTCAGCGTCGCATTCTCGAATGACAGACGTGGCTGGCTCAACACCAGGCCGGTGAAATCGAGCATGGCATAACCGTTCGGCGTTATCTTGACCTCGCCGAATATTTTCTTGAGAAAACTATCCCGTTTCAACCTGGAGATATATTGCTGTTCAAGCAACGCATTGACCTTGGTCCTGTTCATCGTGACGATGGCATCCCAGCCACGAGTAACAGACTTGCCCTGCATACGCTCGCAAAGACCGATAAACGACTGATCCAACATGTTCATGCTCCTGTTGAGACGTGGTACAGGCAACGCTGCCCGTGGCCACTTCCCGGCAATCGATATGTACGGCAATCAGATACACTGGCAACCAGGGACTCAACTGTCTTTTACAGCCACCAGTTCATTGCGATCGGTATTGGACTTGAAGTCTATTTTGACCGCATGCCTGTTGCCATCAATGTCATGCAACCTCAACTTCAAGCCGCTGGTATAATCGGGCTCACAGCCCAGGTCGAAGTTCCAGTACTGACAGCGATGCAGGCTGACTAAAAACATCCCTTCGGGGACTGAATAACCTGGTTTCAATACCTTCTCGGGTCTGATTCGCTTGTCCACTTCGCCTTCCCCGGGTGCGGGTGGATCCGGCATCCTGGCATACAACAGGGGATCAAAGTTCAATGTATTACTCCCTGCCTGGGCATAACCGGTAAAACTGCAGACGCCTTCCTCGAACTGTCGGCTCTCCCACTGAACCGTACTTTTCGCTGACTCGAACTCGATGGTTTTCAACCTGATCAAGCTATCGCGCAGCTCTAATTTAAGGGTGTAATAGTCAATGGTATCCAGGTCGTCGTCGTTGTGTTGCCCACCCGCCACACGAACAGGGGTCATGGTGTAGAAACTGTCCGCATAATTGGTCGGTGGTAGTGGTGTAATCTCGATAAGCCGCTTGTCCGCTACCGAACCGCCGTTTTCATTCGAGTAGTACGGCAAGCCGTTATCACCTCGCATGTAAGCGGCAATCTCCAATTTTGTATCGGCACGCGTATGGACATAGAAAGTTCTGCTACGACCGCTCCGAACGCGCCCTTCTCCTGCAATCGATGGCTCGTCCGTTGTGCCTTGATACTGCCGAAACTCGTTTCTTGTATTGCTGTAACCCCAAGGGTCCCATGAAATACTTGAGTCCTCGGGCTTGGGGGGCACGCCGTCTTTGCTTACTTGCTTGAGCGGAGCCCAGGCTTTTGTGACCAGGCGAATGCTTTCCCATTCTTCATCGGTAATCTCGACGGGAACCCCATCGGAGCCACTCTCGGGCTTGACCTCGACAACGACATTGACTTGTTGCATCCCGTTGCTCAGTACCCGGGTCGAGAGCGAGTCGGTGGTCAAGGTGAAACTTTGCAATCTGTTCCAGCGTGGTGCTCTGGCGTAGTCGGATAAATGGATGATGCCGTACCCTTTGTGTGCCAATGCACCGCTACCGATGGTTGCCTGTACGACCGCATAGGGTGAACGTATCTGGCCGGGCGCCTTGAACTCCCCCGTGCACGGGTCGACAGTACCCTCGCCGGCAACCACACACCAGGCAACCTCGTCAGGTTCTACCTCGTCGTTATCCACCCGCAATTGCATGGATGCTTTCGTCGGCAGTCCCGGATGAAAACCCGGTTTGACTGGCAAGGTGAAAGCTCCCTTGAGCAATATTATGGAGGCCACCACCCTGTTACCGCTGACGAGGCCTGTCACCTCGATCTCGATGGGCAATAAAGATTCGCTGATTGTCGACGGTGGCGTGTACGTAGCGTTGTAACCTGCCACAACCAGGTCCCCCGGACCGTGCGCTGTCCACTTCAACTCCTCATCCTTCAAGACGGATACCTTGAGCGACACGGGGTCTGCGTTGTTCACATCAATAGTGAGCATTGATGGCGTCACGGTCATGGGCTCGACGACAATCACCACCAACGCCGACGCTTCACGCAGTTCCCCGGTCTCGACATCCCGATAGGACGCCGTGACTACATTGCGCACCGCCAACCCTTCCATCAGCCCGGCATCGGGGGCGGTGAACCAACCGTCATCGCTGATTTCCCCCGTCGAGCGACTGCCATCGATGCCGCGCACGCGCCAGGTGATGGCTCGCGTTTGCGATGCCAGCTGTTTAATTTCGAACTTCAGGGTTTCACCGACTTTCACCCGACCGAACAGCGGCTCGAGGGTGAAGGATGTATGTTTCGGGTCGATATGACCGGCCAGGAACAGGTCGCCGGGCAATGCGGCTTCGGTCAGCAGCAGGGCGTTTTGTTCGGGGAAGAGTAGATGGTTGAGGTGGAAGACGTTGATATCGGGAAGGACCATGGATTTGAATGCTTCCATGTGCCTTTCGACTTCCGCGGTTAGTAATTCGCCCGTACGATTAAATATCCACGTTGGCGTATCATTACTGTAATCAGGGGCTAGCCACTCACCGCTAAAACTGTATTGATACACCTCGCGCAGGAATGACACTGTGTCCTCGGCAGTATTGACGACAGACTTTAGCTTGATACTCAACTGAGGCTTGGCGAAACCGAAATAACCGTAACTCTTGTCGCCAATACCGAACAGGTTACGGTCTTCAAACCACAGGGGAATGGGCTGATTACCTCGCCATGTACACTCGAACATGGAGTCTGCGCTTGTCGAAAACCTGAGCGCCGAAGCGGCTGACTGATTGTGAAATGGAATAGTGAAAGGACCGTCATTCCAGACTGCCGAGGTGATCTTGGTGCCCGCCCCCCACGTGTGCTTATGCAAAAAGTCCTCCAAATGAAAACCACCCGCCACGGCCCGCAATGACCGCGCGACATCATTGGATTGCACATCGGATCGAAGTCGCAAGTTAGTGGAAATCGCATTCATCAAATAGGGTTCGATGAACCAATCAAATACCACCCTGCTCGCCAACACCAACGACCCGGAATAAATAGACTCGCCTGTACCAGGATGACGGTCATCCGGAATATAATAATCAAAATCACTCTCATTTACTGGCACCGACCCGTTGGTCGGGTTGTTGCGAGTACGGACAAACAGTACCACCGCACCGTCCTGGTAACTGTCGGATGACACATCGTCACCACCCGGTGCCTTCTGGGTCCTGATTTCGAACTCACGCGGCACCAGCAGGTCATCGTCGTCAAAATCCAGCATGCCCAATTCATAGACCCTGATTTCCGGAGGGTAGCTGGTGTAAAGCCGATGGAAAAATTGCCCGAGCGCCGCCTGCGCCATATCGCCTTCCACCAGGTTACTGGTGAAGTTGACAGCGTCCTCCAGGTCGATAATCACCCGCCCTTGTTTCTCGACAATGCCCGTGGTTTTACGCAGGTCGATGTCTGCGGATACTGTGTAACCCTGCTGTGGAGTCACCACGAAGCTGGAAGTAACACGCGCAGGATAACCAGGAACATCCAGCCGCTGATTCACTGTTCCGGCTTCAACATCAAAGGTTAATCGCGCCCGAGAATTGGCCAGTGTCGCGTTCTCGAATGACAACCGCGGGTGACTTAACAACAATCCGCTCAACTCCAGGACCGCATAACCCGCGCTGTCGATGGGATGCTCGCCAGAGATTCTTTCTACGAAACTGTTCTTGTTGAACCGGGCAATGTATTGCTGCTCGAGCAGCGCATTTACTTTGGTCCTGTTCATCGTGACGATTGCATCCCAGCCACGGGTAATCGACTTACCTTGCATCCGGCGGCACAGGCCGGCAAATGATTGATCCAACATACGATATGCTCCAGCAGATAATTAGTTGCTCTCGCCAGCATCGCCCCAGGCAGCTGATGGGTTGTGCTCATCAAACATACGCGGCGTATTGGAATAGCGACTGAGCGGTAACAGCAAAGCAAGAAATCCATAGTGTCCGAGAGAGCCCCGACCAATACGAGCAGTGATAATGGCAAAGCTTGTTTTATCAGAAGCCGGCTCTTTGTAAATGCCCGTCCTCACATCCAACTCCCCACCACCATCCAACAACGTTAGTGTGTACTCCTCCGGATCGAGTACCTCGTCATTTATCAGCACCTGCAGTTTTACTTCACCGGACGCCGGATTACTTGAGTCAGCCACTTTAAGCATCAACGCAGTTGAGAAGTTAGGAACCAGTATCTTCAATACTTTCGGTGATCCGTTTGTCGCTTGAACCTGAATCATATCGAGGGTAAATGCATCGCTGCCCTTTGGTCCGGCCTTAAAGGTACGGTGATGGGGGTTGACTGGGTCTGGCGTCAACGTCGCACCCAGTTCAGGCTTTAACAATGTCCACTCTGGAGCACTGCCGTCTATGGTACTGGCACTGAATGAGGTCTCATGTCCAGGGGCGAGCACCTGAAAAATCGGATTTACCGCAATGGTGCCGTCGATGATCGATACCAGCGCCGAGGCCTTGACAGGTTGATTATTCTGGCTGCCCTCAGCCGTTATCAATACCGTGACATAACCTTTACCCAGGGCACTGAGCGCAGGGGCCCGATACAACCCGCTAGCGCTGATAGTACCAACATCCACGATGTCGCCATCGGTATCCTGGACACTCCAGAGAATGTTCGATATCCCGTCTCCATACACATCGAACTGCTGCTCTTTCCCGGCTTCGATCAACGATTGGGATGGGGTCAGGGTCATGCTGGTCCGGACCGGGTCGATATGGCCGAACATGGCAAGATCGCCCGGTACGTGCGCATTTAACAACTGAAGGGCGTCATGACCATTAAACAAGAGATTACGCGCCAGAAAGGTGTCGATGCCCGGAATATCGATTGAGTTTAAAGTGCCCCAGACATTGGCAATGGTCTTGGCAGAAATCTGGCTTTGACTAACTTCTTTCAGGTCCCGGTTCCAGGGCATATCGTTCGCATCGTGAGGATTCACGTGAACCGGGAATGTGGGAAAACTATTGGGCGTTAGCTTTACAATCCCTCGTTCTCCCTCAATTTTGGCTTGTAACTGGAGGGTGCCCGTGAAATTCAAGTCAAAGTAAACGTCTGTCCAATATTGATTTTCCGGAAAGGGCCTGAACGTGGAAACCAACGAACCATTCCAGCTTATCGTGAGCCAGCTGTTCTGCGCATATACCCGATGTCCTACATCGTTGGAGGCTTGATAAGAAAGAGGAATTCTGAAATTGGTCACGCTGCATCGAAGATTCGAAGGCTGGCCGCCCGGAGTCGTCAGGCATTTGAAATAAAATGACCAAGTATCATCCGTCGTTCCGGATATCGCTTCCAGCGTACTCGCACGATCGGAGGTCGACGGATCCACTTTATACGCCAGCCCCTTTCCTATAGTCTTGGTCAGATAAGGAGAAAGTATCTTTTTGAACAATACCTGGCTCGACAGCAACATCGTCCCGGAATAATTATTGAGCCCATCAGCCCGCGGAATCGGGTACCTGAATCCATCAGGATTACCCGGCTGCGGCATCGGAGGGATATCGCCAACGGATCCTCCTTTAAACTGGATGAACATCAACACCCCCCCATTACCATAATCCACATCAGCTTTGCGGTCCCCCGATGGGCTCGCCATGGTGCGGATTTGAAAGCTTTCAGGTGTCAGGACATCATTCAATTCACCGCTGAGACCACCCAGTGAAAAGATTTTCTGTTTAGGGGTAAGACTTTGAAAGAGGGTTTTGAACATCAGGCCGACAGTTTCCTGCGCGAGGTCACCGATCACAAAATTTGCCCTGAAGTCCTCTCCCGCGGCAATGTTCAATGTGACTTGCCGTTCATTAACCGTGCCTTGCGTGTTTTCCAGTGGCAAGGTCATGGTCAATTGCGGACCGCCAAGGGGCAGTACTTGCTTGATACTGTCAACTCGCGGCGGCAGGCCGGCCGCCGCGAGTTTGGTTACAATCAACCCGCCGACCATATCCATGGTCAGATCAGCCCGGGATGAGCTCAGGTTGGCATTGGCAAAGGACAACTTTGGAACACTGAGTTTCAAGCCGTATAAATATTCTGTTGTATAAACACTGGAGGAGAGCCCGATGGTGATTGACGGGATATAACTTTCGCTATTGAACCGCTCAACATATTGCTGGTGCAACAATGTATTGGTTTTGCGTCGATCATAAGCAACAATTGCATCCCAACCGTAGGTTTTGGATTTCCCGTCCATCCAGGCTAGCAACTCTTGTACCGTGTAATTAGCCATTTCCATTCCCCTTGAACTTCACGACATTCGTTAATTCCGCTCATCCGCGTTCAAGCTTGCAGCCTCAATGGCAGTGACCTGAAGGGCGTATCCGATTCATTTTCATCGAAGCTGACAATAAAATGGATCGTGAAGTCCTTATTGAGCTCCAGCGGGGCCAAGTGCTTGGGCAGTAATCGCCCGCGAACACCCGCACTCACTTCTGTGGACGTTACTCTGCGACGTTCGATGATTGTTTCATTTACACCACTAACACCAGTCAGCCACATCTCGATGTATTGCGTATCCGCGAGATAAATCCACTTCGCCGGATTAAAGTAAACCTGGACCCCCGACTCGGGTACGTCGGAGCGTTTGAGGGTACCGGGGTTGCCTGTACTGGCTTTTTCACAAACCAGGGTGCCCAACCTAATCTGAGGGATTTTCAGCACCCCCAACTTGTAGCGTTGAGATTGGGAATCAGGTATTTCAGGATGAGTGTCCTTTTTCCTGACGCTGTAATAAATTTCTACGATCCGGTCAATGTTTGCCGGTATCGCCTGGGCAGGAACCTTGAACTTTTTCGGCTGGCCTACCACGGGATCAGCCTCAACCAGTTCACCGAAGCCTTCCCACCACATTCTCACCGTGGCGTCGTTAGGTAAACTGACTGAGCCCGGGACGTTGACAGTGACACCGGTGGACGCAAAAAATTGAGTATCCAACTTTCCGTGTACGGTGGTGTCCCCCAATTCAACGCCCTCGACAACGACTATGGTCAGGTTCATTGGCACTAGTACATCCAGTAGCAATATGTCGGATGCACCACTGGCATCGGCTCGAAGGAACTGATAACTGATTGAAACCGGCAGGCCGTTATTCGCCTGAAGCCATCCATGCTCAAGCAATACTTCGATTTTCCCCGTATCAAGGCTGGACATATCTATTTGTTGGTGCCTGATAACAGTTCGGTCCTCCCGATTTCCAATACCGTACACCACCAGCCAATCACCACTGCGCAGACCGGGCCACGGCGGGATCAATAACGTAATCCCTTGTGGAAAAGCGCTGGGATCCAGCTCATTCCCTGAGAAATTTTTAATCCGTGGTTGCTCAAGCCGACGCGTGCCTGGGGGGGTAATCAATAATTGTCGGGAAGCCGAAACAGCGGTGGGTTTCAACGTGGGTGCCACATAGTTGATGGTATAACTCAGGCTGACTTTCCCACCTCGGACTTTTACCGCCTCGGTTCGTGAAATCAACCAACTCATGACCTTTCCTACATGAGTATTCGTTATCCGCAGCATACGAGTTATGGCGGGGAGTTGGGTACCGTCCTGGCGCTCTCCTTGCCAACGAAGTGTCACAACATCACCCGCGGCCATGGCCCGATAAGGGGAGGCTACCAGGGTAAGACTCGACACCGGAAAATCCGGGTCAAGTTGTTCGTCATGGGATTCCTTTACTTGCGGTGCCGACAGAGCGTCTGGTTTCCCGACACGAAAAAATATCCGCGATGACTCTACTTTCTCGCCAGGCATTCGCTCCAACAAGTAGGAGTAAAAGACTTCTCCATTGACCAGCCTGCGCACCAGAGAGTTCTCAATCTCCATCGGCATGCCAAGCGTCGGATCAGCAATAGCGCTGTCATAATGAATAGGCAGAACACCCCCGTTGCCGTAGTCGACTGCCTCACCTTCGGCACCACGCCCCCACCACGAAGGGTAAAGCAAATCACCATCGATTGGACCATCATAGCCGGCGTAGGTGATCAGATCGGCGCTGCCCAGCTCATCAGGATCAATGGCGTTATTCTTCAAATAAACAGGAATAACCGGTGCAGGTGGACGACTGCTCATAACACAACACTCCCGTGACTCAGGAAACCTGCTTGTTAACGTTGAACCGTTTTTACGCTTGTTTCCTGGCACTGGGAACTAGCAGAACTGCTAGGTTGTACGAATGCTTTTTGCTGCTAGTGTAACGGTGAAAATACAAGCCATCCCGCCACCGTACGATGACGTGGCCAACCACTTGCGAAAGAGGTTTATCGTTATGTTATCAATAAGAAACAGCATTACCGGAGCCACACTAATAGTCGCGTGCATTTGCTCAGGCCCGGCCACTGCACAAACTTCTTCAGCTGTTAATTCTTCGACAGAAATTTCAGCCTATCCAGATGGAATTATTCAGTTTTTCCAAGAACCCGAAGGTGGCGGCGGCGGAGACGGCAAGCTTCAATGTTCACTCACTTTTGTCAGTGGTACTTACTCATTCAGGTATGACGAAAACAATTGCAAAGGAAAGTGGGACGACGTTACCCGGGTCAAAGTTATCGGCATTCCCTCCGCCAGTACATTCACACTCTACGACGATGAAAACTGCAGCGACAGGGATAATCAGGTTTTTATCTATACGTTGAAATCGGTCAAGAACCCGACCACCACAGACCTGTCAATCCCTATCAAATCGATGGTACCCACCCCGGTCGGGCAACTGCTGCCAGGTACCACGCTGAGAATGGAGAAAAATCACTCCTTGAGGGATCCACGAGATCTGCTGGGATGTGTGCGAATCGTTCGTTCAGCCGTGCCCGATAGCAAGTAACCAGAACCTGGCCGCGCCTCTATTCCTCATGATTACTCTATCGGCCAAGGTGTTCCGGCCGGTTTGCGGAGAGCACCATGACCGCTTCCACCTCATTACACTCCAACGCATTCAATTTTCTGAGCCATGTCAGCACCGGCACCGACCCTCGCACCGGCCAGTACACCTGCACCCTCAACCTGCCACCACTCAAGGCCAACAACCTGTGTGGCCCGGACATCCCGCTGCTCCTGCGCTTCAGCCCGCTGAACCCCACCGACAGCGGCTTCGGCCTGGGCTGGGACCTGCAGTTGTCGCAGTACAACCCGGCCAACCAGATCCTTTCGCTGAGCACCGGCGAGACCTTCAAGGTCACCGGCAGCGGTGGGCAGCCGGATATCCGCGAGAAAAAACTCGACAGCTTCCATTTCTTCAACGACGGCGGCGGCTTCTATCGCGTGGTGCACAAGTCCGGCCTGGAGGAGATCCTCCGCGAAGGCGGAGCCGACAGAATAGCCCTGCCCTGCCAGATGCGTACGGCCCAGGGGCACGTCGTCACCCTCTACTACGACATTGAAGGCCGCGGTCGCCGCCTGGTCGCCATCGACAATGCCGACGGCTCCGCGTTGCTCAGGCTCGAGCAGGCCGAGGCGCGGGACAAGCTGTTCCTGCGCCTGCACCCCGGCACCCTTTACGAAGCGCTGTTCACCCTGCAAATGGGCACCAATCGCTGGGTGACCCGGATCGAACTGCCCACCGAGGAAAAGGCCTCCTGGCGTTTCTGCTACGACCTGCAGCCCGACGGCGGACTGCGCATCAAGCGTGTGGAAACCCCGGTGGGCGGCGTCGAGACCATCACCTACGCCCAGATCCCGCATTACTTTCCCGGTGCCGAGGGCCGTACCCTGGCCCGGGTCGACACCCATCACAACGACCCCGGAACCGAGCCAGAGGCCATCGTCGTCACCCGCTACAGCTACCCGGCCGATCACCACAACTTCCTGGGGTATGGCAGCGACGTGGTCTGGCGCGATGACGGCCTGGACAACCTTTACCGGGCCTCGGACAGCTATGTCTACAGCAGCATCGAGTCGCTGTGGGACGTCAACAGCGACACGGCGATCCGTAGCATCAGCCGCACCTTCAACCGCTTTCACCTGATGACGGTTGAAGAAACCACGCAAAACGACAACGTGCTGCGCAACGACACGCTCTACCACCTGAAACCGGACACCGAGTTCGAACACCAGCCGGCGTACTGCCAGTTGCCGGAAACCGCGAGCCAGACCTGGTACAGCAAAAGCAACCCGGCCCATAAACGCACGGAAACGGTGACCACCACCTATGACGACTTCGGCAACCTGCTGGTCCAGGTCAACGCCACGGGCGTGACCGAGACCAGTACCTGGTACAAGGCCGAGGGCGAGAAGGATGAAAATAGCAACGTGCTGTGCCCGCGAGACCCGCAGGGCTTCGTGCGCAGCCTCAAGAGCATGACCGTGACCCCGGCCCCGTCCGAGTACGGCGCGGCCCCGCAGCTGCAAATCCAATACCGCTATGCCGGTTATCAGGGGTTGGAAGGCCGCGGTACCTGGCTGGCATTGGCCGTTGAAACCCTGACAGAGCTCAACCGCAACAACCAACCACCTCTGCAACGCACAGCCTTCAGCTACATCGACGCGCCGAACAACCCCTTCGAACACGGGCGCAAGCTGCGCGACGAGGTCACCCTCAACGGCAAGACCACCACCACGGTTTACCAGTACAGCCAGGCCCGTCATGCGCGCAATGGTGAACCTGTCCAGCGTACGGTAAGTACTCTGACCGGCTTCGACGGCGTGCAGAAGAGCACCACCTCGGAGCACTCGCTGTTCACCGCGGCAGCACTGCTCGATCATGATGACAGCGGTGTGAAAGTCGCCAACCAGTATGACCTGCTGGGCCGGGTAACTCATAACACCGTGGCAGAGGGCAGCGACTATGCGGCCAGCCGCATCTATAGCTATACGCTCGTCAACAAGCTGGGGCAGCAGGCCGAGCAACACTTTACGGACGTCAAGGGCGTACAGACCCGAACCCTGCTCGACGGATTTAATCGGGTGGTAAAAGAGGAACTGATAGGCAGCGACCCTGACGACCCGCAGCGGGTCATACGGACCTACAGCGCTCGCTACAATGCCCGCGGTCAGTTGAGCCAGGATACGGCGTATGACTGGTGGGAGCACGACGGGCTGTTGGAGGAACGCGCACTGACCACCCGCTACCGCTACGACGACTGGGGCCAGGAGCATCGTGTCACCGAGTCGAACGGCGTCATCAGCGTCACCCAGAACGACCCGATCACGCTTGAGCAACGCACGTGGCTGGAAAGCGACGATACCCCACCCCGCCTAAGTGAACGGACGCTGACCACCACCAATCTGTTTGAAAAACCGGTCAAGGTTCAACAGCTCGATGGTCAACAAAAAACCGTCAGCGAACGTGAGTACTTTTATGACGGCGTGGGCAATTGCGTTAAACAGTATGACGAAATGGGTGAACCCACCTTGTTCGCGTACGACCCCTTGTCGAGATTGTCCACCACCACCCTGCCCGATGGGACGCTCATAACCCGGCACTATGCCGAGCATTCCCCGGCTGAGCTGGTCGTGAGCCTGACCCTGAGCCCGAACGGTGGCGTCACCGACACAGTGCTCGCCGGCGAGCAGGTATTCGACGGCCTTGATCGCCTGACATGCCTGAACGTAGGCCCGCGTACCCTGCGTTATGAGTACCAGGGCGGGAACTTGCAGGCCTGCAAGCACATCACCGCCAAAGGCCGGGAGATTGCCTACGAATACCAGTTGGGCCTGACCGACCAGCCCACGGCCATCATTGCGGAGGATGAACACGTCAACTTCACCTATGATCGCCACAGCGCCCAATTGCTGCGCTCGCGGAACGACCAGGGCGAGTATGTGTTTGACCACGACAAGAGCGGACGCCTGCTCGGTGAACGCTGGATCGAGGCCGACATTACCCTCAAGGAAACCCGCTATACCAGCTCCCCCCGGGGACTGCCGGTGAGCCGTACGGAGTACGACGGCTTGATCACCACCTATGCCTATGATCTGCAAGGCAGGGTTGAGAGTATGCGCCAGGGTCAATTGCAGACCACTTTCAGTTACAACAGCCTGGGACAGTTGCAATCGACCCGCAGCGAGGACCTGCACGCCGGCAGTGTCCTGCTGACTGACTGGGTGTACGACGAGCAGGGTCGGGAGAGCCAGCGTACGCTGGCCTTGAGTGGGCATCCGAGTCAGACGTTACTGCAGACCTATCGCCCCGACAGCAAACTGGCGACCCGCCACGTGTACGAAGGCAACCGCCCCCTGCTCCTGGAAACCTTCACCTACGATGCCCGAGGACGTCTCGAACATTATCAATGTACGGGTGAGTTGTTGCCCAGGGACCGATACGGCAATGCAATCGTCGATCAGCTGTTCGCGTTCGATGCACTGGATAACATTACCCACGCCTGGACCACCTTCAAGGATGGCCGTTCGGATGAAGCCTTGAGTGAGTTCGCCCCGAACGACCCCTGCCAATTGGTGAAAGTCACCCACACGCATGCCGATTATCTCAAGGAGTTTCCTCTGGGTATCCATTTGCACTATGACGCCGATGGTCATCTGCAAACCGACGAGCGAGGGCATTCCCTGCACTATGACACCCAGGGCCGCCTGCTCGCGGTCAAGGAAATGACGGGGAACGCGATCAGCCGTTACCGCTACGACGGCCATGACCAGTTGCTGGGGGTCAAACACGGCACCGACAGCGAAACCTTGCGGTTTTATCAGGATGATCGCCTGAGCAGTACCCGACAGGGTGAAACCCGCATCAATTACTTCTATGGCGACGATCAGCCAGTGGGCCAGCAAACCGTTGGCGACGACAGCCTGACGCTGTTGTTCCTCACCGATGCCAAGCACAGTGTCCTGGGCGAAAGCCAGGGCGACACCCTGCGCAGGGCGGTGTATGACGCTTACGGCGAACGCCACAGTGACGAACCCATGCTCAGCGCGCTGGGCTACAACGGTGAAGTACGCGAAGAGCAGCATGGCTGGTACTTGCTGGGCAAAGGCTACCGGGCCTACAACCCGCACCTGCGTCGCTTCCACAGCCCCGACTCGTTCAGCCCCTTCGGTACTGGCGGGATCAACCCGTACCTGTATGGCTTGAGTGACCCCATCAACCATCGCGACCCGACGGGTCATGAAGCCTTGAAGCAGTACGCTTATGAGTCGATGAGATCCAGTGTGAATGGTCTCCAGATCGCTACGCTGGCCATCATGGTAGTGTTTGCCGCGCTCGCTATTATCGCCTTGCCGGGCTCGATCAAAGCGCTCGGTACCGTGGGTGTCCCCTTGATTAAAAAGGTGATGGCCGGACTGACGGTAGTCGGTGCCGTGGGAGACAGCACGAGTGTTGCAACAGGTGTAGGCGCGGCGGTGACGAAGAGTCCAGCTCTGAGTAGAGCCAGTTCAATATCTGGGAGTGCAAGTATGGTGGGGGTCGCGCCGATGTTAGGAAGCCTTGGGAAGGCGACGTTCAAGAGTGGCGCTAATCTCTTTACTGATCAACCAGCGTTCAAACGCCTTAAACGGGACTGTCAGATATTTTGTGTGCGGGCCGGTAACGGCCTGCCGTTAGGCAGGCCATGCTTTACCAGGTCGGCCTG
>NZ_JBYTBK010000038.1:0-54886 GCF_058789115.1 Pseudomonas sp. FW300-N1A1 | reverse complement strand
CCTGCACTGATCGGTGGAGAAGTCGGTTTCGGCAACGATGATGTTGATTTGATCGCCGAGGGTCATCGGGCTGCTCCCCGAACGACATCGTTGAAAAAGGTCGTCTCGCAGGACGACGCGCAGGGAGCGAAGAAGCAGGTCCGTTGTGACATAGGCTTTCCTTGTCTGAAGTGCCAAGCACCCTAAGCAAGGAGTAGGGAAGGGATAAATCAGATGTTTCGGTGTTAGGTGTAGGACAGGTCTATTTGTGTCCTTTTGATTGTGACCTTCACAAAAGAGCTGTGGGAGCGGTCTTGTTTAATCGTTCATTCCTTGTTGTGTCGTCAGTTGTGCGAAGTTGTAACAGCACAATCCTCGTCATACCGAATAACAAAAAATATTCCTTTAAATACAGACGGATAAGACATTTTTATCCCTGTTACAGGGACTTTTTCGACCAATTGCCGCCTTGCTGAACACTCGTTTAGTATGGCCGCAAGTCGCCTCACCTCATGCCAACCACAACCATCCGAGGACTCGCATGACTACCCATTCTTCTCTGCTCGCCCAGGTCGAAGCAGGCGTTGCCTGGATCACCCTCAATCGTCCGGCCCAGCGCAATGCACTGGACATCCCGACACTCAAAGCCATTCACACGTTGCTCGACGGCTACAACGCCGATCCCGCGGTCCGAGTCGTGGTACTGACCGGCAGTGGCCGCAGTTTCTGCGCCGGTGCCGACCTCGACGAGTGGGCCGCCGCCGAAGCCCGGGGTGCGCTGGAAAGCTACGGTTGGACGCAAACCGCCCATGCCCTGATGGCCCGCTTGTACAGCCTGGAAAAACCGACCATCGCCGCGATCAATGGCACCGCCGTCGGCGCCGGGATGGACCTGACCCTGTGCTGCGACTTGCGCATCGCCGGGCAGTCGGCGCGCTTCAAGGCCGGCTACACCAGCATGGCCTACTCGCCGGACGCCGGTGCCAGCTGGCACTTGCCACGCTTGATCGGCAGCGAACAGGCCAAGCGCCTGCTGTTCCTCGACGAATTGTGGGGCGCCGACCGTGCCTTGGTCGCCGGGCTGGTGAGCGAAGTCTGCGCCGACGAGCAGTTGCTCAGTGTCGCCAGCGAACTGGCCGCGCGCTTGGCCAATGGTCCGACGTTCGCCTTTGCCCAAACCAAGCAGCTCATGCGCGAAGGCGCTGATCGTAGCCTGCCGGAACACCTGCAAGCGGAGCTCGCGGCCGGCTTGCTCTGCGGTCGCAGCGAAGACGGCAACGAAGCCCTGCGCGCCGCCATGGAAAAACGCCCGGCGCGCTTTATCGGTCGCTGAAACCTGGGCCGCCATTGCCTTGCACACCTCTCTATCCGTACAACGAACAACAGGTAGCACCATGAATTTCCAACTGACCCAAGAACAAGAAATGTTGGTGGACGCGGTACGCAGTTTCGTCGCCAAGGAACTGCTGCCCCATGAGGAAGCGGTGGATCGTGCCGACGAAGTCTCCCCCCAACTGGCGGCGCAGATTCGCGGCAAGGCGATCGCCGCCGGGTTCTATGCTTTCAACATGCCGGAAGAAGTGGGCGGTGGTGGCCTGGATTACCTGTCCCAGGCGCTGATCGAGCGTGAGCTGTCGAAGGTGTCCTGGGCGCTGCATGTGTTTGTCGCCCGCCCGTCAAAAATTCTCATGGCCTGTACCGGCCAGCAAATCAACGACTACCTGTTGCCGTGCATCCAGGGCGAGAAGATCGACTGCTTCGCCCTCACCGAGCCGGGTGCCGGTTCCGATGCCAATGCAATCAAGACCCGCGCCGTGCGCGAGGGCGACGACTTTGTGCTCAATGGCAGTAAGCACTTCATCAGTCACGCGGGCCACGCCGATTTCGCCATTGTCTTCGCCGTGACCGACACCTACGAACACAACGGTCGCAAGCGCAACGCCGTGACGTCGTTCCTGGTGGACCGCGACACCCCGGGCATGACGATCCGTCGTGGCCCCAAGTGCGTGAGCAACCGGGGTTACCACACCTACGAGATGTTCTTTGACGACTGCCGCGTGCCGGCCTCCAAGGTGTTGGGCGAAATCGGCAAGGGCTGGGACGTGGCCAATGCCTGGCTCACCGCCGGACGCGTGATGGTGGCGGCCAACTGCGTCGGCCAGGCACAGCGCGCACTGGACGTGTCGCTGCAGTGGGCAGCGGATCGCAAGCAGTTCGGCCAACCCATTGGTACCTATCAGGGGGTGTCGTTCAAGCTGGCGGACATGGCCACGCAGATCCGTGCGGCCGAGCTGCTGACCCTGCACACCGCGTGGAAAATGGACCAGGGCACCATGACCGACGGCGAGGCCGGCATGGCCAAGCTGTTCGCCAGTGAAGTGCTGGGGCGTGCGGCCGACGAGGCGGTGCAGATTTTCGGCGGCATGGGCCTGATGGACGAAGGTCCGGTGGAGCGCATCTGGCGTAACGCGCGGATCGAGCGGATCTGGGAAGGCACCTCGGAAATCCAGCGCCACATCATTTCCCGTGAACTGCTGCGGCCCTTGCTGCGCTGATCGGCCTGGAGAATCCCATGTCCCAGACTATACGTGACAATCTCAAGCGCCTGCTCGCGCCGCGCCACCTGGCGTTTGTCGGTGGCCGCAGCATGGCCCGTGCCCTCAAGCGCTGCGCCGACGGTGGCTACCGTGGGCAAATGTGGCTGGTCAATCCGCAGCACGACAGCCTCGAAGGCGTGTCCTGTGTGCGCAGCATCGCCGAACTGCCGTGCGGCCCGGACGCGGTGTTCATCGCCACCAACCGTGAGTTGACCCTGACCTGTGTCGCCGAGCTGGCCGCCATCGGCGCGGGCGGTGTGATTTGCTATGCCTCGGGCTTTGCCGAAACCGGCGCCGAAGGCCAGGCCCTGCAACAGCAATTGCTCGAGGCCGCGGGCAACATGGCCTTGCTCGGCCCCAACTGCTACGGCTTGCTCGACTACCTGCACAGCTCGGCGCTGTGGCCGGTGGCCCATGGCGGCCAGGCGGTGGAGAAGGGCGTGGCGGTGCTGACCCAAAGCGGCAACTTTGCCTACAACCTGTCCATGAGCGATCGCTCGCTGCCGGTGGCCTACATGGCATCGGTCGGCAACCAGGCACAACTGGGGGTCGCCGAATTGATGGACGTGCTGCTCGACGAGCCACGCGTTACTGCCATCGGCTTGCACCTCGAGGGCCTGAAAAACGTTCCGGGGTTCGCCCGCGCCGCACACAAGGCGCTGGAGAAGGGCATTCCGATCATCGCCCTGAAAACCGGGGTCTCGCAGATCGGCGCCGAACTGGCCCTGAGTCACACCAGTTCGCTGTCCGGCTCCGATGCGTTGTACGACGCGCTGTTTGACCGTCTCGGGGTGATCCGCGTCAGCGGCCCGGTGAGTTTTGTCGAAACCCTGAAAGCCGCCGCGTGCGGCAACCTGCCGGCGGGCAACAGCCTGATCGCGCTGGCCTGTTCCGGCGGCGATGCCGGGTTGATCGCCGACTATGCCGAACGCAACGACTTGAGCCTGCCCACGCTCGATGAAAGCCAGCGCGCAGCGTTGGCACAGGTGCTGCCCAGCTATGCCAACCTGGTCAACCCACTGGACTTCACCACCGCGATCTGGGGCGATGGCGATGCCTTGAACCGCATGCTCGACAGCGCCCTGGGCACCGAAGCCGATGCGGCGATGCTGGTGCTTGACTACCCGTCGGAGTCCACCGGCGAGCGCAAGGAGTGCGACCTCCTGCTGGAGCTGTATTGCGCGGCGCTGGTGCGCCATGGCAAGACGGGCTTTGTCACCTCGGCCTTCCCCGAACTGCTGCCGGCCAGCGCCCGTGAGCGCTTGCATACCCAGGGCGTGGCAGCGTTGCAAGGCGTTGAGGACGGGCTGACGGCGTGGGGTCGTATCGCCGGCTATCAGCGCAATCGCCAGGCGTTGCTGGCGCTCGGTGAGTCGGCGCTGGTGCCGCTCTGTCCTAGGGCGCTTGCCGGTGAGGGCCGGGTGCTCAATGAGTGGGACGCCAAGCAGGCCTTGCGCGGGTTTGGCCTGCCGACGCCCAACGGAGTACTGAGTACCCCGGACACGGCACTCAGCGACGCCGAGGCACTGGGTTATCCCTTGGTGCTCAAGGCCGTCAGCGCACAGTTGCCCCACAAGACCGAAGCCGGCGCCGTGGCGCTGAACCTCAAGGATGGCGTGGCCTTGAGTGCCGCTCTGGAAAAAATGCGCGCCAGCATCGGCGATTACGCACCGGGCGTGCCCTTCGATCAACTGCTGCTGGAACCCATGGCCATGCCGCCGCTGGCCGAGCTGATCGTCGGTATCAAGCGCGAAAACGATTTCTGCCTGGCCCTGGTGATTGGCGCCGGCGGCATTCTGGTGGAGTTGCTCAAGGACAGCCGCAGCCTGCTGTTGCCCACCACCGATGGCGCCATCCGCAACGCGGTGTCGAGTCTGCGCAGCGCCGCCTTGCTCCAGGGCTTTCGCGGTCGCGAGACGGCGGATCTGGACGCGTTGGTGGCGGCGATCCGTGCCGTGGCCGACTACGCCTGCGAAAACGCCGGGCAGTTGCTGGAACTGGATGTGAACCCATTGTTGGTCGGTGCCCAAGGCACGACGGCGGTCGATGCGTTGATTCGCCTCGGCCATGTGTGAGGATTTGAACATGCAAACAACACCTTTGACCGGTGGCCAGGCGCTCGTACGTCTGCTGGCCAACTACGGCGTCGATACCGTGTTCGGCATTCCCGGGGTGCACACCCTTGAGCTGTACCGTGGCTTGCCCGGCAGCGGTATCCGTCATGTGTTAACTCGCCATGAACAGGGCGCCAGCTTCATGGCCGACGGCTATGCGCGGGTCAGCGGCAAGCCGGGCGTGTGCTTCATTATCACCGGCCCCGGTGTGACCAATGCCGCCACCGGTATCGGCCAGGCCTATGCCGACTCGATCCCGATGCTGGTGATTTCCAGCGTCAACCACACCGCCAGCCTCGGCAAGGGCTGGGGCTGCCTGCACGAAACCCAGGACCAGCGGGCCATGACCGCGCCGATTACGGCGTTCTCTGCGGTGGCCCTGACTGCCGAAGACCTGCCGGAACTGATCGCCCGTGCCTATGCGGTGTTCGACAGCGAACGGCCACGGCCGGTGCACATCTCGGTGCCGCTGGACGTGCTGTCGGCACCGGTCGCCCGCGACTGGAGCAACGAGGTGGTGCGTCGTCCGGGGCGCGGCATACCGGCGGCCACTCTTCTGGACGAGGCAGTGGCCAAGCTGCACGGCGCCAAACGGCCGATGATCATCGCCGGTGGTGGCGCCTTGAATGCAGCGCCGCAGTTGCAGGAACTCAGCACCCGACTGGCCGCGCCGCTATTTACCAGTGTCGCCGGCAAAGGTCTGCTGCCACCGGACGCCCCGCTGAATGCCGGTTCGGTGCTGTGCGTGGAGCCGGGCTGGAACCTGATCGCCGAGGCCGATGTAGTGCTGGCGGTCGGCACGGAAATGGCCGACACCGATTTCTGGCGCGAACGCCTGCCGCTCAATGCCGAGCTACTGCGGGTAGACATCGACCCGCGCAAGTTCAACGACTTCTATCCATGCACCGTGGCGTTGCATGGCGACGCGCAACAGACCCTCCGTGGATTGCTTGAGCGCCTGTCACCGGATGTGCGCGACGCCAGCGCGGCGATTGCCTCGGTCACAACACTGCGCGAAGCGGTGAAAGCCGGCCATGGTCCGTTGCAGTCGATTCACCAGGCGATCCTCGACCGCATCGCCGCCGAACTGCCAGACGACGCCTTCATCAGCACCGACATGACCCAGCTGGCCTACACCGGCAACTACGCCTTCGACAGCCGGGCACCGCGCAGCTGGCTGCACCCCACGGGCTACGGCACCCTGGGCTATGGCTTGCCGGCCGGCATCGGCGCCAAGTTCGGCGCACCGCAGCGTCCGGGCCTGGTGTTGGTGGGTGACGGTGGCTTTCTCTACACCGCGCAGGAACTGGCGACCGCGGTCGAGGAACTGGACAGCCCGCTGGTCGTGCTGTTGTGGAACAACGACGCGCTGGGGCAGATCCGCGACGACATGCTGGGGCTGGACATCGAACCGATCGGCGTACTGCCACGCAACCCCGATTTCGCCGCCCTGGGCGGTGCGTTCGGCTGCACCGTGACCCAGCCGCAGAGCCTGGCCGAGCTGCAAACCGATCTGCGCCACGGCTTCCAGCGTAACGGCGTGACCCTGATCGAACTCAAGCACGCCTGTGCTCACTGATTTTCACTTTTGACTTGCGGGGATAGGGCCATGCGCTTTTCCGATCTGACTCAACGTATCGCCGGTGACGGCGCCGCCGCCTGGGATATCCACTACCGCGCACTGGCGCTGCGGGAACAGGGCGAAGACATTCTGCTGTTGTCGGTGGGCGACCCGGACTTCGACACGCCAGTGCCCATCGTGCAGGCGGCCATCGACAGCCTGCTGACCGGCAACACCCACTACGCCGATGTGCGTGGCAAACGCGCCTTGCGTGAAGCCATTGCCAGACGGCACCAGCAACGCAGCGGCCAGTCGGTATCGGCGGACCAGGTCACCGTGCTGGCCGGTGCGCAATGTGCGCTGTTCAGTGTTGCCCAGTGCGTGCTCAACCCGGGCGATGAAGTGATTGTCGCCGAGCCGATGTACGTCACCTATGAAGCGGTGTTCGGTGCCTGTGGCGCAGTCGTCATTCCGGTGCCGGTGCGTTCCGAGAACGGCTTTCGGGTCTTGCCCGAAGACGTGGCGGCACGCATCACCCCACGGACCCGGGCGTTGGCGCTGAACAGCCCGCACAACCCTTCGGGCGCCAGCCTGCCGCGCACCACCTGGCAGGCGCTGGCCGAACTGTGCATCGCCCACGACCTGTGGCTGATCTCCGATGAGGTCTACAGCGAATTGTTGTTTGAAGGCGAGCACGTCAGCCCGGCGAGCTTGCCGGGCATGGCCGAGCGCACCGCGACCCTCAACAGCTTGTCCAAGTCCCACGCCATGACCGGCTGGCGCGTCGGCTGGGTGGTGGCGCCGCCGGCCCTGGCCGTGCACCTGGAAAACCTCGCTTTATGCATGCTCTATGGCTCCCCGGATTTTGTCCAGGACGCCGCCGTGGTGGCGTTGCAAAGCAACCTGCCGGAACTGGAAGCAATGCGCGAGGCCTATCGCCAGCGGCGCGACCTGGTCTGCGAGCAGCTCGCCGATTGCCCCGGCGTGCGTGCCTTGAAGCCTGACGGCGGGATGTTCGTGATGGTCGATATCCGCTCCACCGGGCTCAGTGCCCAAGCCTTTGCCGACCGATTGCTGGATCGTCACGGCGTCTCGGTACTGGCCGGCGAAGCCTTTGGCCCCAGCGCGGCCGGGCATATCCGCCTCGGGCTGGTGGTGGGGGCCGAACCCCTGCGCGATGCCTGCCAGCGCATCGCCCGTTGCGCTGATGAATTGATGGAGGCTCAGGTCCATGCTTGAACACAAGGCGCTGTTTATCGATGGCCGCTGGCAAACGCCGTCAGGGCAGGGGATTGCCGAGGTCATCAACCCGGCCACCGAAGAAGTCGCCGGCAGCGTGCCGCTGGGCGATGAGCGCGACGTAGACCGCGCCGTAGCCGCCGCGCGCCGGGCTTTTGCCGGCTGGTCGCGGACACCCTCCAGCGTGCGTGCCGGCTACATCCGCGCCCTGGCCGAGCAACTGCGCACCCGGGCCGACGAGATGGCCGGAGTGATCACCGCTGAACTGGGGATGCCGGTGCAATGGTGCCGTTCGGTGCAGGTGGACGGGCCCATCACCGGGCTTGAGCAGTATGTCGAATTGACAGGCTTGATGGACGAGGTCCGCGAGGTCGGCAACTCCCTGGTGATCCGCGAACCGGTGGGCGTCTGTGCCTTCATCAACCCGTGGAACTACCCGCTGCATCAACTGATCGGCAAGCTGGCCCCGGCGTTGGCCGCCGGCTGCACCGTGGTGGTCAAGCCGAGCCAGGAAACCCCGCTGCACGCCTTCCTGCTGGCGCAGATGATCGAGGCCATCGGCCTGCCTGCCGGGGTGTTCAACCTGGTCAGCGGCCCGGGCTCCAAGGTCGGCGAAGCACTGGCCAAACATCCGGACGTGGACATGGTGTCGTTTACCGGCTCTACCGGTGCCGGCGTGCGTGTGGCCCAGGCGGCGGCACCTTCGGTGAAACGGGTGTGCCTGGAACTGGGCGGCAAGTCGCCGCTACTGATTGCCGAGGACGCCGATCTGGCCGCCGCCGTGCGCTACGGCGTGCAGGACGTGATGATCAACTCCGGCCAGACCTGCACGGCGCTGACCCGCATGCTGTTGCCGGCCAGTCGTTACGCCGACGCGGTGGAACTGGCGCGGGCAGAGACCCTGAGCCTGACGATGGGCGATCCCCTCGATCCGCAGAGCTTCCTTGGCCCCATGTGTTCGGCGGGGCAACGACGCACCGTGCTCGATTACATCCGTGTCGGCCAGCAGGAAGGCGCACGCCTGCTGTGTGGTGGTGACACGGCGCAGGCGTTCGAGCGCGGTTACTACGTCAGCCCGACCCTGTTCGCCGACGTCGACAACCGCATGCGTATCGCCCAGGAAGAGATCTTCGGTCCGGTGCTGTGCCTGATTCCCTACCGCGATGAGGAACACGCGATCCAGCTCGCCAACGACTCGCCCTTTGGCCTGTCCAGCGGCGTCTGGGCCGGCAGTGCGCAGCGGGCGCTGCAACTGGGTCGTCAGCTACGGGCCGGCCAGTGCTTCCTCAATGGTGCGGCGTTCAACTATCAAGCGCCGTTCGGCGGCTATAAACAGTCGGGCAACGGCCGCGAATGGGGCGAAGAGGGGCTTGGCGAGTTTGTCGAAGTCAAGGCGATCCAGCTATGAGTCCCGATGACTTTTCGCACAACCCCGCAGTCACCCCCTACGCGGCAAACGTCTAAGGAATCACCATGAAAGTACTGATCGTTCACGCCCATCCCGAGCCAAATTCCTTCACCGCGGCCTTGCGTGACCAGGCGGTAAGCACCCTCGAAGCCCAGGGCCACGAGGTTCAGGTCAGCGACCTGTACGCCATGGACTGGAACCCGGTGGCCAGTTGCAATGATTTTTCTTCCCGGGAAAACCCCGAGTACCTGGTGTATGCCCTGGAGCAACGCCTGGGGGTGAAGAGCCAGTCACTGGCGGCGGACATCCAGGCTGAACTGGACAAGTTGCTGTGGGCTGACCTGTTGATTCTCAACTTCCCGATCTTCTGGTTCTCGGCCCCGGCCATGCTCAAGGGCTGGATCGACCGGGTGCTGGTGTCCGGCATCTGCTACGGCGGCAAGCGGTTCTACGACCAGGGCGGCTTGAGCGGAAAGAAAGCCCTGGTGACCGTGACCCTGGGTGGCCGCGAGCACATGTTCGGCGAAGGCGCGATTCACGGGCCGCTTGAGGACATGCTGCGACCGATCCTGCGCGGGACCCTGGCCTACGTGGGTTTCGACGTGCTGGAGCCCTTTGTCGCCTGGCATGTGCC
The DNA here is from genome assembly GCF_058789115.1 of Pseudomonas sp. FW300-N1A1. Lineage (NCBI taxonomy): Bacteria > Pseudomonadati > Pseudomonadota > Gammaproteobacteria > Pseudomonadales > Pseudomonadaceae > Pseudomonas > Pseudomonas sp. FW300-N1A1. The sequence goes on along the minus strand of NZ_JBYTBK010000038.1, from coordinate 45,354 downwards.
GTACATCAGCGACGAAGCACGCCAGGCGTTCCTGGTTGACTACGGCCAGCGCCTGCAACGCCTGGAAGACGAGCAGCCGCTGGAATTTCCACGGCTGGCGCAGTTTGACGAGCAGTTGCATCCACTGGCCGTGGATGCCTGACTGACTCCCCCTGCGGGAACGCTCTGCGTGGGAACGCCTCACCGGACGCTCCGCGTCTGCTCTTGGGACGCAGAGCGAGGAACGATCATGTATGTCTCATCGGGCAGCACTAGGCGCCGACGATGCATGCGCTTGATCGGGATCAACGAAAAAAGCCGCCAGAGGTTCGGTCTTGGGTCAATACTTCCTATATGCCACTCAGGAGTCAGATCATGGGCCAGTATCAACGCTTGTTACTGATCATCAACCCGACCCTGCGCCAGTCTCCGGCGATCCCGCATGCCGGTGCCCTGGCCACGGCCAGTGGCGCGACCTTGCACATTGTCGCGTTGGTCAAGTCACTGCACATTCTGGCCCTGCTCGAGGAGGGGAATCGGGCCACGGCGCGGGCGGCTTATCTAAAGGACCAGGACGATTGGCTGCATGACCAGGCGCAACGACTGCGCGCCAGCGGGATCGAGGTGACGGCCGAAACCGCATGGTCCGACGACCTCGAGCGGGACATCCTGGATCACGTCACCGAGTGGCAACCCGACCTGCTGATCAAGCAAGTGCAGCACGAGTCGTTGCTCAAACGCACATTTTTCACCCCGCTGGATTGGCATTTGTTGCGCCACTGTCCGGTGCCGATCTACCTGGTGGGCGCGCAAGGGCATGCCTTGCCGCGCAAGATCGTGGCAGCGATCGATACCGCCACTGACTCGCCGCAGCGCAACGAGCTCAACGAGCGGATCATCCAGCAGGCTGAACGCCTGGCACTGCAGTGCGATGCCGAACTGCACCTGCTCGTGGCCTCTGACATCAGCGCGGAGTTCCTGGGGGACGCGGGTGGAGGCGGGCTGATGCTGGGAGAGCTGACACTGCAGTTGCGGCGGGATCTGGAGCGGTCGTTTCAACGGAGCGCCAACCATTTCAGCGTGCCCTCGGAGCGTCGCCATTTCATCAAGGGCGGTCCGGTCAAGGTGCTGGCCGAGTTCGCCCACCAACATCAGATCGATGTGATCGTAATGGGCAGGAACCAGTCGTCTGGCCTTGAGAAACTGATCGGCAGCACCACCGAACACGTGCTGTACCAGGCGTCCTGCAGTGTGCTGGCGGTCTGATGGAGTGGTCTGATATCGCTATCTCAAGCTTGGGATCAACTCGCAGTCGGAGTTGTTCGCACCGTTCATCGAGTGGCTGCGTCAGGACTGAGCGGTCACGCCCTCGATTGCCTCGCAAAGTTCGCGGGCGAATCTGACAAGCCCTCGGCGCTGAACTACGCTGCGCTGCATGTCCGGTCATGGGGATGACCCGGATAACGATCATTATGGATATCGCCCTGGAACCGGTGGCGTAAGGAGCTGGAACATGGGGAACAGGGCGCTGGCAATGTTGCTTGCGGCGTTGGGGGTGTTCTGGTCGGTGGCGCTGTGGGCGGCGGATGAGTCCCAGGCGACGGATCCGACGGCGGAGCTGAAAGTCGCCAACCGCAGCATCATGGTGTTTCGCGCCACCGTGCTGGGTGAGGCACCGCAGGCACGGGTCAACCGGGCGAGGGTGGTGATCAACGAGGCGCTGGCCGAAGGTGAGAACCTGGATGTCAGCCTCGACACGGTCCAGAACAGCTACCTGGTGCTGCTGGGCAACAAACGGGCCTTTATCGTCGCACCCAAGGACGTCGATACACTGCAGTTCGCCTCGGTGCAGCAAGCGGCCGAGAGCGCGGCGCAGAATCTGCGCCAGGTGGTGTCCGAGACCCGGGAAGCCCGCAGCCTGGACATGATACTCAGGGCCTTGATCGCCGTAGGCATTGCCACCGGTATCTATATCGCACTGCTCTGGGGCCTGTTTTACCTGCGTCGCAAGCTGCTCGATCGGTTGCCCGAGTTGATGCAACGGCATACCGCGGCCCTGAAAGTGGGGCGTGTGCAGATCATCGACGCCAACTACCTGTACCCCTTGGTCGGTCGGCTGTTCTGGCTGGTGCGCTGGGCGCTGGTGTTGTTGTTCAGCTACGAATGGCTGGGGTTCGTGCTCTCGCGTTTTCCCTACACCCGCCCTTGGGGCGAGCGCCTCAACAACTACCTGCTGGATGTAGCCCGCTACTTGTTCGAAGGCATCATCGGCGCGATCCCAGGGCTGGGCGTGGCGCTGGCGATCTTCTTCATCGCCCGGGGCGCGAGCAGTTTGAGCAAGCGGATCTGGCGGCGCATGGCAACGTCCGGAACCTTCAGCTGGCTGAACCACGAAACCCTGCAACCGACCATGCGCCTGACCTCCCTGGCGATCTGGCTGTTCGCCCTGGCGATGGCGTATCCCTACCTGCCGGGCGCCGGCACCGATGCCTTCAAGGGCTTGTCGGTATTGCTCGGCCTGATGATTTCCCTGGGCGCCAGCAGCGTGATCGGGCAGGCCGCCGCCGGCTTGATCCTGACCTATACCCGCACCCTGCGCCCTGGAGAATTCGTGCGCATCGGCGACCATGAGGGCACCGTGACCGAACTGGGCATGTTCACCACCCGGATCCGCACCGGCCTGGGGGAAGTGCTGACCATCCCCAACTCGATGATCACCAACACCGTGACCAAGAACTACTCACGCACCGTGCAGGGCCCCGGCTACGTGGTCGACACCACCGTGACCATCGGCTACGACACCCCTTGGCGGCAGGTGGAAGCCATGCTGCTGGAAGCCGCCAGGCGCACCAACGGTGTACTGGAGGTTCCCGCGCCCCAGGTGTTCCAGACCGCACTGTCGGATTTCTACCCCGAGTACCGCCTGGTGGCCCAGGCCATCCCCAGCCAGCCTCGTCCGCGAGCGGTGCTGCTGAGCGAATTGCACGCCAACATCCAGGACGTGTTCAACGAGTACGACGTGCAGATCATGTCGCCCCATTATCTGGGCGACCCGCCCGAGGAAAAACGCGTGCCCCGCGACCAGTGGTTCAAGGCGCCGGCACACAGCCCCGACAAGTCTTGAGTGTGTTGATTCAGGGCCACTTTCCCGTCGGGGAAGGGCCCGGGGGCAGACGTCGTGGTACGTTTGCGCTCGCCCCCCCAGTGTGCAGAGCTTGATAAATAACCATGGAAAACCACACTTCAGAGGAGGAATCTGGATGAGCGTGGGCGCTTGATTGCGTCAGGAGGTGTTCAAATGACTCATAGCCCCTCAGTTCAAACCATCTTGCGTGACCGTGCCGCCGCCGGCCAGCGCCTGGTGGAACCGCTGCTCAGATACGCACAACGATCCGACGTGATTGTCCTGGCCTTGCCACGGGGCGGGGTGCCGGTCGCCTATGAAATCGCCACGGCCCTCAAGGTCCGGCTGGACCTGATGCTGGTCCGCAAGCTGGGGGTGCCCACCCACCAGGAGTACGCCATGGGCGCGATTGCCAGTGGCGGCATTCAAATCGTCAATCAGGACGCGTTGCGGGCCAACCGAATCGAGCAAAGCACCTTCGATGCGGTGGTCGCCCGGGAAACCCGGGAGCTGCAGCGTCGTGAACAGGCCTACCGGGCGAACCGCGCGCCACCCGTACTAAAGGATCAGGTGGTGATTCTGGTGGACGACGGCCTGGCGACCGGCGCCTCGATGATGGCCGCGATCCAGGCCGTGCGCCGGCACGGGCCAGCGCGCTTGGTGGTGGCGGTGCCGGTGGCGCCGCTGGACACGCTGGAGGCATTGCGCGACGAAGTGAACGAGCTGGTGTGCCCGATCATTCCCGAGTGGTTGGTGTCGATCGGGTACTGGTACCAGAACTTCGAGCAAACCTCGGATCAGGAGGTGATCGATCTGCTGCAACGGGCCTGGCAACGGGAGGCCGAGAGCGGCGCGGGCCCTGAAGGGCAGGCCAATGAATGAGGGCCTAGCCTGCCGGCAGGGTGCCGGTCGTGTACGTGGTGAGCGCTGACGCCTCCTTCAGGGTGTTGGAGGCCAGCTCGCCAAAGGATGCCGCGGGATCGACATAACGCAGGGCCGACTTGACGTCCTTCCAGCCCACATAGTTCATGATCGCCTTGATGTCCCAGCCATTGGCGGATGCCCAGGTGGCGAAGCCCCTGCGCAACGAGTGGCTGGTGTAGAACGGCGCGGGCACGCCGGTGCGTTGAAAAACCCGGCGCAGCAAGGGGATCAGGCTGTTGGTGTTGAACCCGTCCTCGGCCAGGTTGCCCCAACGATCGAGTTTGCGAAACACCGGCCCATAAGCCATGCCCGCGGCGGTAATCCAGTTCGAGTACGCCTCGACCGGGCAGAGTTTTTTCAGCGCAGGGGTGCGAAAGGTGGTGCCCAGGTGCTGGCGATCGCCTTTGCTGTGGGGCAGGTAAAAGGTGATCCCCGAGCCCGGGTCGACCTGGACATGCTCGACCCTCAGGCGTGACAGCTCATCGCCGCGAAACCCGCGCCAGAACCCGATCAGCACCAGCGCGATATCACGCCGGCTGCGCAGCACGGTCGTCAGGTCATGCCGCTCGGCGGCCTGTTGCGCTTCGTGCTCCAGCCAATTGACCGCTTGCTCCAGGTGCTGCAGGAGCAGGGGAGGCGCCTGCTTTTCCCGGGCCGGATGCAAGGTCCGGATGCCCTTGATCATTTGCCGCACCGCCGGCGTCTTGGTCGGGTCGGGAAATCCCTGGGTGATATGCCACTGCGCCAGGGCGGCCAGGCGCTGCTTCAACGTGCTGATGGCATGCTGGTCGGCGTACTCGGCCAGGTAACGCACGATGCTGTCGCCGGTCGCCGGCAGGAACCCGCCCCAGGTCACTTCGAAGTGCTCCACCGCCGCTCGGTAGCTGCGCCGGGTGTTTTCCCGGGTACCGGCCTGCAGGTAGCGGTCTACCTTGTTCATCTCGAAATTCCTCCACGGCACGCCCGCTGTGTGCTCGTGGCAGTAAATCCTAAAACTGGGCAAACAGCAAAAGTCCTTGAGAAATAACGGGTTGGCGCTTTGCAGATGACGAAAGCGGGGATGCCGAGCACAGGCCCTGTGGCGAGCGAGCTTGCTCGCGCTGGGGCGTGAAGCGCCCCCCTTCCAACAAGACCATTGCAGTCTTTCAAACACGACCCGGTGACCCTTTCGGGGCTGCTGCGCAGTCCAGCGCGAGCAAGCCACGGGACAGCGCACATCCCCGCAACCCCCTGTGCCCGGGCCTTTGCGCGGGAGCAGCTTTTTCCTCGTCAGCAATGACAAAAATCATAATTTCGCAAATTCCCGCCTCCCAACAGAATGCCGCCAACACCCCTTGCACCGATAGCCGCAACCGTAAAACAACAATGATCAGCCTCAGAGGCGGCAGCCATGGTCGATCTGAATCAACCCAACTTTCAGAAGTACACAGCCATGACAGTTGAAAAAAGACACATAGATACCCTTGTCGTTGGCGCCGGTCAGGCCGGCGTGGCCATGAGTGAACACTTGAGCCGACTGGGCGTCCCGCACCTGGTTCTGGAGCGCAACCGCATCGCCGAAGCCTGGCGCACCGCGCGCTGGGATTCGCTGGTGGCCAACGGCCCGGCCTGGCATGACCGCTTCCCTGGTCTCGAATTCCAGGGCCTGGACCCGGACGCCTTTGCCGGCAAGGAACAGGTCGCCGATTACTTCGAAGCCTATGCCCGCAAGTTCAACGCACCGGTACGCACCGGCGTGGACGTGCTGAAGGTGGAGCGCAACAGCGGTCGGCCGGGGTTCACCGTTGAAACCTCGGAGGGCGTGATCGAGGCCAACCAGGTGGTGGTGGCGACCGGTCCCTTCCAGCGTCCGGTGATCCCGCCGATCGCCACTGAAGTGCCAGGCATCACGCAGATCCACTCGGCCCAGTACCGTAATCCGCAGCAACTGCCAGAAGGTGCGGTGCTGGTGGTGGGGGCTGGCTCGTCGGGCGTGCAGATTGCCGATGAACTGCAGCGTGCCGGCAAGCAGGTCTATCTCTCTGTGGGGGCGCACGATCGTCCGCCGCGCGCCTATCGCAACCGCGACTTCTGCTGGTGGCTGGGCGTGCTCGGCGAATGGGATGCGGAAGTGGTCCAGGCGGGGAAGGAGCACGTGACCATCGCGGTCAGCGGTGCGCGTGGCGGCCATACGGTTGATTTCCGCCGGCTGGCCCATCAGGGCCTGACGCTGGTCGGGCTGACGAAGGCGTTCGCCGATGGCGTGGTGACCTTCAAATCGAATCTGGCGGACAACATTGCCCGCGGCGATGAGAACTACCTGGCGCTGCTCGATGCGGCCGACGCCTACATTGCGCGCAACGGCCTGGACCTGCCGGAAGAACCGCAAGCCCGCGCCTTGCTGGCGGACCCACCGTGCCTGATCCAGCCCATTTTGCAACTGGACCTGGCCGAGGCCGGGGTGACCTCGATCATCTGGGCCACCGGTTACTCGGTGGACTACAGCTGGCTGAAGGTCAACGCCCTCGACGCCAACGGCAAGCCCCGGCATCAACGCGGGGTGTCCAGCGAGCCGGGGGTGTACTTCGTCGGCCTGCCGTGGCTGACGCGCCGGGGCTCGGCATTTATCTGGGGCGTGTGGCACGACGCGAAGCACATTGGCGACCACATCGTTAAGCAGCGCACCTACCTCGCTTATCGCGATGCCTCGCAACGCCAGGCAGAGCCCGAGCCGACGTCCGTTTCACCGGTCCACACCGCCAGCCTCATGGGAGTCCGTTAATGCCTACTCATACCCGCATCCGCATGTTCAACACTAAGGACACCTACCCGAACCAGACCCTGGACAACGACCTGTGCCAGGCCGTGCGCGCCGGCAACACGGTGTATGTCCGTGGCCAAGTGGGGACCGATTTCAACGGTCAGCTGGTGGGCCTCGGCGACCCTCGTGCCCAGGCGGAACAGGCCATGCGCAACGTCAAGCAACTGCTCGAGGAGGCCGGCAGCGACCTCAGCCATATCGTCAAGACCACCACCTACCTGATCGACCCGCGCTACCGCGAGCCGGTGTACCAGGAGGTCGGCAAGTGGCTCAAGGGTGTGTTCCCGATCTCCACCGGGCTGGTGGTCAGCGCCCTGGGCCAGCCGCAGTGGCTGATGGAAATCGACGTGATCGCGGTGATCCCCGAATAAGGAGTCAATCATGACCTTTTCCATTGTCGGCCGCTGTGCCGAGACCGGTCAGCTGGGCATTGCCATCAGTTCCTCGAGCATTGCCGTGGGGGCTCGCTGCCCCTGGTTGCGCGCCGGGGTCGGCGCGGTGTCGAGCCAGAACATCACCTTGCCGGCCCTGGGGCCGCAGATTCTGGACGGGCTGGCCGTTGGACTGACCCCGGACCAGGCGTTGGACCGTGGCTTGAGCAGCAATGGCTTCAGCCAGTACCGCCAGGTGGCGGTGGTCGATGCCCAGGGCCGCACGGCCCTGTTCAGCGGCAACCATGCGCTGGGCACGCACAACGCGCTGGCCGGCGTGCAATGCGTGGCGGCCGGCAACCTGTTGGCCAGCCGCGCCGTGATCGACGCCATGGTCACGGCATTTGAAAGCAGCGAAGGTTGTCTCGCGGCGCGCTTGCTCAGTGCCTTGCAGGCCGGCCAGGGCGCCGGCGGGGAAGCCGGGGCGGTGCACTCGGCGGCGCTGTCGGTGGTCGGTGACCTGACCTGGCCCATCGTCGACCTGCGTGTGGACTGGGCCGAGGACAATCCGATCGGCGAACTGGCCAGGCTCTGGGACGCCTATCAGCCCCAGTTGCAGGACTACCTGACCCGCGCCCTCAATCCGACCCTGGCCCCCAGCTATGGAGTGCCCGGCGATGAGTGAGCTGCGCAGCCGGGCCCTGTTGGCGCAACTGGTGGGCTTTGCCACGGTCAGCCGCGACTCCAACCTGGAGCTGATCGCGTTCGTCCGTGACTACCTGCACGGCCTGGGCGTGGATTGCCAACTGATCTACAACGCGCAGCGGACCAAGGCCAATCTGCTGGCCACGATCGGCCCGAAGGTGGCTGGCGGCATCCTGTTGTCCGGGCACACCGACGTGGTGCCGGTGGACGGACAGGCCTGGACGGTCGAACCGTTCTGCCTGAGCGAGCAGGGCGGCAAGCTGTTCGGGCGTGGCACGGCGGACATGAAAGGTTACCTGGCCTCGGTACTGGCCGCCGTGCCGGTGTTTCTCGAGAGCCAACTGCGGCGCCCGGTGCACCTGGCGTTTTCATACGACGAAGAGGTGGGATGCCTGGGGGTCCGCAGCTTGCTGGAGGCCCTGCCAGCGCATATCCCGGCGCCGGCGCTGTGCCTGATTGGCGAGCCGACGGAGCTCAAGCCGGTGCTCGGCCACAAGGGCAAGCTAGCGATGCGGTGCCATGTCCGAGGGGCGGCCTGTCATTCGGCCTACGCGCCGTATGGGGTCAATGCCATCGAACAGGCCGCACGACTGATTGGCCGGCTGGGGGAGATCGGCGCGGCGTTGGCCGACCCTCGGCGGCATGACGAGCGCTTCGACCCGGCGTACTCCACCGTGCAGGTGGGGGTGATCGAGGGCGGCACGGCCTTGAACATCGTGCCGGCCGATTGCCGCTTCGACTTCGAAGTGCGGGCGCTGCCGGACTTCGCCCCGCAAGGGGTGGTGGAGGCGCTGCAAGGCTACGCCGAGCAGACGCTGCTGCCAGCGATGCAGGCGGTGAAGGCCGACAGCGCCATCCACTTCGAAACCCTGTCGGCTTACCCGGGCCTGGCGACACCGATGGACAGCGCCGCCGCCCGGCTGATCGCGAGGCTGTGTGGCAGCGATGCCTTTGGCACGGTGGCGTTCGGTACTGAAGGGGGCCTGTTTGACCAGGCGGGCATCCCCTCGGTGGTCTGCGGCCCCGGCAGCATGGAGCAGGGACACAAACCCGACGAGTACGTCAGCGTCGAGCAAATGGCGGCCTGTGACCGCCTGATGGATCGCCTGGCGGTCTACCTGAGTGAACCGGACGATGAATAACGACAAGGTAATGACGGTGAACGATTTCAATCAATGGAAAGCCCTGGCGGCACGGCAGCGCTTGATCGACACCGCGCTGATCGACGGCGCACCCTGTGAAGCCGCGGACGGTGCACGGCTGGCGGTGATCAACCCGGCGACCGGCCGAGTGCTCGCCGAGGTGGCGGCCTGCGCTGAGCAGGATGTCGACCAGGCCGTGCGCAGCGCCCGACGCGCGTTTGCCCAAGGCCCTTGGGCGCGCATGGCGCCGACTGAACGCAAGGCGGTGTTGCTGCGCCTGTCGCAGTTGATGTTGGCCCACCGCGAGGAACTGGCGCTGCTCGATTCGTTGAGCATGGGCAAGCCGGTGATGGACGCCTGGAACATCGACGTGCCCGGCGCTGCCCATGTGTTCGCCTGGTATGGCGAAAGCCTGGACAAGCTGTATGACCAGGTCGCGCCCACGGCGGCGAATGTGTTGGCCACCATCACCCGGGAACCACTGGGGGTGATTGCGGCCGTGGTGCCGTGGAATTTTCCGTTGGACATGGCCGCCTGGAAACTCGCCCCGGCACTGGCCGCGGGTAACAGCGTGGTGCTCAAGCCTGCCGAGCAGTCACCGTTCTCGGCCTTGCGCCTGGCTGAACTGGCGCTGGAAGCCGGCTTGCCGCCCGGGGTGCTGAATGTGGTGCCGGGGCTCGGTGAGCAGGCCGGTCGCGCGTTGGGCCTGCACCCGGACGTGGATGCGCTGGTGTTCACCGGATCCACCGAAGTCGGCAAGTACTTCATGCAGTACTCGGCGCAGTCGAACCTCAAACAGGTCTGGCTGGAGTGCGGTGGCAAGAGCCCGAACCTGGTGTTCGCCGATTGCCAGGACCTGGATCTGGCGGCTTCAAAGGCAGCATTCGGGATCTTCTTCAATCAGGGCGAGGTGTGTTCGGCCAACTCGCGCCTGCTGGTGCAGCGCTCGATCCTTGATGAGTTCGTCGAGCGCCTGATCGCCCAGGCGCGCCTGTGGCAGCCGGGCAATCCGCTGGATCCGGCGAGCCGCGCCGGGGCCATTGTCGACACGCGCCAGGCCCGGCGAATCATGCAGTACATCGAACAGGCCACCGCCGAGGGCGCTCGCCTGGTGTGCGGTGGCCGGCAGCTGACGGTCGACGGTTCGAGCAACTTCATCGAGCCGACGATCTTTACCGACGTACACGCCGGGATGCAGTTGGCCCGGGAAGAAGTGTTCGGCCCGGTATTGGCGATCACCGTGTTCGATGACGAGGAGCAGGCGATCGCTCTGGCCAACGAACACATCTACGGGCTGGCGGCGTCCGTCTGGACCGACGACCTGAACCGCGCGCACCGCGTGGCGCGGCGACTCAACGCGGGCACGGTGTCGGTCAATACGGTGGATGCGCTGGATGTCACGGTGCCCTTTGGCGGCGGCAAACAGTCGGGCTTTGGCCGGGACCTGTCGCTGCATGCGTTCGACAAGTACACGCAACTCAAGACCACCTGGATTCAGTTACGCGGCTGACGGCCCGATCACCGGGCATCCGCCGTACAAACAATCGATTTGTTCTCCCTACAACAACAAAACGGAGCAACCGATGGACAGTTCCTCAAGCGTGCCGCTACACCCCCTTGCCCCGGCGCAGGCCGGCCCCCGCAAACGCCTGGGCTTCAGCGCCCTGTTGGCGGTTGCCGTGGGCCTGGTGGTCTCCCAGGGCGTCATGGTCCTGATGCTGCAAGGTGCCGGGATCGCCGGCATGGGCTTTATCGTACCGCTGGCCCTGGCCTGGCTGTTGGCCCTGAGCTACGCCTGTTCGTTCTCGGAACTGGCGCTGATGATTCCCCGCGCCGGCAGCCTGAGCAGCTACACCGAAGTCGCCATCGGCCAGTTTCCGGCGATTCTCGCGACCTTCTCCGGTTACGTGGTGGTGGCGATGTTCGCCCTGTCGGCCGAGCTGCTGCTGATGGAGTTCATCATCGACAAGGTCTACCCGCACTCGATGCCTCCCCTGAGCGTGGCCTTCGGCGTGCTGTTGCTGTTCACCGTGCTCAACCTGTTCAACATCGACATCTTTGCCCGCCTGCAGACCGTACTGGCGCTGGTGATGATGGTGATGTTGCTGGTCATGGGCCTGGGCGCGTTGACCAGCGAAGGGGCTGGCAGTGTCTCGTCCCTGGTGGCGACATCGGGCTGGAACCCCATGGGCCTGGGGGTGATCGCACTGGCCGCGATGGCGGTGTGGGGCTTTGTCGGGGCCGAGTTCGTCTGCCCGCTGGTGGAGGAGACCCGGCGCCCGGAACGCAATATCCCGGCCTCGATGATGGTCGGCCTGACGGTGATCTTCCTGATCATTGCCCTGTATTGCGTGGGCGCGCTGCTCACCGTGCCGCAGGCGGAGCTGGCGAGCAATGGCCTGCCGCACTACCTGTTCGCCACCACGGTGTTCGGTGAAGCGGGGCAGGTGTTGCTGGTCACCGCCGCGATCACCGCCACCTGCAGCACCCTCAACAGTTCCCTGGCGGCGATCCCGCGCATGTTGCTGGGCATGGCCCAAAGCGGCCAGGCGTTTGGCGTGTTCAAGCGCCAGGGCAAACGCAGCGGCGCCCCTTGGGTCGCGGTGCTGTTCGTGTCTGCCGTCACCGGCCTGCCATTGCTGCTGATGCACGACAACCCGGACGCAATCAATCGCCTGCTGTTGGCGGCGGCCCTGGCCTGGCTGCTGGCCTACATCATCACCCACATCAACGTGATCGCCCTGCGTCGCCGTTACCCGCATGTGCACCGGCCGTTTCGCACGCCGTTCTACCCGTTGCCGCAGCTGTTCGGCATCGCCGGCATGCTCTTCGCCATCTGGCACGTGTCACCGAGCCCCGAGATGACCGTGCCGATCTTCGCCAGCGCCGGCGTGGTGCTGGCCATCGTCTCGCTGATCGCCGTGGTGTGGATCAAATGCGTGATGCGCAAGCCACTGTTCAGGCCCGAGCCGCTGGAGCCTGCGCTGGGCAGCCGTACTGACAACCTCAATAATCAAGGAGAGCTGTAATGAACGCAAAACTCGACACCCCCCGCAGCACCCAGGACTACCAGGCGCTGGACGCGGCGCACCACATCCATGCATTCCTGGACCAGAAGGCACTCAACGCCGAAGGCCCGCGGGTGATCGTGCGCGGTGAGGGCCTGGCGTTGTGGGACAACGACGGCAAGCGCTACCTGGACGGTATGTCGGGCCTGTGGTGCACCAACCTCGGCTACGGCCGCAAGGACCTGGCCGCCGCTGCCAGCCGCCAGTTGGAACAACTGCCGTACTACAACATGTTCTTCCACACCACCCACCCGGCCGTGGTGGAGTTGTCCGAGCTGCTGTTCAGCCTGCTGCCGGATCACTACAGCCACGCCATCTACACCAACTCCGGTTCCGAAGCCAACGAGGTGCTGATCCGCACCGTGCGCCGTTACTGGCAGATCCTCGGCCAGCCGCAGAAGAAGATCATGATCGGGCGCTGGAATGGCTACCACGGCTCGACCCTGGGGGCCACGGCGCTGGGCGGGATGAAGTTCATGCACGAGATGGGCGGGGTGATCCCGGACGTCGCGCACATCGACGAGCCGTACTGGTTCGCCCACGAAGGCGACCTGAGCCCGGCCGAGTTCGGCCTGCGCGCGGCTCGCCAGCTGGAAGAGAAGATCCTCGAACTGGGCGTCGAGAATGTCGCGGCGTTCGTTGCCGAGCCGTTCCAGGGCGCCGGCGGGATGATCTTCCCGCCGGAAAGCTACTGGCCGGAAATCCAGCGTATTTGCCGTCAATACGACGTGCTGTTGTGCGCTGACGAAGTGATCGGCGGCTTTGGTCGCACCGGTGAATGGTTTGCCCACGAACACTTCGGTTTCGAGCCCGACACCCTGTCCATCGCCAAGGGCCTGACCAGCGGCTACATCCCCATGGGCGGCTTGATCCTGTCCAAGCGCATGGCCCAGGTGCTGGTGGAGCAGGGCGGAGTGTTTGCCCACGGCCTGACCTATTCCGGGCACCCGGTCGCGGCGGCGGTGGCCATCGCCAACCTCAAGGCCCTGCGCGACGAAGGCATCGTCACCCGGGTCAAGCAGGACACCGGGCCTTACCTGCAGCGTTGCCTGCGCGAGGCCTTCGACGACCATCCGTTGATCGGCGAGATCCAGGGCACCGGCCTGGTGGCCGCCCTGCAGTTTGCCGAAGACAAGGCCAGCCGCAAGCGCTTTGCCAACGAAAACGAGATGACCTGGCAATGCCGCACCTTCGGCTTTGAAGAGGGCCTGATCATTCGCTCGACCCTGGGCCGGATGATCATGGCGCCGGCACTGGTGGCCAGCCATGCCGACATCGACGAACTGGTCGACAAGACCCGTATTGCCGTAGACCGCACCGCCCGCGCCTACGGTCGCCGTTAAGCAGTCCGCGCCGGCTCGTGCGGGCGAGCCGGCATTCCCGAGGAACCGATCCATGTCCAGATCCTTGCGTTGCAGTGTTCCGTTTGCCTTGGCGCTGTTGTGCGGCAGTGTGTCAGCCGCGCCCCAGAGCCTCACCGTGATTTCATTTGGCGGTGCCACCAAGCAGGCCCAGGACAAGGCCTACTTCCAACCCTTCAACGCCAGCGGTGCAGGAAACATCATCGCTGGCGAATACAATGGCGAGCTGTCGAAGATCAAGGCGATGGTCGCGGCGGGTCACACCAGCTGGGACGTGGTCGAAGTCGAAAGCCCCGAGTTGCTGCGTGGCTGTGAAGAAGGCCTGTTCGAGAAACTCGACCTGACGCGCCTGGGGGATCCGGCGCATTTCGTCCCCGGAGCGCTCACCGAGTGCGGGGTGGCCACCTATGTCTGGTCGATGGTCCTGGCCTTTGACCAGAGCAAGTTGAGCAAGGCACCGGGGTCCTGGGCGGACTTCTGGAACGTTGCCGAGTTTCCCGGCAAGCGCGGCTTGCGCAAGAGCGCCAAGTACGCCCTGGAAATCGCCTTGCTGGCCGACGGGGTCAAGGCCGACGACCTGTACAAGGTGTTGAACACGCCCCAGGGGGTGACGCGGGCCTTTGCCAAGCTGGACCAGCTCAAGCCGAACATCCAGTGGTGGGAGGCCGGCGCCCAACCGGCGCAGTGGCTGGTGGCGGGGGATGTGGTGATGAGCGCGGCCTACAACGGGCGGATTGCCTCGGCGCAAAAGGAAGGCATGGCGCTGAGTATCGTCTGGCCCCACAGCCTGTATGACCCGGAGTACTGGGCGGTGGTCAAGGGCACGCCGAACAAGGCACTGGCCGAGGACTTCATCGCCTTTGCCAGCCAGCCCCAGACCCAGAAGGTGTTTTCGCAGAACATCCCCTATGGGCCGGTGCATCGTCAGGCGCTGGCACTGTTGCCGCCTGCGGTGCAGGAGCAACTGCCGACCGCCGCCGCCAACCTGGCCGACGCGCGGGCGGTGGACGCGGAGTTCTGGGTCGATCATGGCGAAGAGCTAGAGCAGCGCTTCAACGCCTGGGCGGCTCGCTAGCTAGAATGTAGGAGCGAGCATGCTCGCGATGGATGTCAACGATAACGCGTGCGTTCTGAATAAACGCGTTGCGCTTGAGTTCATCGCGAGCATGCTCGCTCCTACTAATGCGGCAGGCATCAAGCGCGGCCTCACATCAACCATTGCGCAAACTGTTCCTTGCAGTACTCCACAAACAACTGCGCAGGCTTGGTCAGCTGCGCACGTTTGAGCCAGCCGGCGACCAGCGCCGAACCCGTGACGTCCTCGGCAATCTCCACACAGACCAACTGCTGGCCATCGTAGGTGCTGCTTGAGTGTGGCCGCGTCACCAGGACCGCGAAGCCGAAGCCCTGGCCCACCATGCCGCGCACCATTTCGATCGACGGCGAGCTGAAGACGATGTTCGGGGTCAGCCCCAGCTCTTCGAAAATACTCACGAAGTAGGTTCGGCTCGGCTGCACGTCCAGCAGGATCATCGGCTCGAGCGCCAGGTCACGCAGCGACACCTGGGCCTGGTCGGCAAACCGGTGCCCCACCGGCAGCAAGGCATAGGGCCGTTGCGGGGCCATCAGCGCTTCGGTCTCGATGGTGCTGTCCAAATCGTGTTCATAAAAGATCGCCAGGTCGAAGCGCCCACCCGTGAGGCCTTGCACCAGTTCCTGCTGTTCGCCGTCCTGCAGACGAATCTCCACACCCGGGTAGCGCTGGTGAAAACCGGCGATCAGGCGCGGCAGGTAGAGCGGGGCGACGGTTTCGAAGCAGCCGATATCGATCTGCCCGCTGACCACATCGTTGTCGGCCAGCGCATTCTGCTCGAACTCCCGCGCCATGCGCAGCAGTTCCTGGGCTTTGCGGTAGAAGCGCGCGCCGCTGGGAGTCAATGACACGCCCTGGGCGTGGTGACGGATCAGCAACTGCACACCGAAACTGTCTTCCAGGCCCTTGATGGCCGTGGAGATCGACGGCTGGGCGATGTACAGCTTGCGGGAGGCTTCTGCAACGCTGCCACATTCGACGGTGGTGACGAAGTACTTCAACTGACGCAGGGAATAGGACGCCACGGCGTACCTCAGGCTTGGGGTTTTACCTACCTTACTCCGTCCGGCGCCTGGCGGGGTGTGGGTGCTGCTACGGATTTTGCTGGGCATTGAAGACATTTAAGCGTGCGCGTCTCCGGGCCGGTCCTGGCGTACTGGATCACACGGGTAAACGCGGTTTTGACGATAACAGATGCGATAACGCTCAATTATTCAATCAGATAAACACGCCCATTAGCACCGTTGGATTTGACATGAATGGAATGTATATACATAGTATGTAATACAGTACGAAATCGTAGGAGCAACACATGGCCCGTGGCGGCGTAAACAAGGCAATCGTGCAGAAAGCGCGGGAGGCATTGCTGGCGCGTGGAGAACATCCAAGCATCGATGCCGTACGGATAGAGCTGGGCAATACCGGCTCGAAAACCACGATTCATCGTTATTTGAAGGAGCTTGAAGACCTCGATCTGCGCCGTGGCGCGCCCCAGCAGACCCTCAGCGACGAGCTTGGCGAGCTGGTCTCGCGTCTGGCGTTACGCTTGCAGGAAGAGAGCGAGGAGCGCATCGAACAGGCCCTGAAGGTGTTCCAGGTCGAGCAGGCCGCACTCAATGAACAACTCAGCGCCAGCCAGGCTGCGCTGGCGCACCTGCAACAGCAGCACGATATCCAGCGTGTCGCCCTGGAAACCGAGTCCGGCGAGCTGCACACCTGCCGTACGACCTTGCAGGCCGAGCAGACTCGCAATGCACGGCTGAGCCAGTCGAACCTCGACCTTGAGGTGCACCTCAAGGACAAGCAGGAGCAAGTCCGCTCCCTGGAAGAAAAGCACCAGCATGCCCGTGATGCGCTTGAGCACTACCGCGCCGCGAGCAAGGAGCAGCGGGAGCAAGAGCAGCGCCGGCATGAGGGGCAGTTGCAACAGGTGCAGATGGAAATGCGTCATCTGCAGCAGACGCTGATCATCAAGCAGGATGAAGTGACGCAGTTGAACCGGGATAACGAGCGCCTGCTCACCGAAGCCCGGCAGCAGCATAAAGCCAATCTGGGACTGGAGATGGTGGTGGATCGTCAACGCAGTGAAATCGGTGCGCTGAAGATCCAGGTGGCGCAAGTGGAGGGCGGCAAGCAGGTGTTGCTGGAGCAGGTCGCGAGCTTGCAGCGCAAGGTTGGCGAATTGAGCGATGCCTCGGCCCGTCAATCCGCCGAGATTGCCGAACTGGTGAAAACCCTGGAGGCGGTTGAACATCCTCCTGAGGACCGGGCAGAGGGGAGCCGATCAGTAGCGCCAGACAGCGCCGCCGATCACCTGTAGCCGCACGAGTGTATCGGCCTGAAGTCGTAGACCCTGATCGACATCGCCGGCAAGCAAGGCTGTCGAACAGGCCCTGAGTGATCGGGGCCTGTTTGTGTCGACGGTCGTCGGTCAGCCCTGGCAGTCATTGCCTATATACCTTGCCCGACGACGCGCAACACCCCCAACCCAGCGGCTACGCTTAGGGGAGAAGGCGAACGCATGCCCGATTCATCCGCTGTTGAAGGGCGCGTAGCCGTTTGAACCGAAGGGCAGGGCACACACGATGAACCGGCCAGAGGTGCTGATCGCTGGGGTTCCAACGCTTTTCGAGGCCCATAGCCGGCCGGCCGCTGGGCGCATTCTCGAACAGCTACGCGCCCTGCTTAACGCCATTCAAGACTGGCTCACGAAACCCTGGTCCTGGTTATCCGAGAGATAAACGATGAGTAATCAAGAATCTCCCTGTCAGTTGTACACCTCCTGGGACTGCCCGGTGCAGGAGGGCAGTCGTGCAATCCAGCGGATCACCGCGCGGGCCGCTGAAGTGGGAGGCGGAATCACGGTCAACCGCCTGATGCCCTCGCGCCAACGACGCATGATCGGTGCCTGGTGTTTTCTCGATCACGCCGGCCCCGCGGTGTTTGAAAGCAAGGCCGGCCTGCGCGTCGGTCCGCATCCGCACATTGGCTTGCAGACCTTCACCTGGATGATCAAGGGCGAGGTCCTGCACCGCGACAGCCTGGGCAATGTCCAGGTCATTCGCCCCGGCCAGGTGAACCTGATGACCGCCGGGCGTGGTATCACCCACACCGAAGAATCCCTGCCCGATGAGCATCATCTGCACGCCGCGCAGTTATGGATTGCCTTGCCCGCGGCCGACAAGGAGTGCGCGCCCGCGTTCGATCACTATCCGGACCTGCCGGGCTGGGTCGACGGCGGGGTACAGGTCATCCTGCTGGCGGGCACCTTCGCCGGTCGCACCGCCCCGAGCCGTATCTATTCACCGCTGGTGGGGCTGGACCTGTCGAGCCAGGGCGCGGCCTCGATTCGATTGGCCGTGGAGCCGCGCTTCGAGTACGGCATCCTGCCGCTGGAAGGCGCGTTCACGATCAACGGGCAGGCCTTTGCCAGTAACGAACTGGCCTACCTGGGGCGCGGCCTCAATGAGATCGAGCTGTCCTGCGCGACGGGCTCGCGTGCCTTGCTGTTGGGGGGCGAACCCTTTGCCGAGGACATACAGCTGTGGTGGAACTTCGTTGGCCACAACAAGGAGGATATCGCCAAGGCCCTGGAGGCCTGGAACAGCCGGGACCTGGCGCGCTTTGGCGAGGTAGAAGGGTTTGACGGGGCACGTCTGACCGCGCCTGCGTTGCCGTGGCAACGCGTGTGATGAGCCGCCTCGGCGTTTCCCGATGCAGCCACTGATCCATTACTTCAAGGTCGTGTTCAACCCCGGCCTCGGGGTGTTGCTGTTTGCCTTGCGCACCGTCGTCGCCGGCCTGCTGACCTTGTACCTGGCGTTCATCTTCGACCTGGATCAGCCCAAGTGGTCGGTCATGGCGGTGATCATCGTCAGCCAGCCGCTGGGAGGCATGGCCCTGCAGCGCAGTTTCTCGCAAATCATCGGCACCACGGTGGGCGCTGCGGTCGCGGTGTTGATCATGGCGGTGTTTCCCCAGGCACCGCTGCCGTTCATTGTCACCCTGGCGCTATGGCTGGCGTTGTGTACCGCCGGGGGCACCTTGCTGCGCTACACCAGCTCGCATGCCTTTGTCCTGAGTGGTTTCACGGCGGTGGTGGTGGCCTTGCTGGCGGTGCCCGAGCAGGAAAACACCTTGATGCTGGCCATTACCCGGATCACCGAGACCCTGCTGGCGGTCGCCTGTGTCTGCGTGGTCAGCCTGCTGACGGCGCGGCCGGAGGCGGTGGCCCGGGGCTACTTTGCCAAGGTCGACCAGGTCCTGAAACTGATGGCGCAGCACGCGGCGGCCGTGATCCGTACCGAAGAAAGCGAAGCGGACTTTCACAAGCGCCAGTTGCAACTGCTGGGTGAGATCAGTGCCCTGGAAGGGCTGCGTCGGCACTTGTACTTCGATGCCCCGCGTTTGCGCAGTGCCAACGGCCTGGTGCAACTGCTGGGCAATCAGTTGGTGTTGTTGACCTCACGCCTGACCGTGTTGCGCCATCAGCGCAAACTGATCGGTGAACGCTGGGAAGGCGAGTTTCCCGAGCATATCCAGCGGCTGCGTGAAGACGAGCTGGTGTTTCTCGACGAACTGGCCAGGCAAGGGCGCTCGCTGCCCAACGAGGCTCGGCATCAGTTCAAGGTGCTCCAGCAACGGTTTGATCACCTGGCGGAACAGGCCGAACAACTGAGCGAACGCATGCCGGCCACCTTGCGTTCGCTGGCGTGGGCGTTGCGCTGGGAGCAGGCGCGCTTGCTGCAACAGCTCGAAGAAATCCTTGAGCTGAGCGACGCCATCCAGAGCGGACGTGAAGCCAGCTGCGTGTACCCGCAACCACGTAGCAACCCCTTGCACCTGGACGTTCGCCTGGCGGCAATGAACGCGACCCGTGCATTCATTGCACTGCTGGTGTCCGGCTTGATCTGGATCGAAACCGGCTGGGACGGCGCCCGTGCCGGGATGATTCTGGTGGGCATCCTGTGTTCGTTGATGGCCACCTTTCCACGGCCACTGTTGGCCAGCCAGAATTATGTCCGGGGCTTAGGGTTGGCTGTGGTCGTGTCAGCGCTCTATCAGTTCATGCTGGTGCCGGCGGTCACTGATTTCGCAATGCTCGCCTTGATCCTGGTGCCCTTGCTTTACGTGATCGCGGTCGGGCTGGCGAGCCCGGCGACTGCGGGGATCGGCATGGGGCTGGGACTGTCGACGTTCCTGATGGTCGGCCCGCAGAACATCGGGGCCTTTCAGAACAGTGCGATCCAGTGGTTCGAATTCACCGGGGCCTACGTCTGCGCCGGGGTACTGTCGCTGCTGGTCTATTCGTGGGTCTTTCCCTTCAATCCGGTGCAGCGCATCAACCGGCTGTACCGTGAGACCCGAGAACAGGTCTACCTCCTGCTCAAGACCTCGACCGCCGACCAGCAGCAGTTCGCCTTTGAAAGCCGCATGGTCGATCGCCTGACGATGATGCTCGGGTTGTTGCCGGCGGCCAACGACTCTCGCAGCCATCAACGGTACGAGGTCAGCCTGGCGTGTATGTCGCTGGGTGTCGCCCTCAATCAGCTCAAGCAACAAGGCCAGGACAATGGGTTGCTGAGCCCACAGGTCAAGGACCGCTTGCAGTCGATTCTGCACCAGACCGGCCGCTACGTCGCAGATCGGCCGGGTATCGATCTGGATCAGCTGACGGATGAACTGCACGCCCTCGGAGAGGAGCTCGACCAGCTGCATTCCGGCGAACGGGCATCCGGTCACTCACAGCTATGGTCCGTGTTCCGCATCCGGGTCGCACTGTTGATCGTGGCCTCGTTCATCGAACGCTATCGCGCGTTTCTTCAACCCTCGGACATGGGAGTGCCGGTCCTTGCCCATTGATTTCGAACTGGGCGGCGTCTACTTGCCGCCGATTGCCCAGGCCCTGCTGTTGGCGCTGCCGGTCTTCCTGTTGCTGGACTGGGGCATACGGCGCAGCGGTCTGTTGAAGTTTGTCTGGCATGAAGCACTGTTCGAAGGGGCGCTCTATGCCTGCGTGTGCGCGGTGGTGATTTTGCTGATGGGGGCCTCATGACTGCGAAGAGAATCGTTGCGCAACTGGTGACGCTGGTCGTTGTCGCACTGGCCGTGTTGCTCGGCTGGTTCGCCTGGGAGCATTACACACGGTCGCCCTGGACCCGGGACGCGCGGGTGCGTGCCGATGTGGTGACGCTGTCCGCCGATGTCTCGGGGCGGATTGTCAGCTTGAAGGTGCAGGACAACCAGCATGTGGAAAAGGGCCAGTTGTTGCTGGAAATCGATCCGGCGCGCTATGCACTGGCGGTCGAACATGTCCGGCGCTCGGTTGAAGTGGCCAAGGCGACTCAGGGTCAGTCGCAGGCGGCGATCATTTCCAGCGAGGCCCTCCTCAAGCAGCGCCAAAGCGAGGAGCGCAGGCGGCGCGAACTCAAGCAGGGCTTTGCGATCTCTGGCGAAGAGTGGGAGAAATCCAGCACCGAAGTGGCCGTGGCACAGGCCGAGCTGCTGAGCAACCAGGCCAACCTGAGCCTGGCGCAAGCCAATGTCCAGCTGGCCATGGCGGTATTGACCCAGGCCGAACTGAACCTGCAACGCACCCGGGTGATGGCGCCGGTCAGTGGCTATGTGACCAATCTGCTGACCCGCGAGGGCGACTACGCCAGTGTAGGCAGTGCGCTGTTGGCGCTGGTCGACAGTGACTCGTTTTATGTCAGTGGTTACTTCGAAGAAACCAAGCTGCCGAGGATCGAGGAGGGCAGCAGGGTGCGGATTGAGTTGATGAGTGGCGAGACCTTCGGTGGCGTCGTGCAGAGCATCGCCTTTGCGATCAGCGATCGAGAGAACCTGCCGGGCAGTCGCTTGCTGGCCAACATCAACCCTAGCTACACCTGGGTCAAGCTGGCCCAACGGGTGCCGGTGCGGATCGCGATAGACCCACAGTACGCCGGCAAGGGGCGCCTGCGCGCCGGTACCACCGCCACGGTGACCGTACTTGAGCCAGCGTCCCGTTGACGGCACGCGGTTGCAGTAACACATAAATATGCCCGGCAGTGTTGCAGTGCCGGGCACGGGTGCTTGAGGTTGGCACTCAGAAACGGTAGTTGGTGCTCAGTTCCAGCGTCCGTGGCGCGCCGGGCGTGATCAGGTCCACCGAACCATGCGCCGAGGCGTAATAGTCCTCGTCGAAGACATTGCGCAAACGCAGGGCCATGTCCCACTTCGGCTGGTTGTACAGCAGCGCGGCGTCCACGGTCGTGTAGGCCGGCATGACCACGTTGTTATCCAGGGATGTATAGCGGTCATCCACGTAGTTGGCGCCCATGCCCACTCGCCAGGTTTGTGTCAGCGAACGCACCAACCACAGGTTGGCACTGTGGCGTGGGGTCAGGGTCGGCACCTGGCCCTCGTTGGGGACACCGTTGGTACGGCTGTTGGACTTGGTGATCTCGGCATCAAGATAGGCGTAGCCGGCATAGACCTGCCATTTGTCACTCAACTGCCCGCTGGCGGTCAGCTCCAGGCCGTCAGTGCGCTGCTCACCGGCCAGCACCAGTTTGGTCGGGTTCGCCGGGTCGGTGGTTTTCATGTCGGTACGTTCCAGCCGGAACAACGCGGCCGTCAATGCCAGGCGATTGTCGAGCAGGTCCCATTTGCCGCCGATCTCGTAGTTGGTGGTCTGCTCCGGTTTAAGTTCCTGGTTAGTGGTACTCAGGGCGAACATTTCGGCCGAAGGCTGGTAGGAACGGCTCACCGAGACGTAATAGGACTGGATCTGATCAGGCTGGTACACCAGGCCCACTCGCGGGCTCCAGGTGGTGTCGGTGCGCGACATTTGATTGTTCGTCAGGTCATCGGCGTATTCCTGGTCGAACACGTCATAACGCACACCCACCAGCGCCTTCCACTGCGGTGCCAGTTCGATCAGGTCCTGCACGTAAAATCCGGCAGTGTCCTGGGTATTGGTGCCCTTGGCGGTTTGCCGGTTGGCCTGGAACGGCACATCGACCAGTCCGTTACGGTAGACCGGGACCTGGGCCACGTTGGTCTGGCTGAACACCGACTGATCCTTCACCTGGCGCCCCAACTCCACGCCATACAGCAGGTTGTGGTTCATCCCGGCGAGTACGGCGCGCTGCTTGAGCTCGGTCTGGTTGAACCAGCCGTCTTCCTTGCGTTGCACATTGCCGCGGTTGAGTTTCACCAGCAACTCACCATTGGCGGCGGTGACGAAACGCGTCGGGCTGGAGTCCGCCAGTGTGTTGTTGCGGTCAAGGTCATAGTGGTAGTAGCGGCTGGTATTGCTCAGGGTGAAGTCGTCGTTGATCCGGTAATTGGCACCGGCGGTGAACGAAAACACTTCGCTGCGGGTGTAGTCGTCATCCGGGTCGGCGGAACCGAAGCGCTTGTCGCGATCCACATCGACCGGACGGTCGCCTTGCGCCGGGATGCCGAAGTCGATCAGGCGCTCGTCATACAGGTAGCTCGCGCCCAGGTTCAGTTCCAGGTCGTCGGACAGCTTGAAGTAGGCCGAAGGCGCGATGGCCTTGCGGTCGATGTAGCCGTCATCGCGGAAGGTGTCGCTGTTTTCCAGCGCGCCCGTCACACGCACAGCCTTATCGCCCTGTTGCTGATCGGCCCAACCGGCGTCGAACTGAGTACGTTTCTTGCCCTCGCTGTCGACCGTGGCACCGACTTCCTGCTTGGGGGTGAAGTTGGGCATCTTGCTGATGCTGTTGATCAGGCCACCCGAAGAGCCACGGCCATAAAGCACCGCCGCCGGCCCCTTGATCACTTCCACCCGTTCGACGTTGGACAGATCACGGAAGTACAGCGCATCGTCGCGAATGCCGTCGACGTACATGTCGCCAATGGCGCTGAAGCCGCGGATGGTGACCTGGTCGCGCTGGCCATCGCCATTGGACAGGCCGACTCCCGGGACATTCTTGAGTACGTCTTCCATCGACTGGGCCCCCTGATCCTTGATGAGGCTCTGGGGGATCACGTTCACCGTTTGCGGGATATCGCGTAGCGGGGCATCGATCTTCAGCGCGCTGCGGCTCTCGGTCGGCATGTAGCTCTGTTCGCTGTACTCACTGTTCACAGCGGTTGCCGGTAGGGTAAGAGCAGACTCCGTTTCTGCCTGTAACTCAGGTACGACCAGAACGCCCAGCAACGACAGAGAGGCCGGGTAAATGCGCGATAGAGACACCGTTGACACCTTTTGTATGAATTATCGCGCGAATGATAACGATTATCTTTCGATAGTAAATACATATCGTTACGATTTGAGAGAGTGATGCTTCTTTGTACGAACGTACCCGGCGAAGCACTCAAAAAGGGGAGGCATGGCCTTAATGCCAGTCAGTCAAGGCCAGGGTGCCCAATGCCCCTCCCGTGGCGAGGGAGCTTGCTCCCGCTGGGTTGCGCAGCAGCCCCAAAACGATAGCCGAGTTCATTCTGAAAGACCGCGGTGGCATTGTTGGGCGCGCTTCGCGCACCAGCGGGAGCCTGCTCCCTCGCCACGGGCCTCTCACTCAGTTCAAGACGTTTCTTGACTGACCAGCATTCAGCTTTCTTCTTTCAGGCTATTACCACTTGCCGGTGCTCATGCCGCCGTCCACTGCCAGGACGACACCTGTGGTGAAGTCCGCCTTTGCCAGGTAGAGCACAGCCTCGGCAATTTCCTCAACAGTGCCGACCCGGCCGGACGGCGCCAGGTTGTTGAGGAAATCACGAGCGGCCGGGGCGTGCATGGGCGTGTCAATGATGCCGGGGGCGACTGCGTTCACCTGGATGTTGTGCGGTGACAGTTCCAGGGCCAGCGCCCGGGTCATCTGGTTGATGCCACCCTTGATCAGCACCGGCAGGGCGGCCGGTACATCGATGTTGGGCTGCAGGGCTATGGCCGCGGAGATGTTCACGATGTGCCCGCCACCTTGCCGCTGCATATGTGCGGCGGCCACCTGGGAGGTGTAGACCACGCCCCTGAGGTTGGTGTCCAACAGCGTTTCCAGGTCTTCTGACGTGTAATCGATGAAAGGTTTGGGCAAGAAAAAGCCGGCGTTGTTGATCAGGACTTCGACGCTGCCAAAGGCTTCAATCGCCGAGTCGAAGATCTTTCGGGCAGTAGCGGGATCGGCCACGTCGCCAGCGACGCCCATGAAGTTGTGCGGACTGCCCAGGCTGGCGGCGGCCTCTTGCAGGCGCTCGGGGGAGCGACCGGTACCGACGACGTTGTAGCCACTATCAATGAAGGCTTTGGCCAGACCCAGGCCGATACCGCTGGATGCACCGGTGATGACGACGGTTTTCTTGCTCATGGGTTTCCTCGCAAAGTGGTCACAGAGCTTGTTGTAGCGGCGGGTCAGGGGAGGTCCCTGCTCGGGCAGGAGTGTTGAAACGAATGTCAACCAGGTGGGTTCTTTCGGTACTCGGTCGTCGTCATTCCGGCGTAACCCCAGTTATCGGTGTCGACTTCCTCGATAACGATGTGCGTGAGGTCAGGGCGCTTGCCCAGTACGCGCTGCAGGGTGTCTGTGATCTCGGCGATGACCTGGGCTTTCTGCTCCCGGGTAACCCCGTCACGAGTGATTCGAACGCTTACGAACGGCATTTCAACCTCCTTGGAGGGTTGGTGAGTAAGACCTGGGCAAGCAACTCGGCGCCTCCCCCGACCAGGCCGAAGGGCGTCGGGATCGACTGCGTGACGTGAACTATATTTGTACCCTCGAAGCCGATAAAGGTAGTCTCTGACACTTCAGTTGATACGCAGTGTAATGAAACGTGAAACGTCACTTTGATGACATCCAGCTGGGCAGCATCGAGCTCTTCTGTATGGCTGTGGAGGAGGGCAGCTTCACGGCCGCGGCACTTTCGGCCGGGGTTACCCCGGCGGCGGTAAGTCGGACAATTTCGCGACTGGAGGAACGCCTGGGCACGCGGCTGTTCGTGAGGACGACCCGCAGTATCCGACTCACGGAAAGCGGTCGAGCCTATTTCGAGCAGTGCCGGCAGGCGCTGACCCAACTGGTCGAGGCGGAGCGCGAAGTGATGGGCAGGCAGCTCGAACCCGCCGGCGAACTGCGCATCAGCATTCCCACGACTTACGGCCACTACCGCATCCTCCCGCTCTTGTCCCGTTTCCGGGAGCGCCACCCCGGGGTGAAGATCGATATCCACCTGAGCAATCGCAACATCGACTTCGTCGGGGAGGGCTACGACCTGGCGATCCGCGTGCGCGCCCAGCCCGACTCGACACTGATCGCCCGGCACCTTGAAGATGCGCGTCTGGTGGTGATAGCCACGCCGGAGTACCTGGCCCGGGCTGGCACACCCACCGCCTTGGACGACCTTGCCAGGCACGACTGCATCCAGTTCGAGCTGCCCAGTAGTGGACGCCGGATTTCCTGGCTGTTCACTGAGAACGGCAAGGAGCAGGAGATCCTGGCCGAAGGCAACTATTGCTGCTCGGACGATGTACTCGGCGGAGTCACCCTGGCCAAGCACGGCGCGGGCCTGTTCCAGACCTATCGCTTTATCGTTGAGCGAGAACTGAAGGAGGGGTCCCTGGTCGAGGTCCTCCAGGATTTCGGCGGGCGTTCCCGCCCCTTCACCCTGTTGTACCCTGGCAGTCGCTATGTTCCGCTGCGCCTGCGCGCGTTTATTGACTTCCTGATGGAGTGCAAGCAGGAGTGGAAGGTCTGAGCAGGCGGGCAGGGCGCGAGGCTGGGGGAGTGGGGTGAACCCCGCGACCAACCAATCCTTGGTCACCAGCGATCCAGGTTGGCGTGCAAGTGCGCACAGCAGGGTGAAGGGCGGGCGTCAACGGCACGGCTTCTCCGTTACGTAACAAGCACGCGTTGGTCTCGTCGAGCTCGAACTCGACGAAACAGAGCTGGACTGGGTTCGGATGGGGCTGCGGACGCGCCACGTTGGATTCCTGAAGTCAAAAACATAATTTCTAGCACTGGGCCATTACTCCAATAACAACGCTGATCTGCTCAGAAGCCAAGCCTCACCGGTCGGAAACTGGCCCTCGGCATAGCCCACATGACCTCATCACGGTGCGGTAATGAACCAAAAATGGTAATGACTAAAATATCAATATTGAAATATATCTCAATTCTACATACCTTCACCTTGCCTGACGATGAGATCTCCACGTCTCACGACTTCAATCACAACAAGGGCTCGAGATGAACAACAACAAGAAAGGTACCGAACTGCCTCCCACCGCTGTCGATGTGCTGGTCGTCGGTAACGGTCCGGTAGGGGCGACAATCGCGGCGCTGCTCGGCCGCTATGGGGTAAAGACACTGGTATTGGACAAGACCCATGAGGTCCTACTAATGCCCCGCGCCATTGCTCTGGATAACGAGGCGCTTCGCATCCTGCAACTCGCCGGATTGTCGGAAGACGCTTTCGAGAAGATCGCTATCCCTGAAGTGAGGATGCACTCCCCGGTCCTCGGGCAATTCGGTCGGGCCAATACCGCGGGATGCATCGACGGCCATCCCAAACTGGTGACTTTCTATCAACCCGACCTCGAACACGCGATGCGCAGCCAGGTTTCCCGGCTGAAGACAGTGACCAGCCTGGGAGGATTCGAGCTCGAGAATCTGGTCGAGGAATCAGATTGTGTCGTCGCCACCGTACGGGGCGATGATGGCCAGGCGTATCCCGTTCGCGCCCAATACCTGGTAGGTGTGGATGGCGCAAGCTCCAGGGTCAGGGCACTGATTGGCCAGGAATTCGAAGGACAGACCTATGGTGAGGATTGGCTGATTGTCGATGCCAAGAACCGGCATAAGTCAGCGATCGATCACGTTGAGTTTATCTGTGATCCACGGCGTCCAACGCCGCACATGCCCGCTCCCGGCGGAAGGGAGCGTTGGGAGTTCATGCTACACCCGGGCGAATCCCGGGAAGAGCTGGAAAGCCCCGAAAGCATAGCCCGACTGATCGCGCCATGGATCAATCCGCAGGAGCTGGAAATCGAGCGAAAGGCGGTGTATCGGTTCCACGCGCGCTGCTGTAACAGATTCAGCAAGGGACGCATCTTTCTCGCGGGAGATGCAGCCCACATCACCCCCCCATTTGTCGGGCAAGGTCTCGTAGCGGGACTGCGCGATGCAGCCAATCTTGCCTGGAAACTGGCGTGGGTCCTTCGCGGTCAAGCCGCGCCTTCAATACTCGAAACCTATGACGTAGAGCGTCGCCCCCATGCCCAGGCGATGATCAATCTGGCGAAACTCATGGGCCGCCTGGTGATGCCGAGAAACAAGGTCGCCGCTTTCTTCATCCACGGCCTGATGCGCACGCTGGCGTTGACTCCCGCAACCAGAAAGTACTTCGAGCAGCTGGACATCAAGCCAAAGAACATCTTCAAACAGGGTCTGTTCGTGCAGCATCGTCGTGGCGACAAGCTGGTTCGTGGCAGTCTGTTTCCCCAAGCCTGGGTTCGCAACATGCAACAGCAGATCCAACTGAGCGACGATGTACTTGGAGACAACCTGACCCTGGTGGGATTCGGTGTTGACCCGTTGTCACTGCTGACCGCTGCTCAGGTCGTTTCCTGGGACAAAATGGGAGGCCACTTCTTGCAGATCGGACCCTGCGGCCAGCGCTCCGGCAGCGGCTGCGACTTCATCGAAGACCTGAACCATGGCATCCTGCCGCTGGCTGCCAAAGGCACGCTGGTTGCGGTTCGCCCCGACCGTATCATCATGCACCACGCCCCCGGCTTCGATGCAGGCAGTCTCGTTCGAGACTGTATGGGCCTGTTGGCTAGCGCCGACGCCACAGCCGATAGCGTTTCCATTACCATAAACGAGCCCCCTCGATTAAGAGCCTGAAGATGCCTTCCCCCACTTTTCCTTCAGAAGCAACTGAGCAAGAGCCTCTCACTCGGGGGCACAAGAAGCGTGAGCGCACCCGTCGCGGCCTGGTGGATGCGGCATTGCGTCTTGTCGCACGTAAGGAGGTGGGGGAGATTGCACTGCTCGATGTCGCCTCGGAGGCCGCGGTATCCAACGGCACCATCTACAACTATTTTCGAACGCGCGACGAAGTACTCGAGGCGGTTGGCATCGCCATGGCGAGTGAGTTCTCCGATGCCATTTCCGCCTTGAGTTCGGGCGTGCACTGCGGTGCACAGCGGCTTTCGATTGGAGTGCGCATGTTCGTATGCCGGGCCGCGTACGACCATCAATGGGCCAACGCACTGCTGCGCATCATCCATTCCGATCAGGCCATGCGCTCGCGCTTGGCTGCCCATGTGCTTGGCGACCTGCGTGAAGGCCTGCGCGCGGGCACTTTCACTTATGAGGACGAGGGGATCGCCCTGGACATGGTCGTATCGTGCACAACCGGAGCCATGCGCTCGGTTGTCGAGGGGCGTGCGGTGGGGGAGCACGACCAGCGGGTCGCCGAGATGATTCTCAAGGCTCTGGGCGTAACACCTGCCAGAGCCAAGAGAATCGCCGGTAAGCCGCTACCCTAGTTCCGATGTCATCTCGGCCCGCCAAGGTTTACAGGGGCCGGTTTGACGGCCTTGCTGAGATTTGTATTGAACACGTACGTTCAATAATTTCAGTGTGAAGAAATCCAAGCCCCCCCCCCATAAATCTTGCCGTATCCCTCGTAAGCGCGGTTAATTCGAGGGATGCAGCGCTTTATATCATGGTGAATCGGACCTGATTCAAAAAACAGGGTTGACTAAGAATGAACACGAGCGTTCAATTGATCCATGAGATAATCCTGGAGAGAGAACCGTGGAATCCCTGAACCCAACACAGCGCCGCATTCATCAAGCCGCTTTTCGCCTGTTCGCTGAAAGAGGCACCTCACAAGTGAACATCCTCGACCTCGCGCAAGAGGCGGGAGTGGCGCGCGGAACGGTCTATAGCAACATCGACAGCATGGAAAGCCTGTTCGAGGCGGTCGCCAGTCATCTCGCGAGGGAGATGCATGAGCGCGTCAACAAGAGCTTCAACTCCCTCTCCGATCCGGCTCAGCGCCTTGCCAATGGCATTCGGTTCTTCATTCGTCGAGCTCATGAGGACTCCCAGTGGGGGGCGTTCATCCACAAATTCGCCATGAGCAATTCTTCGTTGCGCGAAATGTTCAGCAGCCAAGCGACTACGGATCTTCTGAACGGACTTTCCACTGGGCGCTACACGTTTGCGCAGGAGCAATTGCTCTCGGTACTGACGCTCATATCGAGCAGCGTTCTTGGCTCGATTTTCCTGGTGCTGGAAGGTCACAGAACGTGGCGAGAGTCGGGCTCTGATACCGCCGAGCTGATATTGCGGGCATTGGGTGTGCCGCCAGAGGAGGCGCGTGCGTTGGCGACCATAGAGTTGCCGGTACTTCCGTCTCTCGACTGAGTTCGTAACTGGCTTAACTGGACAAACCCCTGATTTTTCAGGGGTTCGGGACAGCTTTGCCCTAAAAACCCGGAAAACAAGAACAATGAACAACAGAATTGAATTGCACCGGTTGGCGACACCACACCCCGCGCGGCATCCGCAACCGACGGTAAAGGCCCAGGATCTGACTCACCTGATTTTCCAACGGCCGGACTTGAATGAGGCGGCGCGTTTCCTGACCGACTTCGGCCTGACGCTAGGTCGGCAGGACGCCGATACGCTCTATCTACGGGGCACCGACGCCACTTCATATTGTTATCGCGTCCATCGTGCCGAGCATGCACGTTTTATCGGGTTCGGACTCGCAGTGCAGTCTCTAGAGGATCTGGAAAAACTCACTCGAATCCCAGGTGCGTCATTGGTAGAGAAGTCGGAACATCCCGGCAAAGGGTATTGCGTCAGACTGACTGACCCATCCGGTTTCATTGTGGAAGCTGTTTGCGACCAGACTCCAGGCAAAACTCTGGCACATAGAGCTCCTCTGCACTGGAATCTGGCGCACGAGCAACCGCGAATCAACGCCACGCAGCGCCCGCCGATTGCTCCCCCTGAAGTACTCAGGCTTGGCCACATCGTGATCGAAGTGGCCGACTACCAGGCGACCTGTGCCTGGTATACGCAGCATTTCGGGTTTATTCCCAGCGATGTGCAGGTACTCCCCGATGGCACACCTATCGTCGCTTTCATGCGCCTTGATCTTGGTGACATTCCCGCGGCTCACCATACGCTCGCGATAGCGCAAGGGTTCATGGCGACCTATAGCCATAGCGCCTATGAGGTCGTCGATGCCGACGCGGTGGGCATGGGGCAACGGGTCCTGCGAGAGCGGGGTTGGGAGCACTCATGGGGAATCGGTCGGCACATCCTGGGCAGTCAGATTTTCGATTACTGGCAAGACCCTTGGGGTGATAAGCACGAGCACTACTGCGATGGGGATATTTTTACGGCCAAGCAGCCTACGGGCATACATCCCGTGAGTCCCGAGGCAATGGCGCAGTGGGGGCAGCGCATGCCCAAGAGTTTCACAAAACCCAAGATGAGTTTAATCAATCTGCGAGCACTGATCTGTAACCTGCGACGCAGCCCGGACTTAACCATTCGCAAGTTGATAACGCTTATGCGGATGTTCGGGTAGAGCTGCCGTCATGTCGGGCAAATCTACTCGGTATGGCCGGCGAGACATGCTCAAAGCCGGCGCTTTGATCGCCGGCGGTTCGTTGATCTACAGCATCGCCAGCCCACCCTCAGAACAACACCTCAGTTCTCGTGCCACCGAGCGCGGGACAAACGCCGCTCCAGGAGTACCTTCAATGTCTGCTGTACACGTAGTCCGCTTTGAATTTCAGAACGGTGTCCACTGGGGCGTGCTTCGCCAAGGCCGTATCACTGTGGTTCCCGGTGCTTTTGAAACCACCGGTGACTTCATTCGCCAGAACAGTATCGACGACCTCGCTCAACTGAAAGGCCCTGAGCTGGAGGAGGGCGAAGTAAAGCTGCTGTCGCCGGTGACCCGTAACCAGCAGTTCCTCTGCCAGGGCGCCAACTATCGTCAGCACATGATCGAGTCGGGCATGGACCCGGATGCGAAGAAATTCAACATGATCTTCACCAAGGCGACGAGTTGCCTGGTAGCGGCTGACAGCGACCTGATCAAGCCGCGCACCGTGCGCTTTCTCGACTACGAAATTGAACTGGGGCTTGTGATGAAACGCGCGATCACCGGCGCTGTTTCTATCACCGACGCCAATCTGCATGAGTTCATTGCAGGCGTCGTTATTGTCAATGACTACTCGGCTCGTGACATTCAGATTCCCCAGATGCAGTTCTACAAGGGCAAGAGCTTTCGCACTTTTGGCCCGGTCGGTCCTTACCTCTGTCTTCTGGATGCCAAAGACATGCATTACCTCAAAGCACTGCAGCTGCGCCTGACAGTCAACGACCAGGTGCGACAGAGCGACAGCACGGCCAACCTGGTTTACGGTCCGGCTGAAACCCTTACCGAACTCTCCTCAGTGCAAGATCTTGCCGTTGGAGACCTGATCGCTACCGGCACTCCCGCGGGTTGTGCGTTAACGATCCCTTCACCTGCGAAACAGCGCATTGCGGCCCTGATGCCAGAAGCCACCAAGTGGAAACTGTTTCTCAAGGCGCAGGAGAGCCGGCCGCAGTACCTCAAGCCCGGTGACGTGGTCGAGGCGCGCATTCGCAGCGCCGATGGTGTGGTCGACCTCGGAGTGCAATGCAACCGAGTCGTGGGGGAAGCCTGATGGTTGTGCAGACCCTGAACGACATCGAAAGTCTCGAACGAGTCCCCTTGTCGGAGCGTGGCCTGGCTTCCAGCACTTATGACGCGCTGCGACAGGCGGCCGAGTACTTCCCTAAGGCACCGGCGCTAAGTTTCTTCGCCGATGCCGCCGATTTCAAACGTACCTACGAGTGGAACTACTCCCAGCTCTTCGCGGATATCACCCGCGCGGCAAATGCCTTCCATGACCTGGGCATAAAACCGGGAGAGGTGCTTGCCTTCGTCCTGCCCAACCTGCCGGAAACCCATTTCACTATATGGGGCGGGGAGGCGGCGGGCATCGTCATGGCGATCAATCCTCTGCTCGAGGCCAAGCAGATGGCTGGCTTGCTGAATGCCGCGAAGGTATCCGTGGTGGTAACGCTTGCGCCGACTGGGGGCAGTGATCTGTGGCCCAAACTGGCTTCGCAGCTGGATCAGCTACCCACGGTCAGGTCTGTCGTTTGGGTCAGCATGGAGCCCTATGTCGTCGAACCTGTGCGTGGGACTCTAAAAGCCGTGGCACTCAAGGAGCGAGACTTACACAGGGGGATCGCGATCCACGATTGGCAATCGCTGATGAATACTCAGCCGCACACACACCTGAAAAGCGGTCGACAAATCCGCCAGGATGAATGCTCCTCCTATATCTGTACTGGCGGCACCACCGGGCTCCCCAAGATCGCCGCGCGTACCCATGGTTCGGAAGTATTCAATGCATGGGCTGTGTCCGCTCATTTGCAGCCACGCAGTGGTGGTCAGGTTATCTTTTGTGGCCTGCCGCTATTTCATGTCAACGGACAACTGGTTACTGGACTGATGCCTTGGACTCAAGGCGACCATGTGATCCTCGGGACGCCTCAGGGGTATCGTGGCGAGGGGGTGATCCCACGATTCTGGGAGATGGTCGAGCACTTCGGTATCAACCTCTTCTCCGGCGTGCCAACTGTCTATGCAGCACTTCTGCAAAATGAATGGCAGGGCCGCGACCTATCCAGTCTTCGCTTTGCAATGTGTGGCGCCGCACCCATGCCGGCTGAGCTTTTCCGAGAGTTTGAGCGCCGGACCGGGGTAAAGATACTTGAAGGTTACGGTCTTACTGAGGGCGCCTGCGTCTCCTCAATCAATCCACCCCATGGCGAGCGCCGTATCGGCTCCATCGGGATACGGATCGCCTACCAGAATATGCGCGCGGTCCTGCTCGATGATTCTGGAGAGTACCTGCGCGACGCTGACGTGGATGAGACCGGCCTCATCACGATCAGTGGTCCGAATCTCTTCGAAGGCTATCTGGAGGAGCGTCATAACCAGGGCCTCTGGATCGATGTCGACGGTCGGCGCTGGCTGAATACGGGCGACTTGGGTCGCCAGGATGCACAGGGTTACTTCTGGCTGACCGGACGCAAGAAAGAGTTGATCATCCGCGGCGGCCACAATATCGATCCCAAGCAAATCGAGGAGGCGCTGCAGGCGCATCCCGCCGTCGCCTTAGCCGCGGCGATCGGCAGCCCCGACGCCTATTCGGGCGAGGTGCCGGTCGCCTACGTTCAACTGCGCCCCGGGCACACCTGCAACGCTGAAGAACTTGAGTCGTTCGCTCAACTCAACATCAGCGAGCGGGCTGCAGTTCCCAAGCGCATTGAAATCCTCGAAACGTTGCCACTGACTGCCGTGGGCAAGATATTCAAGCCCGCCTTGCAGCAGCGCGAGATCGCCAGGGTAGTCCAGCAGGAAGTGGAGCGCCTGTGTCTGCAGGAGATTGCGGTAGACGTGGTGCAGGATGGTCGTCGTGGGCTAGTCGCATGCATACGGGCCGGGGCCGATGAGGAAAAGCTGGCCCGCCTTCTGGGTCGCTACAGCTTTCAAGTGGAATGGCTTAAATGAGCCCGAATTAGCCACCGTAAGCCCCGCAAACATGTCTTGGTGTTGTTCAGCCAGGGCCTTTGCACAACTTCGGTCAACTTCAACTGGCACTGACAAGTGCACAGGAAGGCGAAGCCTTGCCTGCGTGCAATCAAAAAAATAATAAAGAGGTGGAAAATGAAACTGAATAGTCGTGCGATCCCTTATTTCTCCGCTCCGCGAGCAAGTGCTGCCTGGATTAAGTTTGTCGGCGCCATTGCAATTCTCACCACCTCAACAACCGCGGGCGCCAATGGCATTGCCCTTAATGAACAGAGTGCAAGCAGTGCGGGAACTGCATATGCGGGAAGGTCGTCTTCCGCGTTGGACGCCAGCACCATCTTTGGAAATCCAGCGGGCTTGACCAAGTTGAAGCGTAGTGAGATTTCTGGCGGAGCCGCGGTCATCTCGGTGAGCGACGACATTAGTGATGCGCAGAGCAGCGCCTCAGGAACGAATAAAGGGGACTCGGTACCTTTGGGGGCCGTGCCCTTCGCCTATATGTCGACGCCGCTTGACGGTCGTTTTTCGATTGGTCTGGGCCTTTATGCTCCGAGTGGTCTGATCAATGATTACGAGAGCAGTTTTCAGGGCCGCTACCATGGTTCCTATAGCACGACCAAGGAAATAACCCTGCAGCCCACCATCGCCTATCGAATCAATGATTACGTGTCCATTGGTGGCGGGCCGACCATAAACCGTTTCAATGCAAAGCTTCAGAATTACCTGGCCACCGGCGCCCTGAACAACGGCGAGGACACACTGGTTACCATCAAAGGCGATGACACGGCACTTGGCTATAACGTCGGTATCTTGGTTGACTTTACTGAGGCTACCCGTTGGGGGATTAACTACCACTCGAAGGTGGACTATGAACTCGAAGGGCATACTGAGGTTTCCGGCTCCCCGAGCGTTATCCCGCTGGACGGAAAGTATGAAAACAAGATAGACCTCACTATGCCCGAATCAGTGGACACGTCCATCACCCATCAATTCAATAGTCGCTGGACGGGATACCTGGGGACCACTTGGAAACGTTGGAGCCGGATCCAGAAGGTCGAGGCAGTCAACAGCGGTCTTTCCCCTTTGGGGCAGGCGGCTGGCCTGGGACGTGTGACCGAAGAAATGAACTGGCGCGACACTTGGGCCACGGCAGTTGGCGCCTCCTATCAATTGAACCAACAATGGCTACTGCGCGCAGGCTACGCCTATGATCCGTCGCCCATTAGAAATGCCGATCGCAGCGTGCGCGTTCCAGTTGGGAATCGCCAGGCCGTGACCTTGGGCGGTGCTTATTCGCCGAATCCCGATCTGACGATAGACTTTGCTTATGGTTATCTCTGGGATTCCAAAGTTTCCGTAAAACAGTCGAACAACTCCGGTCTTCAGCCTGAATACAGTGCCAAATATGACAATAGTGCGAATGGAGTTTCAGTGCAGGCAACCTATCGGTACTAATCGACAGGACTCCATTTTTAATGGAGTCCATTTGCACAAATCTTCCGCTTTTAATCGATAGGCGACTATCCCTATGGGCGTGATGCAGTTCCGCCTGTCAATCAGCACCAACTGCCGCGAATACTTTCGCGGTAGTTGGTGGGTTGTCGGCAATAACCCATTCGAGAATGTGCCGGTCGCGACGGGCAGCAAACGACCCAAAGTTGCCGGTAATTTTTTTCTATAGAATCAGGGGTAATTCAAGGTTCCAGTCAACCATGAGTGCTCTCTGGATGATCTCTTCGAGGGTAAACATCCGGAGCCTCGATTCTCTCCTTGAGCTTGGCAGCATAGTCCTGAGCACTTTTTTCACCACGAAACTGCACACGTCTGGTACCGAAACGTACGGACCAAGGAGCTTGGCTTTGACTGGGTAGATACTCGCCCCACACTGACATGATCATGTCTCCAGAGTGTGACCCAAGGGTTAAAAGTGGATTTCAGCAGTCTTGAGGCCCAGATCCCGAAGCTCGACGATTAAGTCATCCAGATGCCCGAAAGACTCGACCTCTTCGTTGTCATCAACCAAGAAATAACTTCTCCCAGCGTCCTTCTTGAAAAACACAATCCACTCCTTGGGGTTGGTCGGGTTTGCGATCACATGGGTGTCGAAGGTCACGCCTTTGGCATGTTTGGTTTTCACAGCTTTACGATTCATGTCTGTCACCACGCTACGCGCGTTCTCAAAATTCTCTATTTGCAGTGCATGCCCGTCCAGCTCCATCTGAGCTTTCACTATAAACATCTCCAGCCGCACGAAGCAGTGGATCTAGGGCATTTCAATTATCACTGTATGTTAATACCATGCACATGCATCCACTGAGGAGCTAGCCATGATTGCGATAGGTGAGGCATGGAAGGTGGGGTTGTTAGGGCGAGGACACTGGCTTCGCAATATGGTGTCTGGTGTTATCGTCGGGGTCGTGGCGCTCCCTCTGGCAATGGCGTTTGCCATTGCATCTGGCGTCAAACCTGAGCAAGGCATCTACACCGCAATCATCGGTGGCCTGCTGGTTTCGCTCTTCGGGGGAAGCCGCTTGCAGATTGCCGGGCCGACAGGTGCGTTCATCGTGATTCTGGCGGGAGTCACGGCCGAGCATGGTGTTGACGGTCTGCAAATCGCGACGATGATGGCGGGGGCCATGTTGTTATTGCTGGGGATGGCCCGGCTCGGTGCAATCATTAAGTTTATCCCCGATCCGGTGATCGTCGGATTCACTGCGGGCATTGGGGTGATCATCTGGGTCGGGCAGTGGAGAGACTTTTTCGGTTTACCGAAGATCAGTGGAGAGCACTTCCATGAAAAGCTCTGGCATCTGCTCCAGGCCCTGCCGGATCTTCATATCGCCACGTCCCTGCTGGCGGTGCTTAGCCTTTTCCTAGTTATCACCGCGTCCAAAACTCCCGGACTCAAACGAGTACCTGGCCCGCTAATCGCAATGGCGGTCGCTACAGCGATACAGTCAACCTTTCATTTCAAGGGGGTAGCCACAATTGGCAGCGCTTTTGGTGGCATACCTCAAGGCTTGCCAGGGTTGAGCCTGCCCGAAATTACGCTGTCCCGCGTCATCGATTTGATTGGTCCGGCGTTCACTATCGCCATGCTTGGAGCAATCGAATCGCTGCTGTCCGCGATGGTGGCCGATGGCATGGCGGGTACCAAGCACGATTCCAATCAGGAGCTGATCGGTCAGGGCGTGGCCAACCTGGTCACGCCGTTGTTTGGCGGCTTCGCCGCTACCGGGGCCATTGCCCGCACTGCAACCAATATCCGTAACGGCGGCACGAGCCCGCTGGCTGGTATTACGCACGCAGCCACCTTGGTGCTTGTTGTTCTGTTCCTGGCACCTCTAGCCTCAAACATCCCGCTGTGCGCCCTGGCCGCCATTCTTTTCGTGGTCGCGTACAACATGAGCGAGTTGAAGCATTTCAAGCGCATGGTCCAACGGGCTCCACGCGCAGACGTAGCTATCCTGCTCATCACCTTCAGCCTCACCGTGTTCAGCGACTTGGTGATCGCCGTGAATATAGGCGTCATTCTTGCCATGCTGCACTTTATGCGTCGCATGGCCTCATCTGTGGAGGTGCAACAGGTCGTCGAGCACGAGCTTGAAGAAGAGCTGAGGGCCAACGGGCATGCTCGCCTGCCGCAAGGGACATTGATATATACGATTGAAGGGCCATTGTTCTTTGGCGCGGCTGAGACCTTCGAGCGTGTGTTGGCTCAGACCCATACCGACCCACGCCTGCTGATTATCCGTTTGAAGCGCGTACCGTTCATGGATATCACTGGCTTACAGGTGCTGGAGGAGGTGATTCAGCAGCTGCACAAGCGGCATATCGTGGTGAAACTTTGTGAGGCGAATACGAAGGTGCTTAACAAGCTCGATAGGGTGGGCATCTTGCAAGAAATCGGCACGGAGCATTACCACACCGACTTCAACACCGCGCTGGCTAAAGCTGTCAGTCTCGCAGAGGGCATGTCGGCCCTCTAGAGGCTAACTGCTCGTGTTGGGTTATAACTTGGTGCTGATGGCATGCTTACTCTTGGTCGAATAACTGGCACCATGAGTGTCCAGGTAGTCACGAATCAGCTGACGTACCACCTGCGAAGGCGTCAAGTCTTGTGCTGCACAGAGCTCCTCGAAAGCTTTTTTCTTGATGGGATCAATGAGCACAGTGAGGCGCGCAGTCTTGCTTTCCATGGGGTATTCAATCACTCAAGTCGCTAGATGTTAATCAAATTGTAATTTCCTTGTTCGGTGCTGTCACTGTTGCGGCCGTGGGTTGTACGGTATCTCGGCTTAATTCCTAGAAAGCAATTGGCGCCTACGGTGGATGAGGAAGCGGATGTGCGTTGACTCAATATGGATAACTCCCGCCCGCGAGCAAGAGAGCGGATTTATTCTAAGCGGATCGACTGTCGGCAGCAGGTCGATTGTGCTCAGTCATGAGCGACCGGGAAAGACTTCACGGCTATCCTGAGTTTTTAGTTGTGATTTGTGTGCAGGGGCAGACAGGCCAGCGTTTTTTGGCGTCAAAACCTGGTATTGAATGTTGCTTTCAATGATGACTCACCCTCTAGTGAAGAGCGCTCTTATGGTGCTCCACAGGCCTTTAAGGATAAAGCCCGGTGGCCGTATGGAAAGTAGCAGCAGTCGCTTAAAGAAGATGTATGCCGAGGAGCGCCTCAAAGCCGAAATCATCCAGGAAGCGATGGCAAAAAAGTGGTGAAGCCATCTCGGCGACGAGAGATGGCGCAGCACGCTGTACGCTCAGGAAAAATCAGCATCAAGCTGGAGTGTATGGCCTTCGGGGTCAGCCACTGCTGCTATCGCTACCAACCGCGTCTGTCGACGGAAAATGCCGAGATTGCCGATCACCTGATTCGGCT
Organism: Pseudomonas sp. FW300-N1A1; assembly: GCF_058789115.1. Taxonomy (NCBI): domain Bacteria; kingdom Pseudomonadati; phylum Pseudomonadota; class Gammaproteobacteria; order Pseudomonadales; family Pseudomonadaceae; genus Pseudomonas; species Pseudomonas sp. FW300-N1A1. The sequence continues at coordinate 6,282 of NZ_JBYTBK010000038.1, read as the reverse complement.
TACGCATAACCAGCGTAACACGCGCAAAACCAACGCCCAGATAGACCATGGCGCTGCTCAGCAAGACGCGAGCAAGCAGCGTTCTAGCCAACACCATGGTGATAAGCAAGGCGCCAAGCAGTAATGACCGGAAGGCTACTGAGATGGAGTTCTACTCTAAGTGGGCTTTCTTGAGCTGAGCCCAGCTAGACGTAGGGTTGACCACCATATCCCCTTGGGAGTCGCTGCAGCCCCGGCATGGCGGTGAGCTTGTCCTTCCAGGCTTCGCGCCAATTATTAGAGATGTGAAGGCCCTTGGCTTTCCGCGCGGCTCTGCGCGCTGCGTTGCGGGCATCTTTGCGGGCATCTTTGAATGCGTCGGTGCTACGACAGCTGCGGCATTTCACGCGCCTCAGTTCAGTGGTTGAGATTAGATTATCGCCATGATGGCCGCAGGCGAGATGTCCGGCGACCTTGAAGTGAGTGATCATTGGTAAGCTTCCTCGTGGTGAGTGCGGTGCAGGGAGCAATCCGATACGAAGCACGGGAGCGCCCCCAGTAATCCAGTTTTTCGAGTCTGACGGATAGTGGGCCGATGTTCTGTTCGCTGAAGCACATATCGGCGGCAGATAGTGGACTGAACCGGTGCTGGCCGGCCAGGAAAGTACCGTGCTCGGCCATCTGTTCGGCGCTAAACAACTCCGAAAGCCGTTGAAGCGATGCAAGTGCGCGGGGCCAAGGGTTATCCATAGTGACCTTGCTGAACGAGGTCGGGCTGGAAAGTCAGTTTGCCAATGCCTCGCGCCGGGGTCTGTTCGGTAGCGAACAGACCCGTTACACCGTTGTACTCACTCTAGAGCCTGTCATTTACAGTAAGCCGGCAGACGCCGGTGCCGGAGTGCGCCATGAAACAGTCACTGAGGCCTTTTCTCGCCATCGCCCTGATGACCCTGTCGTTGCTTGGTGCGGGCCTGCGCAGCACAGCCAGTGCCACCACTGCAGATGATCTGGACGAAGCTTGAACCTCTTATTGGACTGCACAGTGATGCCAAACCAAAATGAGTCTAATCCTGCAGCAGAACTACCCTGTGGCGACGCTGATCAAGGGTTGCTTCTGACCGCAGAAAACGGGTGCATCGAAAGTGCGAACCTGACGTTCTGCCGCTGGATGGGCTACTCGCAGCAAACACTGCTTGGCATGCGCATTCAAGAGCTGATGAGCCTAGAAACTAGGACTTTTCATCAGGCGTACTGGCAGCCACTCATGCAACTTCAGGGGGGCGTAGCCAACGTAAAATTCGACCTTATGCACCATGATGGATACAAGATGCCGATGATGTTGAGTGCAATAAGCTGTGCGCATTCCAATGGTGCTTTTCATGAGTTGGCTCTTTTTAAGGCAGAGGATCGGCACAAATATGAGCTGGGGCTGGTCAATGCTCGCTTGCTCGCTGAGGGGCACTTGACCAAGAACCTGAAGACCCAGCGCTCCAGGGAGATCGCGGAAGGTAAGCTACGTACTGTGTATGCTGCCGCCGAAGATCGGGCGCTCTTTGCTGAGCAGATGATCGGAATTGTCAGTCACGATTTACGCAATCCGCTTTCAGCAATAAGAATGGCGGCCGAAATTCTGTCGCGTCGTGATCAGGATGCCAAGACTACCCAGATGCTGGGCCATATTAGCCATTCCGTCGAGCGTGCCCAGCGACTTGTAGCTGACCTGTTGGACTTTACGCTGGTTCAGGTAGGGCGCGGGATTACAGTGGATCGCAAGCCGCTAAGCTTCCATGAGGTGGTTGCTGACTGCCTTGAAGAAATTCGGCTTTCATTCCCCAAAAACGATCTGGTCCATCTAAGTAGCGGCCTGGGGGAATTCTCCGCAGACAGTGATCGGCTGTATCAGTTGGTGGGTAATCTTGCGGCCAACGCTATCGCCTATGGTGCAAAGAGTTCAACTGTCACTGTGTCCACCCACATTGAGGACGACACAGTGACTATTTCTGTGCACAACTTCGGGACACCGATTCCTGCGGCACTGCTGAACAATCTGTTCGAGCCGATGATCCGTGGTAGTCATGACAATGCAGAACTACGTAGTGTCGGGCTGGGGCTGTTTATCGTTCGTGAAATCGTAAGAGCTCATCATGGTGAAATTGCTGTCAGCTCTACCGCGGCGTCGGGAACCACATTCATCGCAACCTTCCCGCGGCTTGGGGGCTAGTTTTTGTGTCGTTGTTTCGCCGCTTGAATAGGGTGGCGGTGGAACCATAAGACCGCTAACGACCAGTAGCTCGCCTTCACCTGCGCATCATGTTTTGACTTTTTACAGGAGCGACTATTTCGGCCGCTCTCTGCTCGCCAGAAGACTGGAAACATTGTGTGCTTTCCGGATAATTCCTACAGATCTTAGGGGGAGTGAAAGTGTATTTTTACTCGCTCGCCTGACTCACGGGATCTTTACCGACGCATGGACTGCAGGTTTTTTTGCATCGGGCGAGCACCTTCAATCAATTGTTCACCTGCATTTGGAGTACACCATGTTCCTCCTGCCCATCACCGCCCCGCTTTACATGGCCTGGCTCATCTTTCCTGTGGTGAGGGCAGGGGAGAGAGTTACGATACCTCACAAGATAGCGCTCGATGTAATCGTCTCTAACGCTGATCTTGGCCGCCTTGTTACATTTACCGAAAATGTGAGACCACAAGTTGCCCGTGGTATCCGGCCGTAAATCTCCCATTGGTCTTTGCATTAGCTTTCACCCTTTATGATGGAGGCCCGGTGGGCGTACATCATTGCATCGGGCTGGAGTGCATTGTGACTGCGCAGACAGTTGGCGTCGGTGGTAAGCGTTGGCGTTGCCAGGTATGCCTGGAAAGGGCACATCAGCGTTATTGCAAGTGTTAGTCTTGCTGCTCATACCACTTCATCAGAGGCAGAACCGACATGCCGTGTACCACGATAGAGACAGTGACGGTCACCAACGTCAGCGTTATCAATTGTTGAGCCAAGTGGGGGTTCAGGCCATGGCGAATGGCGAACATCAGGTAAAAGATGGAACCTATTCCTCGTATCCCGAACCAGCAGATCATCGTGCGTTGTGGTTTGGGCATGTATTCACCCAGCATCCCAATCGCAACGGCTATCGAGCGCAGGAGCACGAACAACAAGGGTATGAACCACCACAAAGCTGGCCAATACACCACGTAGGGCAGTAATGCCCCTACGAACAGCACCATCCCAAGCTCGGCCAACTTTTCGAGTTGTTCATTGAACCCGATCACTGCGCTCGTCATGGTTGCGCTGGCATGGTGCGAGTGCGTGGCCAATGCCTTGTAGGCGTGGCCGCTCACGCCAGGTCTCGTGCTCAGTGATGCCGCGTCGGGCTGCGGTTGTTCCTTGACCCTTTGTAGCGCCAGACCCGCGGCGAATACTGCCAGGAAGCCGGATGCCAGACTCAGTTGCGCAGCGCCATAAGCCATCGCCAGCAGACCGAGTGAGAGGAATTCGTCCAGACCTACGGCCAGTTTATAGCGTGTACGCAGGTGAACAACGAGGCTACCGATGATTGCACCTAACGTAGCGCCGATTAGCAGGCCTCCTGCTGTGGCCCAGATCAGGTCTATTGTCCACCAACGCCAGCCACCCCTGCCGAGGTCGTGCAACCCCAGGAGCCCGAGGCCTAGCATCACGAAGGGAAACGCCGTTCCGTCGTTCAAGCCACCTTCCCCGGAAAGGCTGAAACGCAGGCGATCTGGATGTACCTCACTGTTAGTTTGCACCCCGGAGGCCAGCACAGGGTCTGTTGGGGCAAGGATGCCTCCCAGCAACACAGCTGCCCCCAGTGGAAGCCCCAGTCCCCAGAAACCGACTGCTGTGATAAGCCCTACCGTGAGCGCCATGGATATGAGCGCCAAGCGTAGCGGCAGCCTCCAGCGTCTGTCGGAGAATGGAACGGCACCCATCTTCAATCCCACATTGAACAGTGAGATAAGCACTGCGACCTCGGCGACCCATTCCAGCACATCGGCATGATCCGCAGGGTCCAGTGTGATCACCGCCAGCACCGCAGGCCCTAGCGTGTAGCCGACAAAAAGGTAGACCATAGCGCTGCTCAACAGCAACCTAGTGAGTAGGGTTCCACCCAGCACCATGATGATGAGTAAAATCCCGAGGAGTAGTGACCATAGGGCAATAGACATGACAGTCAGTTAACCTGGGGCGCGTCGTAACCTTGTCTAGCATCCTCTACCGTAGGGCCTGGTACTACAGAAAACTGAATCCTTGTGCCCGAGTCGCCGGGAGGTGGAAATTCCCCTGCGGGTCTATCATTGTGAAAACAAGTGTGGTTACAGGCCATTGGCAACGTTGGAGAAACCATGTCTGAGCTTCCCCACCCGCTGCAGAACCGTCTGCTGGCGGCCTTGCCCATTGAGGTTCAAGAGCGGCTGATTCCCCAGTTAGAGTTGCGGGTCTTGCCCTTGGGCAAGGTCGTGTATGAGTCAGGTGATTCTCTGCAGTATGTCTATTTCCCTACCGACGCCATTATTTCCCTGCTTTACGTGATGGAAGACGGGGCCTCGGCGGAAATATCCGTGGTAGGCAACGAAGGGCTCGTTGGTATAGCCGTGTTCATGGGCGGCGAAAGCACCCCAAGCCGGGCCATTGTGCAGAGCGCCGGGCACGCCTACCGACTGGCGGGGCAGCGCCTGAAAAGTGAGTTCAACCGGCATGGCGAAATGATGCAGATGTTGCTGCGCTACACCCAGGCGTTAATTACTCAAATGGCACAAACGGCAGTGTGCAACCGCCATCACTCAATCGACCAGCAGCTTTGTCGTTGGTTGCTGCTATCGCTGGATCGCTTGCCGAGTAATCAGTTGATCATGACCCAGGAACTGATCGCCAACATGCTTGGCGTTCGTCGCGAGGGCGTCACGGAAGCTGCGGGCAAACTGCAGAAACTCGGTGTGATCGAGTACAACCGTGGTCATATTGAGGTGTTAGATCGCGCGAAGCTTGAGGCGCTGTGTTGCGAGTGTTATGCCGTTGTAAAGAAAGAAACCGATCGTCTTCTTGCGCATACAGTCTTTAGCCATACCACTTCGCACTGAACAGGCTCAACAGCCAGACTCACAGTGCGCCTCTGTACCTGTCGCTATCGTGCTGTCCCGTAAAAGAAGAACTTTCCTGTTTCGGCCGTCTTGGTGTATTGCTTGGCCCAGTCGGGCGTTACGCCTTTGCTATGGTGTTCATGATTACGCCTATTGCAGCGAATGCTGCTTTTCCATAGCTCCATTCTGTTCCTGAAGAGGGGCATGATATGAACGCCATCGCACACAGTAACCCGGGCGTGATTTTCAGGCTTCTGTGTTGATCGCTCGATAGCATTCGCTTGACGCAGCCTCCAATCCCTTGCGGTCAAGGATGGTAATGTCACCGCGGGTGTATCGAATCAAGTTGCGCTGCTGCAGCGCACCGGCAGCCAAGGTCACCCCACTGCGCCTTACGCCAAGCATGTTGGCCAGGAGCGCGTGAGTTAGATAAAAATGCTTGGCGTGCGCACGGTCATGGGCCATCGATAGCCAACGTGCAAGGCGCGGCTCGATCTCATGGAAATAGATGCAGGCTGCCGTTTGCGCCAGTTGCTTGAGCAACACATACAGGTATTTATTCAGCCGTTGCAACAGCAAGGGATGATCGCGGAGCGCGACCTGCAACTGCGCGCAATTCATTCGCAGGCTGCTGCCGGCCCCTTGTACGATCGCGTGCATGGGGGCAGTGTTGACCCCTAGGGCAAGGGTCGCACCGAGCATGCCTTCATAGCCGATTAGACCTGTCTCAAGGGGTGGATGGCCGCGCAGCCCCGTCATCAGGGAAATAAATGCGGTACCTGGGAAGTACACATGCAGCATGGTCTGGCCGGGTTGATACAAAACCGTACCAAAGGCCAGGTCGACGCGCTCGCACTGATCCAGTATTGAGTTGAGGTCCTTTTTAGGCAGGCCCTAGAGCAAGCGGTTCTCCACCTGCCGTGGTGTTTTGGCTAGCACGCGTTTGTCCTGCAGCACTGTGACGGTGGCGAGAAAGGTGCTGTATGGTCTCGTGCAGAAAGTTTGGACGACGTTCGCCTGACAGTCTGTTCGCTACAGCACGCTCTCGTGTATTTGCGAGAGTGAGTTCAGCGCTCTGTCCACCGGCTACGCTGTTTGTGTTTCCTGGTCTCACGGGGGTGTCAGAAATTTTGTGTTCGGGCATAACATGAGTAAGAGGTGCATGTATGCCAACCAAGAAGAAACCCGCGT
>NZ_JBYTBK010000037.1:0-55562 GCF_058789115.1 Pseudomonas sp. FW300-N1A1 | reverse complement strand
CCTGATGAAAAACCAGAGCGAATACCACCCAAACTCAGTTATTGGAGCTTCCCCTCAAACATAGAATCTCCCACAGTAGACCTCCGGTGCACTCAGGATCTGTGGCGCACAGGAGAACCCATGTGGGAGCGGGCTTGCTCGCGAAGAGGCCATTGGTCATTTCACCGACTTGATAAAGGCCGCGGTTTCCGCGTGCAAGGGATTGCCAATGACCTGGTCCGGCGAGCCGATCTCGTGCACCAGGCCGTTGCGAAAGAACGCCACGCGGTCGGACACGTCGCGGGCGAAACGGATTTCATGGGTCACCAGGACCATGGTCATGCCGTCTTCGGCGAGCATGCGCATGGTGTCCAGCACTTCGCCCACCAGCTGTGGGTCGAGGGCCGAGGTGGCCTCGTCGAACAGCATGTAGTCCGGCGACATGGCCAGGGCGCGGGCAATTGCCATGCGCTGTTGTTGACCACCGGAGAGCTTGCCGGGGAAGGTCTTGAGCTTGTCGCCCAGGCCCACGTGGGTCAGCTGCCGGACCGCCAGTTCCTCGGCCTCGGCCTTGCTTTTGCCGAGCACCTTGCGTGGCGCCAGCATCACGTTTTCCAGCACCGTGAGGTGGGGAAAGGCGTTCCATTGCTGGAACACGATGCCGATCTTCTGCCGCAGGCGGTTGAGGTCGGTGGCGCTGTGGTGGACCTCGACGCCGTCGACGCGGATGTTGCCTTTCTGGATCGGCTCCAGGCCGTTGATGCACATCAGCAGCGTGGATTTTCCGGAGCCGGAGCCGCCGATGATCGACACCACCTCGCCCTTGTTCACCGTCAGGCTGACACCCTTGACCACTGCCAGGTCGCCGAAGGATTTGTGTACGTTGTCGATCTCAATCATTTTCTTGCCACCTTCTTTCCAGACGGGCGCCCAGGCGAGCGACCACCAGGCTCATGACGTAGTAGATGAGGCCCGCGATGCACAGCACCAGCAGGGGTTCCTGGATGCGGGTCACGATGGTTTGCGAGGCGCGCAGCAGTTCGACGATGCCGATCCACATCACCAGCGCGGTGTCTTTCATCACACTGAGTACCAGGTTCAGCCAGCCGGGGAAGGCCACGCGGGTGGCCATCGGCAGGACGATCCAGCGCAGGTCCTGCAGGTAGCTGAGCCCCAGCGAGCGACTGGCCCGGCGCAGGGTGAACGGCACCGAGAGCACGCCGCTGCGCACGATTTCGGTGAAGTACGCGGCGGCGTAGACCCCCAGCACAATGCAGCCAACGCTGAAGGCACTGATGTCCAGGCCGACGATGCTCTTGAGCGAGTTGAACAGCACGAACTGGATCAGCAGCGGCACGCTGCGAAACACGTCCAGCACCCAGGCCAGTGGCAGGCTGGCCCGTGGCAACAGGGCGCGCAGCAGACCGAATAGCAGCCCGGCGAAGGAGCCGAGGATGATCGACCAGAACGTCAGTTGTAGCGTGACCCAGGCACCCTCGAGGAGGAACAGCAGGTCATTCATGGAAAAGCCGGTGTTCGACATGTTCACCTCCTCAGTAACGGAACAGCCGCCAGGACATCAGCCGGGCTACCGCGACGATCGCCTTGGCAATCAGGTAATACAGCACCGCTGCAATGGCGAAGTACTCGAAGGTGCGGAACGTCTTGACGTTGTAGTCCTGGGTCACCCCGGTCAGGTCGTTGTTCAGCCCGACGATTACCCCCAGCGAGGTCATGAGCACCGCCCAGACCATCTGATTGGTCAACGGGTAGAACACGATCCGCAGCAACTGCGGGACGATGATCATGCGGTAGGCCTGGAAGGCACTCATGCCCAGCGAGCGTGCCGCCCGCACCTGGGTATCGGGCACCGCCTTGAGACCTCCGCGAAAGTTCTCCGCCAGGTAACCGGCATTGTTGAAGGTGATCCCGGCCAGCAGGGCCAGCCACGAACTGACATGCAGGCCCAGGGAACCCAGGCCGAAATACAGGACGTAGATCTGGAACAGCGACGGGGTGTTGCGGGCGATCGATACCCAGCCGTTGCCGATGCCACGCAGCAGCGGGTTTTTGGTTTCTCGCATCACGGTCAGGGCCAGGGCGATCAGCACGCCGAAGATCATCGACAGCGCCGCGGTCTCGAAGGTGACCAGCGCACCGGCGAGCATGTCCGGCAGGGCACGCAGCGCAGAGCGCCATTGGAAGGTGTAATCAAACATGCGCGGGGCTCTCAAGGTGGGTGGCAGGTTGCAGCCAGGCCGGCAGGCGCCCGCTGGCGGTAGCGCTGCAGGCAGCGTCGACACATTCGGTGAGGCTGGCGAAGTGCACCTTGCGCCCCACCAGGCCCGGTGCGTAATGGGCGTACTTGCCCGAGTTGGTCATCAAGGTGGTGGCGGCCGGCGGGATCACCGGCTCGCCGAGCATGCACCAGCAGGTGTCGGTGACCAGGGTCGCGCCAAAGGCCTCGATCACCGCGATGTGCCCGGCCGCACGCGCCTGCTCCAGCACCGCACGGCCGCAGGTGATGGCGAGCACCACCTGCGGGTGCTTGCGCCGACCGCGACACAGCCGCGCCAGCCGGGCAAATTCGCTGAGGGAGAAATGCGGATTGCCCAGCGACACCACATCCACCCGGCTGTCGCGGGCGCTGTTGAGCTCGCGCCAGCTGACCAGCAGGTCCTCCAGGCGGATGCGCTGCAGTGGTAGGACGGCCTGCGGGTCCAGCACCTGCGCCGGGTCCATGGCTTCCGGGGTGACCCCGGCGATGTGGAACAAGGGCGCGGCGGAGGTGGTGGCGAAGGCCGCGCCGAAGGCTTTCAGGTCGTCCAGGTCGGGCGTGCGTTGTTCCAGCCCGAGCACCAGGGGAATGCGGCTCCCTGCCAACCCGCCGATGTGGTAACCCAGCAGCGGGTAGAAGGCATCGTCCAATTCCCCCAGGTCGGGCAGTTCGACGCGCAGCGCCGCTTTGCGCTGCGCGTCCAGGTGGCAGCCAATCAGCGGCGCGCGACCGGTCAGGGCGATGCAGATGTCCAGGTAGTCCGGGTATTTCAGGGTGCGGGCGCCGAGCACGCTGTTGGCGTAGACCACGGCGTTGGACTCGGCCCAGACGATCTGTTCGCCGGCCTTCGGTGCGCTGTCGAGCAGGTAGGGGGCGCACGTGAAACTCAACTGCGCGCCCATTGCCATGTACGCGTCGCCCAAGGCACTGGCCGGTTCCCCAAGGGTCGGGTCGATGCCCAGTTCGCGCCAGCGGCGCTGGTCGACGGAGATCGAGTTGAGGGTGGTCGGCACCCGGACGTTTGCTCCCCATTGCACCAGTTGTTCGGCAAAACGCAGGCTCGCCGGCCCGGTATAGATGCAGCCATCGATGTGGGCCTGGGTGACATCCACCAGGCCGTGGGCACCTTGCAGTTCGGCCATGCGCAAGACGATCTGCATGGCCACCTGGGCGGCCTTGCCCAGCTGGCCGTCGAGCAGCGCCCGATCGAGCTCGCTGAGTTCGATCGACGGTGCGCCCGCTGCACTCGGCAACGGGCTGGCGGGTGCCTGCCAGGTATCAGTTGGTGGTTGTTGGAACAGACTCAGGGCGCCGTCCTCGACCCGGGCGAAGGCCTTGCCGCGCAAGGCGGCGAAGGCCTCCCGGCCGATGCACAGCACCGGCAGGGAACGCTCGAAAATGACCTGGGCCACCAGCACGCCCAGGGTCAGGATTTCATCCGCTTCGGCCAGCACCAGGGCTGCAGGTGCATGACCGTTGCTGATCAACTCCATCAACACACTGCTGCCGGTACAGGAGCCACGGCCACTGGGAATGGCCAGCACCCGGCCGGCCAGGTGTTCACCGCTGAGGGGGTGGTGGCGGTCGATGACTTCCCCGCTGAACGGGTCGACCCCACCCCAGAAGCTCAAGCCGACGTCGGCGAACAACAGGGCGCCCTGTGCGGCGCCCGCGACCAGGCTGCGCCCGGTCAGAGCGGTTGGCCCAGGCATACCGGACATCTCAGTAGTAGACCTGTGGCACGGTCAGGTTGGTGGGCGGGATCTCGGTGCCGACCCATTTGACGAACAACTCGTTGTAACGACCGGTGCGCACCTGCTGGTTGACGAACAGGTTGAGGTAGTTGAGCAGGCCATACTCGTTGCGCTTGGCGCCCAGGGACACGTAGTCGATCACGTAGGGGGCGTTGCCGGCGACTTTCAGGTTCTTGTATTTGCCCGACTTGAGGGTGGCGGCGGCCACGGTGTTGGTCACCACGGTGGCGTCGATATGGCCTTGGGCGACCGCCAGCAAGGTGTCGTTCTGCGACTGATAGGCGCGGAAGGTGCCGGTGCCCCAGTTCTTCACGTCTTTTTCCAGGGCGATGGCCTCATAGGTGCCGCTGGTGTTGCCCACGGGTTTGCCCTTGAGGTCGGCGAAGCCGTTGATGCCGGTGTTGTCGCGGGTCAGCACCACCATCTGGAAGGCGAAGTAGGGCACGGTCAGGCCGACGGTCTTGGCCCGTTCGAGGGTGTCGGAGGTGGAGGCGACGATCACGTCGGCGCGCCCGGAGACCAGTGCCGGGATACGGTCGGGGAAGGGTGTTTCCACCACTTCGGCATCCACGCCGAGGATCTTCGCCAGGTCGTGGCAGTAGTCCACGTCGAATCCGGCCGGGTTGTTGCCGGCATCGCGAAAACCCATGGGCGGGAAGTCCAGGGTCACGGCGCAGCGCAGCTTGCCGGAACCGATGATGTCGTCGAGCTTGTCGGCCTGGGCGGTGGCGATGAAGGAGGTACTGAGCACAGCGCTGAGGGCTACGGCAAATGCTGGGTTTTTCATAGAGGCCTCGTGGTGGGTGAAGTGCGGTCAGGTATCGTATTGGGGATTTCGTATACGATATTAACAATAGCAATCACTGTGCCTGTTTCCAGGCCAAAGCACGAATAAATTCTCAGGCCTTGAACTAGAGGCTTTGCAGCGGCGCAGTCGCCGGCAGGGTGACACCGGGCGCGTCGGACGCCCGGTGGTGGGTGTTACATATGGGAGCAGTGGCCGCGCGCGCGCCCCTTTAGGGAACACCGGCGGGGCCCAGGCTCAGCGCCGGTTGTCGCGGTACTGGCTGGGCGAGAGGCTGGTCAAGGCGCGGAACTGTCGGCTGAAGGCGCTGTGGTCGGTGTAACCGCAGCGCAGGGCGATCTCGGTGATGGGCTGTTCGGTCTCCAGTAACAGCCGCGAGGCTTCCTCCAGGCGGGCCTTGTGAATCATCTGCCGTGGGGTGAGCTGGAACACCCGTTTGCAGTGACGCTCCAGTTGCGCCACGGAGAAACCGGCGATGGCCGTCAGCTCGGCCAAGCTGATAGGCCGGGCGAAGTGGCGACGGATATGGGCGTCCACCGCCGCCAGTTTCTGGAACGCCGGGTGGCTGGATTGCGGCAACTGCAAGTCGCGGGAGATGCCGGCCAGGCCGACGATATGACCGTGCTGGTCGCGCAGGGCGAGCTTGTGGGTCAGGCACCAGATGGGCTGGTTGCCGTAGTAGAGATGGAGTTCAAGCTGGTCGGCCAATTCGCGACCGCTGGCCAGCACCCGCCGATCCTGTTCGGTGTACAGCGGGCCGAAGCGTTCGGGGAAGACCTGGTCGGCGGTCAGCCCGAGCAGGTCGGCACTGTGCTTGAAGCCGCAACGCCGGGCCAGGGTCTGGTTGACGAAGGCATAGCGGGCCTCGCGGTCCTTGATGAAAAACACCACGTCCGCCAGGGTGTCGAGCAAGGGTGCGATGGGGGCTAGGCTGTCGAGCAAGGTCGGCAGGTCGCAGGGCTTGAAGGCGTTGAGTGAGGGGTACATGGCGCCGAGGGTCTGGTGGGGACCCCCGGGATCATAGAGGCTCGGCCGCGTGGCCGGAAGCCCCGGTGGGATTCAGGCCGGCGGGGTGTCGTCCAGGCACAGCAAGGTCTCGATCCGTGCCGGGCTGAACGGTGGGCGTGGTGTCGAAGGTTGCCAGCCGAACAGGTGCTGCACGGCAGCGCCGCATACCCGGCCCTGACAGGCGCCCATGCCGCAGCGACTGGCCAGCTTGGCCTCGCGCCAGTCGGTGTGGCCGGCCAGTGCGCAGTAGGGCACGTCTTCGCAGCGGCAGACCAGGGTGTCGGGAGTGGCCAGGGACTTGAGTGGCGCTCCGAGGGTAAACGCCCGGTTCAGGACTTGGGCGAAGCCCTGCCAACGCGCCCGGCGCGGCCACAGGTGCCGGGCCGCTTCCCTGTCCCCGACGGCGGCGTGGCCGGCAATCGCGCCTTCCACCAACGCCAGTTCGCTGCCGCCGAAACCGGTGCATTCGCCCGCCGCGTAGTGATCGGCACGGCTGCTGGCCTGCCAGGCATCCACCGCCAGGGCTTGCCCTTCGACGGCGTACCCCAGGGCTTGGCCCAATTGGGTGTTGGGGATCAAGCCGAAGCCACAGGCCAGGCGATCACAGGCCAGCTCGACGATTTTTCCGTGTTGTTGCAGGCGCACGCCTTCCAGCCGTTCAGTGCCGAGGGCAGCCAATACATGGGTGCTGCTGCGGTAGTGACGGTCGAACAGGGTGAACGACTGCATCAGCTTGTTGGGCCAGCGTGGCAGGTGCGCGGCGAAGCCGGCGACGGCGGCCAGGGGGGCTTGCTCGGCGATGCGCAGTACCTGGGCGCCGTTGTGTCGGGCGGTGGCGGCGCTGGCCAGCAGCAACGGCCCGCTGCCGGCGATCACCAGGCGTTCACCCTGCACCGGTAGGCCGCCCTTGATCAGCGCCTGCAGGCCACCGGCCCCGGTCACCCCCGGCAAGGTCCAGCCGGGGAAGGGCAGGAGCAGTTCGCGGGCACCGGTACACAGGATCAGTTTGTCGTAGCCGATCAGCCAGCCGCGCTCATCGTCTTCCACCAGCAGTTGTTTCGGGCCGGCGCAGGCGATCACCCGGGTAGCGGGGTGACGGCGGATGTTGCTGCAGGCCTCCAGGCGCTCGCGCAGGCGCCGGGCCGGGTTCGGCAGGCTGGCTTGGGGGCCGTCGCGCCAGATCTGTCCACCCGGCAGCGGGTTGTCGTCGAGCAGGACGATGCGTGCGCCACTGGGGGCGGCGGCGAGGGCGGCGGCCATGCCGGCGGGGCCGGCACCGATGATCAGCAGGTCGGCGTAGTCGCTCATGGTCGTGTCTCCACCTGCATGCCATCACGGCATTGAGTCTGGCAGGCCAGGCGCCGCCGGCCGTCAATGGTCACCCGGCATTCCTGGCAGATGCCCATGCCGCACAGCGGTGCGCGGCGCTGGCCACTGACCGAGGTGCGACTGCAACCGTCGCCCCCCAGGGCCAGCGCGGCGGCCACACTGGTGCCTTCGGCCACGCGCAGGGCGCGACCGTCCAGGATCAAGTCAGGCATACACGGCCTCCCCGAGGAAACGTTGTGGCAGATAAGGTTGCGCGGCCAGTGGCGAGGGCTCGTCGAACAACTGCGCCAGCAACAGGTCCGCGGTGCCGGGGGCGGTGGTCACCCCCAGGCCCTCGTGACCGACCGCCAGCCACAGGCCCTGGCGTTGTGGGTGCTGGCCCACCAGCGGCAGGCCGTCGGGGCTGGCGGCACGAAAGCCGGTCCAGGCACGGATGCCGTTGAGTTGGGCCAGCCCTGGCATGTATTCGGTAGCGCGCTTGAGCATCTTCGCTAGCATCCAGCCCTCGACCTGGGGGTCGGTGGTGCCGAACTGGCGCGAGGCACCGATGAACAACTGGCCGGTCGGCCGCGGTTGGATGTTGCAGGCCGTCGACGGGCCGCTGGCGGTGTGGGCGCTGGTGACGTAACCGAGTTCCACCAGCGTGTGGGTGACGGTGCCGGGGTAGCGGTCGGTGATCAGCAGGTGGCCTTTCTTCGGTTCGATCGGCAACTCCGGGCACAGCTCGCTGGCCTGGATACCGTTGGCCAGTACCACCGCCTCGGCACTCAGCCAGTGGCCGTCGTCCAGGCGCACGCGGTTGCCCTCGACTTCGCAGACCCGCGCCCGGCGTTGGCGGATGTTCGCGTGGTCGAGCATCCAGCGAGCGGTGGCCGGGGCATAGAGAATGCCGTCGTCATGGATCAGCAGGCCGCCCTCCAGGCCTGCGCGCAGTTCTGGTTCGCGCTGGCGCAGGGCGCTGGCACCGAGCAACTCGCACGCCACGCCCTGGGCCTGCAGGTTCAGGTATTTGCTCTGGGCCACGGCCATTTCTTCGGCATTGGCCGCCAGCCACAGGGTGCCATTGCTGCGGTAGGCGCAGCCTTCGGGCAAGGACAGCGCGTGTTCGCGCCAGCGTTGCAGGGAATACTGACTCAGGGCCAGTTCGGCCGGGTTATCGTCGAGCACCAGCAAGTGCCCCATGCCGGCCGCCGTGGCGCCGGGCAAACCGGCGTCGAGCACCAGTACACGCAAGCCGCGAAGGGCCAGGGCCTGGGCACAGGCGGCGCCGATGATGCCGGCGCCGATCACGATCACATCGGCCACCTGGCCCTGGCTCATGGGCGAATGCCCCAGGCGAACGGGTCGTCCTGCTCGATGATCAGGCTGGCTTCGGCGCTGATGAACGCGCGACCGCGAATGGTCGGCACAATGCGCTCGCCCTGCCGTTCGTAAGAGCCTTCGAACTCGCTGCCGATCACACTGGCCTGGCGCCAGATCTGCCCCGGCTGCAACTTGTCGTCGGCGGCCAGGCACGCCAGTTTGGCGCTGGTGCCGGTGCCGCAGGGTGAGCGGTCGTAGGCTTTGCCGGGGCAGAGTACGAAGTTGCGGCTGTCGGCTTGCTCGTCATCGGCGAACAGTTCGACATGATCGATCAGGCCGCCGTCTTCGCCACGAATGCCCTGGACTTCCAGTGCCTGCTGCACGGCGAAGGTGTAGGCGGTCAGTGCGTCCAGGTTGTCGCCGGCCACCCGCAGGCCATGCTCAGCCATCAGGAAAAACCAGTTTCCGCCCCAGGCGATGTCGCCAACCACCCGGCCGATTCCCGGGACGTCCAGGGCCAGGGACTTGCGGTAACGGTAGGCCGGTACGTTGCGCACGCTCACCGAATGGTCGTCGTGCAGGGTCGCCTGCACGGTGCCCACCGGGGTCTCGATGCTGTGCACACCGGGGCCGATCCTGCCCAGGTGTGCCAGCGAGGCCACCAGGCCAATGGTGCCGTGGCCGCACATTCCCAGGTAGCCGGTGTTGTTGAAGAAAATCACCCCGGCACAGGCGCTCGGGTCCACAGGCTCGCACAGCAGTGCGCCCACCAGTACGTCGCTGCCCCGTGGTTCCAGCACGCAGGCGGCGCGCCATTGATCGTGGTGCTCGGCCAGTCGCTGGCGACGTTCGGCCATGCTGCCGCTGCCCAGGTCAGGGAAACCGGCGGTCACCAGGCGGGTGGGTTCGCCGCCGGTGTGGGAGTCGATCACGGTGATGCGTTTCATGGGTGGGCCACGTCCGTTCAGATGAGTGAACGAAAGAGTGGCCTCTCCAGGGGGGTGTCGGCTTGATGGATTTATCCGGTGCCGATGACGAAATCAGCACAGTGGCCTGGCGGCTCAGTGGCTGTGGGGCAGGTGCTCGAACAGGGTCTTGCAGACCCCGGCAATGTGCTCGTCCAGCAGTTTCACCGCCAGGTCGACGTCACCGGCACGGCAGGCCGCGAGGATTTCCCGGTGCTCGTGATCGGCCCGCTCCTTGCCGGCCGAGAGGCTCATCTGCATGCGCAGGTAGCGCTCCAGTTTGTCATTGACCGAACGAATCAGGCTGACCAGGAACGGACGCTGTGCCGGCTCATACAGGCAGGAGTGCAGTTCCCAGTTGAGTTCGGCCCAGCGGCCGACGTCGTCCTCGCCAATGAATTCCTGGCAGATGCGCTCCGCGCGGTCGAAGGTGTCCTGCGTCATGTTGGGGATGGCCAGGCGCAGCACCTTGTCTTCCAGCAACATGCGCACTTCGAACATCTGCGCCAGTTCCGCGTCGGAAATCCGCGTGACCATCGCCCCGCGATTGCGCTGGAACATCACCAGGCCTTCAGCCTCCAGACGCTTGAGGGCCTCGCGCACCGGGATCTTGCTGACGTTGAACTGCCGGGCAATGTCGTCTTGACGAATCGGCTCGTCCTCGGCGAAGTGCCCGGCGACGATGGCGTCACGCAGGTGGCGGGTGATGATTTCCGACGTCGAAGGCGTGTTGCCGAGGTCGGGAGCGTTGAGTCTGGGTAGGTTCACGGTGGTGGTCGTTTGGAGTGAGATAGCGATAGGGTATACGAAATTCTTTCGTTGGGCTTCCCGGGACCGTGGCAACCTTGGGGGGCGCATCACCTTTATGACGGCGCTGGCTGCGGTGCACAGGCCGGTCATGCTCCAATAGCGCCCCGCATTGGCGGTCAGCCACCCCCGACTGGAAACCGAGCATGAAGAACACCGCAGCATTGACCTTCGCCTGGATACTCATGGCCGGACTGGCCAGCCCGGCCACCGCAGGGGCGGGGGATGCCCAGGCCGGCGAAAAACTGTTCAAGCGCATCTGCGGCGGTTGCCATCAGGTCGGGGAATCGGCACGGGCCGGATTCGGTCCGCCACTCAACGCCATTTTTGGCCGCCAGGCGGGCAGCGCCGCCGGCTACCAGTACTCCGATGCGATGAAATCCGCCGACATCGTCTGGACCCGCGACACCCTGACCGCCTACCTCGAAGACCCCAAGGCCGTGGTCCCCGGCACCCGCATGATCTTCTGGGGGCTCAGCGACCAGGAGAAAATCGACAATCTGCTGGCGTATTTGCAGGGCTTTCAGCCGCAGTGATGCCTGAATAGCCGGGCAGGGCGCAACCTTTTGCTCACATGTCACTGCGTTGCCAGTCCCTGCAATCAAAGAGCAAACCTACACCACTCAACGAAACGTCTGATTTATCTCCTCGTGCCTCCTCGTCTAGCGTGCTCGTCCCTACCGATCACATAAGGACGTGTCTGGCATGAGGCGCTATCACATCACCGTTGGAGCCAAAACCACGGTCAATGGCACCGTGCTCACGGGCTACGAGTACAGCACGATCAATGGCCAGGTCATGGCCCGAGAGGGCGATGAGGTTGACTGCCCGGAATGTGACAGCACCGGGGTCATCGTCTGCGACGGCCCGCACCTGGTGGACCTGCTGGATGGGCGCAACGCCGCCCTCGACGGCGACCTCTGCCGTTGCAAGTGCGACCCGCCGCCGCGGCTGATTGCCAACCAGAATCTCAGGTGTCAGTTGTTCAACGATGGCGACGTTGCACCGCGCCCCCGAGCAGCCGCTCCGGTCGCTGCCCGGCAACCGGTAGCCGAGCCGCGTCCCGCAGGTTTCGCCCCCGCACCGAGCCC
Organism: Pseudomonas sp. FW300-N1A1; assembly: GCF_058789115.1. Classification (NCBI taxonomy): domain Bacteria; kingdom Pseudomonadati; phylum Pseudomonadota; class Gammaproteobacteria; order Pseudomonadales; family Pseudomonadaceae; genus Pseudomonas; species Pseudomonas sp. FW300-N1A1. The sequence goes on along the minus strand of NZ_JBYTBK010000037.1, from coordinate 44,244 downwards.
TCCCACTCCAGGGTGGTTCAGTAGCGCGCAAGCCTTGGAGCCCGGCTTCTACATCGTGCCCAAGAGCACCACCCGTGAAGAGTTGGAGTCGACGTTGTTCACCCTGCGCGACCCGGCGGTGATGGGCAAGTTTCAGTTGCTCAACCCCGTTTCAGGTGTTGTCAAAGCTGGCTCGATGATCGTGCTGAGTGATCCCGGCAACCTGCAATGCCGTCGTGAAGAGGCCTTGCTCATGGAGGTGGCGGCCGGGCTGAACACGACACTCGAAGCGCTGAGCCCGGAAGAAGCGGATTTCATGGTGCATCACCGTGACGAAATCCAGACCTTTCTGGCCCTGGGGTCAACCGCTATTGGCATCGGCAAGGATATTTTCAAAAGTAACCTGGATAACGTAAGCAAGATTCTGCATGAGATCGAAGCCTTGCATCTGCGTGCGTTCCAGAGAGATGGACACCTGCGGTCGCCGACGTTTTTTGCCGAGCGTCAAAGTCTGCTTGCGCAACTCAATACCCATTTGACGACCCTGACGCGTAAAGGCATCGGTTTCCCCGATCATCCGAACTTGAAGCGCGCTCTGGGCATCTCCAGCCGCAGCCTGGTTCACCACTGGAGCAAAGCCAATGTCACAGGGCAAATACCGGGTTACGCCGCTCATATCGATAGCGCGGCCAAGGCCACTTCCATCCTCAAGCGCGGCGGATGGATTGGTCCAGTTCTTGGCGTTGGTGCCTCTGCCCTGAAGGTCCAGGGCGTGTGTACGGCGGGGAGCAGCGAGGCCTGTGAGCGGGTCAAGTTTACTGAGACGGGTAGCTTTGTCGGAGGAGGAGCAGGCGGTATGGTCGCCGGTGCACTTTTAACGGCTCCAGCCGTTACAGGGCTATGCGTTGGGCTTGGTGTCCCAACGGGAGGGACATCGTTGCTCGTATGCGGTGTTTTGGTGGTTGGGGCAGCATCTTTTGCTTCTGGTGTTGCAGGAGGGGAGTTTGGAGAAAGTATTGGTGACATTATCTATGAGCAGACTCGATGAGTACCTTCGAGCCGCGTGAGGTCTTTATCCTCTTTGGTGGCGGTGGGGTTGTCTTGGGCTTACTTACATGGATTGGGGTTGGGTTATACATGGCCAACACTCAATTGGATTTGATGTTAGGACACCTCAAGAACTGTCCTTCGGTCAACAGATTAGTTTCACTCAAACACGGTGGTCTTTGGGGCAAGTTGTTGCTGGTTGGCAGCATTTCAGGGGTTGTCACGTTTCCTGGCTTTTACTTGAAACGCGGGGAAGTCATTGACGCAGATCTGACCCAATTCCCCCTGCAACTGAAGCGAAAACTGATCCTTTTTCAGTGGGTTGGGATAGTACTTTTAAGTTCGCTATTTTTAATGTGGGGTGTTGCTAAAACTATCGGCTGGTTGCGATAGTCACCATTACATGGCTGAGTTCTGGAGTCCCTGGTGGGCGTTTGCCTTGATGCTGGGGTCATTCCTGGTCTGCCTTATAGGTCAGGCCATAACCACGAATGATCTGGTCATCCTGGTTTCTGGGTATCGGTCTTGCCTGGTTGTTTCTCAATGTCGCCCTGCTCAAACTCTCTGGAAGCTGACAGTCGCACTGGCCCTTGAGAACGTCCCGGTTACGCCGCCCATAGAGAGCAGGTCGTCAAGGCCGCCGTACCTTCAGGTCCGACGGCCACTTTGGCGTCGGCCTGGGCGGGGCTTCGTCCTGTTTGTAGCGTCGCATTGCAGTGATGTGCAAGGCCGTTATCAACCAGCCACGTGCGCCTGGATCTGCAGTTGGCCATCGATGTCCTTGACCAGTCCACTGGCTACGAACAGGGGTACGAGTCGCTTGTGCAGGTCGGGCTCGACAAATTCCTTGACGGTGTCCAGCGCCAGGTTGCCGCTGACGTCCAGCTCGACCTTGGTGTAGGACAGCCAGGCCTTTTTCAGCATCAGCAGGACATCGCTGCCTGAGGTCGAGGCAAAGCGGCGGTTGGCCGGTTGGCCGTCGAAGGTGAAGGTGTGCCGGTGCTCATAGCCCGTCTCGTCGCCTGCGCTGGCGGCACAGCGGCTGCACGTGCAGGGGCCGTTGCCGAAGGCGGTGCGCAGGTAGCTGTTGAAGTCCACCACGGGCTTGAGCGCCAGGCGCTTGTCCACTTCGAACAGGTCGCCGGTCATTTTCTCGTCACTATTCAACGTCCACTTCCTCGCAATCAAACCGTTGATCTTTTTCAGCGCGGCACAATAGCAGCCGAATGGGCTGTGCAGGATTTTTTTGCGGCCGGTTGGCTGACCGGTGCTTATTCATACCAGCAGGCTTTCTGGTCAAGGCAACTGTGTTTCTGCCGGGCAGGTGGCAGCGGCGTGTCCAGGGTGGCGATGGCGATGGAGATCCAGTCGGCATAGGGGCCTTGTGAATTGCGCCAGAACAGAGACGCGCCACAGTCGCTGCAGAATTGCCGGGTGACGCCGGGGGAGGATTCATAGGCCTTGAGGGTGGCGGCAGGGTCAATCAGCGACAGCGCCGACCGGGGTACGCTGCCGTAGGTGGCGAAGGCTGCGCCATGGGCCTTTTGGCATCGGCGGCAATGGCAGTGGGTAATGGCCTTGAGCGCGCTGGATAGCTGGTAGTGCACAGCGCCGCACAGGCAACTGCCGTGGTGAAGTTCGTCCATGGGGGTGTCCTGAATGTCGTCGCGCTACTGTAGCGTTCAGGTGCCCCCTTGGCGATTGGGGAGCGGCCGGAGCCGCTCCCGCGAGCCGGGTTTACTGACGCAGTTTCGCGCAATGGTCCTGTGCCGGTTGCGCGGCGGTGTACCACACATAATCCGCGCTTTCGGCGGTCACGGTCTTGCCGACCTCGGCCAACACCAACACCGCATTGCCTTCGCCCGCTCCCAGGTCTTTCAGGTGCAGGGGCACGCCCAGGTCCTTGCGCACATGGAAGGCCCCGGCCAACAGCAGCGCGGGTGCCGGTGCGGCCAGCAGGCGCTCGGCTATGCGTCGGTCACGTTGCTGCTGCACGGCGAGCATCGCCGGCATCTGCGCTTCGGGCAACAGGCCGCAATGGGACTCGCGAATATCGTCCAGCAAGGTGGCTTGCACCTGTGGGGCGGTGGAGGCATCGCCGGTCAGCACAGGACGCTGTTTGTAGATCTGCCTGATCTGCGCCCGGTCCAGGTTGGCCGCCAGCAGCGGGTAGGGTTGCCCCAGGGCGTAGGTCACCAGCGCGCCATACACACTCCAGTCCCAGTTGGCTCGCCAGGCCAGTGCCTGGTAAGGATCGGCCGGTGGCTGGCCGGCACGGGTCGCGGTTTGCGCGGCATCGATCCTGGCCTGCTGGTCGGGGTTGAGCATTTCCATCAGCAGGCTGCCCTGGGGGCGTTGCGCCGCCAGTTCGCGCAGCAGCCACAATTGCACGGCGTGGTGATCGGGGTTGTCGTGCTGTTCGCCGACCAGTACCCGCGGCGCGCTGGCGAGGCGTTCGACCAATTGCTGCGGGGTGAGAGTGCGGCCGGTGGCGAGTTCACGGATCATTCCCAGGTCGGCGTGGTCACGCCCTTGCGGGGCGATTGGCGCCGGAGGCGGCAGTACGTGATGGGATTGGCAGGCCGCCAACAGGCTGAACAGGCAAAGCAACAGAAGGCGCATCGGTAGTCCTTGTTAGAAAGAGAGCCCCTCGTTCCGATGAGGTGGAGGGGGGCAACCATCCTGGAGTAACAATAGAGGGTCACAATAGCGCGCCGCCAGTGGCGCAGTCCAAAACGTCTTCAGGGGCAAACAGAGCGGCTTTGGCCAGGCCGGTTGTCGATGGTTATGATGGCGCACCCGGATGAAGGACTTCATACCCGGGATGACCATCAAGAGGTGACAATGGACGCATGGACGCTGCACTGGCTGGAAGCCTCGGGGAGCCTTGGCGAGATTCGTGGTGATGTGATCGACGAATTCGACGTCGCCTACCAGGCGATTTCCCGCCTGCTGCCGCCGCCACGACTGGATGTGCTGATCCAGAGGCTGCCGGGCGAGACCATTGCTGAAATGGGCCTCGTCGGGCGAGCGTATCGCAGCAGCATGTTCTCGATGACCCTCGACCCGGACAACCCGAATTTCTCGTCCAGCCTGCGCAACGGCACCTTGCAGCGGCAGGTCATCCACGAGGTTCATCATTGCCTGCGCATGGCGGGGCCAGGCTACGGTTGGACCCTGGGCGAGGCGCTGGTCAGCGAGGGGCTGGCCGGCCAGTTTGTCAGGCAGTTGCTCGACAGCGAACCCGAGCCTTGGGAGCAGGCCCTCACCGCCGCAGAGTTGGCATGCTCACCCGTCGACCTCAGGGCACTTGAGGCGACGTACTACGACCACAACGAGTGGTTCTTTGGTACCGGGGCTCGTCCGCGCTGGCTGGGCTATACGCTCGGTTACCGGATGGTCGGGCACTGGCTGGCGGCAACGGGGGAAGTCGACGCCGCCACCTGGATCAACGTACCGGCGAAGGACATCATCGCCTCGGCGGTTGAGGCAGGCATTGTGCTGCTCGAACCCTGAGTGACGAGGGTGGGGGCGCCCACCCTCTACCCAAGCGTCAGAAGCGCTCATCCCCGATCGCGGGCAAAGTGAGTTCCTTGACGAAGCTGGCCGAAGACAGGCTCAAGGCCATGCGCACCACCTGTACAACGTCATGCACCGGGATCAGTTGGCCTTCGCCGCGCTGCTCGGCCAGCGCTCGTGGTGTGCTCAGCGCATCCTCGGTATTGAGGTAGCCGAGGTTCAGCAAGGTCACGCCCAGGCGCTGCTCCCGATAACCCTCGCGCAAGGCGTCGGCGATACCGCGCAGGGCGAACTTGGAGGCACCGAAGGCCACTTCCGGCCGTCCACTCTGCGGCAAGCCTGATGTCGATCCGGTCAGGATGATCCTTGGATTGGCGCTTTTGAGCAGTACGGGAAGCAGGCGCTTGATCAGCAGAATGGTCGAGGTGATGTTGCAGTTGACGATGGCTTGCAGTTGGTCGTCGTGATCCCCCCGGAAGTCGTAGGCCGGATCAAAGGCCTGCGCCTCCCAGATGCCCAGGTTGTAGACCAGGGTGTCCAGTCCATCCTCGATCACCGCCTGCTCGATGATCTGCGCCGCCATTGCGGGTTCGCCCAGGTTGGCCTCAATCCATCTCAGATCAACACCGGGCCTTGCCATCAGGTTTTCGGGCCGGGAGCGGGAGACGCCCAACAGCGTATCGCCTGCCTCACCCAATCCTTCGATCAGGGCCTTGCCCAAGCCTTTGCTGGCGCCTATCACCAGGGTTTTCATCGATTGTCTCCTTGACGTGCGGTTGATCCAGGGAAGCGATGCAAACAGACGATCCCGGGTGTGGCAACTAGCTAGCTGTTTCCAGATGTTTACCGGAGGTCGAGGACCTATCCGCGGCAAGGGTGGGGCGTCGAGGGGACACGTATATTGGCCATTACGATCTCTTTTTGGCCAACCGCGCACTGTGAACCGCTACGCCTGTCAGCAAGAATCAGGACCCGACCGGGGATTGAGTCGCGTGCGGCGCAACCACCACCAGGCTTCAGATCCTCCAGCCCTTGGCCTTTTCCAAGGGTCGCTGCCGTGTACAGAACATAAAAACCATCGAACTCACGCCACACTTGGGGAGCCATTCATGGACACGCTAAAACGCAGGCTGGGTGTCACGCTGTGTGGGCTGACGCTGCTGACCAGCGCAGTGCACGCCGAACAGCGCGAACTGCGGGTGTACAACTGGGCGGACTACATCCTGCCGTCCGTGCCCAAGGAATTTTCCAGGGACAGTGGGATCAAGGTCACCTGGGATACGTTCGACACCAACGAAGCCCTGGAAGCCAAGCTGTTGACCGGTAACTCGGGATACGACCTGGTGGTGCCGTCAAACCAGTTCATCGATACCCAGATCAAGGCCGGTGTGTTCCAGAAGCTGGATAAATCCAGGTTGCCCAACTGGCAGCACCTGGACCCCGAATTGCTCAAGCTGCTGGACACTAACGACCCCGGAAACCAGTACGGCGTGCCTTACATGTATGGCACCGTGCTGATCGGTTTCAATCCGGCCAAGGTCAAGGCGGCGCTGGGGGAGAATGCTCCGGTGGACAGTTGGGACCTGGTGTTCAAGCCCGAGAACATGGAGAAGCTCAAGTCCTGTGGCGTGGCGATGCTCGACTCACCCTCGGAAATCCTGCCGCTGGCCCTGCATTACCTGGGGCTTGACCCTAACAGCCAGAACCCGGATGACTACGAAAAAGCCAAGGCGCTGATGTTGAAGATTCGCCCTTACGTCACCTACTTCAACTCTGCCAAGTACATGACCGACATCGCCAATGGCGATATTTGCGTTGCCATCGGCTACTCCGGCAGTTTCTACCAGTTCGGCAATCGCGCCAAAGAGGCGGGTAACGGCGTGGTCGTCGACTGGCGCTTGCCCAAGGAAGGCGCGCCGATCTGGTTCGACACCTTTGCCATCCCCAAAAGCGCGAAGAATGTCACCGAGGCCCACGAATTCCTCAACACCCTGCTGGACCCGAAAGTCATTGCGCCCATCAGTGACTTTCTCGGTTATCCCAATCCCAACAAAGACTCGCTGGCGCTGATCAACAAAGAGATCACGGGCAACCCGGACCTGACGCCGACCCGCGAGGCCTTGAAAAAGCTCTATGTCGTGCAACCGCTGCCGCAAAAACTCGAACGGGTTCGTACCCGGGTCTGGACCAGCATCAAGTCAGACAAATAGCGCTCATGGCCAAACCGTTACGCCCGGTTGCGCGACGGTTTGGCAGTGTGTGTCCTCATCCGTGCCAAGGTTACAAAAGCCGCTTCTCCATAGGCACACACGCCAGCACCAACCCTGAGGGGGAGTGGTAAATGGCAGGCTCAACACCCACGTAGCCGCAGCGCCGGTAAAAGTGTGCAGCGTTCAACGTAGCGTCCAGATTGACCACCGCCAACCCGCAATCCCGAGCCAGGCCTTCAAGGTGGTCGAGGATTCTTTTACCGATACCCCGTTGCATAAACCCGGGGAGTACGAAGATCGCACCGACTTCGCTCTTCTCCAGATCAAGCATTCCAGTGGCCACGGGTTCACCCTGAATGCACCCGAGGTAAAAATGGTTTGCCATCAGATCGTTGTACCCATCCTTGGCTGATCCGGCGGTCCAGGCCAGCATTTGCTCCGTGGTATAGGCGCCGATGCATTGGTGCCGTATCGCCTGGGCGCGAATGTCGAACGCCGTTTGGGCGTCGCTTGGCGTTGCTCGTCTGATCTCGAACATTTCAGTCTCCGTTAGCCATAGGCGGACGGCGCACTAAAAGGCCCCGTCCATTGCTGGCGGGGCCTTGGGTTGTCACGTCAAATCCTGCGAACGCACACCCTCATGGCCCGCCGGAAGCGGTCATGGAGGAGCACATCATGTGGATGGAGCGTGTATAGGTCATGAGTCGATAGTGTTTTGCAGGGGCCTGCGTGTCAACCGCTCTGCGGTATGAGCGCCACGGATCCGCTCATACCGCAAGGCCGCATCCGGTCAAGGCCGCTGGTGCAAATCGCTCGGTTTCCACGCCTTGTCGAAGAACGCCTTGGTCGGGCCGTACAGCCGCAGAATCACGAAGAAGCCTTCGCCAGGCACGGTGCGAATCCAGTTCTTGCCGGCGCCCGGGGAGTCGGGTCCAAAGTGGACGTCGATCGAACCGTCGGCATTGACCTGCGGTTTGTCCATGGCGTTCAGCGACGGGAACGGCTGTCCATTGTCCAGGCCCGAGGCCGTGATCGAGTCGTACGCGGTGACCGACCAGAACAACGCGGCCGGGATGCCTTTAGGCAGGTTCAGCGTGTAGGCGTTGCTGCCCGAGAGGAACTGGCCCTTGGCATCGACAAAGGTCGCCGGGTATTTGGCCCCGACATTTTCCATGTTCACCGCCATGCCCGGACTCGCGGAGTAGGCATTGGTGAAGAAGCCGGTGCGTGGGTCGATGTAGTTGAAGGTGTCGGCGGTGAACGTGGCATTGCCGGGGAAAACGTTCAGCCACTTGCGGTCCGGGTACCAGGTGCCGTCGGCGACGATGGTTTGTGGGATGTAGGAAATGGCATGGCCGATTTTGCTGGCGGTTTTCGCCGCCTTGTCCAGCAGGTTGCGGGTGGCCGCGTCGGGTTTGAAGGGCTGGCCCTTGATCATCCCCAGCGCCGCCAGCATACCGCGCATTTCCATGTCTTGCGGGTCGACGTATTCATGCTCGATGAAGCGCGACAGCATGTCGAACGCACTGCCATCGGTGGGGTAGAGCATATTGGCCGGGGTCCTGGAGGCGTTGGGGAACTCCATCGCCTTGGCCGTGGCCTGTTTGCCCAATGGGTAAATACGTGTCTGCTCCATGACCTTGACCGGCGCTTCGAGCTGTTTCGGGTCCTTGAAGAAGCCGCGCCAGAACACGAACACCCCGTAGGTGCGCGAACGATAGGTCAGGTAGCCCGGCGGGACCTCGCCCTGGTAGTCCGGTGGCAACACCAGGTATTTGCCGCCCTTGCCTTTGTCCGGCCCCGGCAGGCCGACGTCGCCGCACCACTGGCGGCCATCGATCTGCCCTACAGAGCAGATCGGGCGCTGGAAGAAGTCATCGAGAATGCCCTGCAACCCCGGCGGGACTTCGATCACCATCGGCCCGTCCTGTTTCAGGTCCAGGTAGCCCATGGCGTAGATCACGTCGGAGTTCGGCGTGGTGACCCGGGTCTTGGCATTGAGCCGATCCTTCCAGATCGGCAGCACGTTGTAGCCGGCGCCGAAGATTTTCTCCGAGCCTTCTTTCATGGCGTACATGTTCAGCGCGGGCAGGGCCCAGATGTAAGACTGCACGGCGCGTTGGAACAGCAACTCATTCTTCAGTTGCGCAACGCCTTCGAGGGTGGGATAGCCCCCGGCAAATGGCAGGTCGGCCAGTTGCTCATAGTGCGACGCGGCCTGCACGCTGGCACTCAAGGAGATCCCCAGGGCCAGTGCGCCCAGGGTTTTGGTCACGGTATGCATGGTGAACTCCTGTTCACGTCAATCAGTGGGTTTTGACAACGGGCGGAGGTGTCCACTGGCCGTTGAGCGTGGCCGCCTCTGGCCAATACGCGCGGATGTACAGCGAGAAGTCAGCATCTTTGGGCGCGGGCAGCCAGTTGCTTTCCTTGTCCTTGCCTGGCGAGGTGCTTTGCACGTAGATCGTCAGCGAGCCGTCGGCGTTGGTTTTCAGGGATTTGTTCTTGGTGCCGATGGAGTAGCGGCCCAGGTCATTCGGGGCGAAGAAGTGATGTTCGTTGTACAGCGTCAGCGACCAGAAGCCCTTGACCGGCGGCAGCTTGCCCTTGGCGAAGGTCACGCTGTAGCCATGCTGGCCGTTGAGACGAACGCCGGACTGGTCGAGGTCCTGGTAGAAGTACTTGGTCTCTTTCTGCTGGTTGACGAAGATATTCGAGCGCGCCACGGCGGTGCGGCTGAAGTAGTCGGTGCCAAACGCCGCGCCGTTACTGATGGTGCTCCAGTGGTCGGGCAGTTGCAGGCCATAGTTGCGGAACTGCAGCAGCGGGTCGATGACTTCGCTGTCGGCTTTTTTCGCCTCGTCAATCATTGCCGCCCTGAGTTGCGGGTTGGCCTTCGCGATGGCGGCGAGGGTGGCCAACTGTGCGTAGCGGGCTTCTTCACCCGGCAACGGCTTGGCGTCCTTGAGCAGGGCAGGCAGTTCGTCGAAGAATTTCTCCGGCATGACCCACTTGGTCTCGGCGTCGCCCTGGGCCTGGGAAGGAAATTTTGCCAGCTGTCTCCAGTCACGCTGCTTGACCTTGCCGTCGTACCTGGACAGCGGGTACATGTCGATTCCGGACAGGGCTGGCTGCACGGCCTGGCGATCGGCGGCCGTGTCGTCCTGGAATACCCGGGGAATCACGAAGCCGGTGTTGGTGTTGGCGCGGAACACCTTGGTGATGCCGGGCGGCACAGTGCCTTTCCAGTCCGGACCGACCAACAGATAGAAGCCGGGTTGGGTGCCATACATCTTGCCCAGTTCGGCAAAGCTGTCGGAGCGCAGGTCGACCACCTGGTACACCCAGAAACGGCTACCGAAATCCGGTACCTGCAACACCACCGGCTCCAGGTCCAGGGCAATGCTGCCCGCACCGTACACCACGTCCTGGTTCGGGCAGGCCACGAGGCGCTCGGCCGGGGCGATGTAATCGCTGAGCATCGACAGCCGGTTGATCGGCGCCACGGGCACGATGCCGCCCATCAATCCGGGTTCGGGCAGGTCCTTGAACGCCTGGCGGCGGTTGAAGATATTGGCCATCGGCCAACCCCAGAAATAGGCTTCACGGGCCATCATGCGCACGTACGGTTCAGTCACCTTGGTGTCGGCGACCGGGCCGGGTGGGGCAGCTTGTGCGGCAACAACCTGAGAGGCCAGGACGCTGCTGGCGGCGAGTGTGCCGGTGAGCGCCAGGGCGAAAACAAGCGGATGGCGTGCGGGGCGATTCATCGAGTGTCCTTACATGATGTTGGCAGAGTGCAGGCGAATCCCGCACACGATAGCTCATCCCGGTGAAGGTCAAACAGGTATTGCGAGATGTAAACCATTCTGGCGGGCACACGCTGTGGTCGTGAGGCTTGCACACATCCCTGGGTGTTCACGAAGGACGGCTATCAACTCAGGGCGCTATGTTGCATCAGGTGGGAAACGCCCTGGTTCATCTTTTATCCGGCCGTGGACGACACCTCGGCGAGATACCCCATGTACCCCTGTGAGAAGTCCAGGTACGCACGCACGATGGCAGACGGGTGACGATGTGAAGGGTAGAGCAAGTTGATTTGCTGTTCCGGCAGAGGATGTTCGGGAAGCAGGGCAATCAACCGTCCTTCCCGGATGGCGCTCGCCGCCAGGAAGGGCGGCAGCTCCGTTACCACATCACCGACCAGCGCCCGGCTACGTAGGTGCACATAATCGTTGGTGGACAGCATCGCATCAGGTTCGAATGCCACGCCCCCCAGCGACCATGTCGTTTTGCTGCCCCGGCTCCAGACTGCACATGGATAACCGTGCAGTGCTTCGACGCTGCCGGGCGCGCCCATCCGCTCAATTAATGCCGGGCTGGCCACGAGGACGTGACGATAGGTCAGCATGCGGCGGGCGACCATGGTCTCGTGGGTGATCATGCCTACGCGCAGTGCCACGTCGACACCGTCTTCGATGAGGTCGATACGGCGCTCGGTGGTGTAGACGCTGACCTGGATCTGCGGATAGCGACGCTGAAACGCCGACAGTACGTCCCACCAGGGTTCGAATGACGGCGGCAATGACAGCCGCAAGCGTCCTTTCAAATGCGCCTGGTCACTGATCACGGCCTGCTGGCCTTCAATCAAGGCCTCAATGCCACGGCTGGCGTGTTCGTACAAGCGCGTCCCCGAATCAGTGAGTCTGGTGCCACGTACGGAACGTTCGAGCAGTTGCACCTTCAACTGCTGCTCAAGCTCACGAATGCGTCGGCTCAATGTCGGTAGCGGAATATTCAGGCGTTCGGCCGCAGCCGAGAGGCTACCGGTCTGCGCCACGCTGACGAACATCCGGACGGCGTTGAAGTCCATTGTATCGTTCCTCTCATTTTTGAAAGTCAGCTTATCTCCTGCGTGGATTATCTTCCAGATTCGAGTGGTGGATAGTGCCTTCACTTGCTTGAAGGCAACCGATTCAACCCACCAGGAGTCTCCCCATGACAATTGAGTCCATCCTCAAAACCTACGAAAACGCACTTAATCTCGCTGACATCGAGACCATCCTTGGCCTGTATGGCAGCGCTCCGGTGTTCATGCCACAGCACGCCCCGGCCCTGATCGGGCGCGATGCGGTGCGGGCGGGTTACGAGCAGGTCTTCAATACCCTCCAGTTCAATATCCGTTTTGACATCCACGAGATCGAAGAAGCAGGCGACTGGGCCTGGGTGCGGACCTCGTCTTCGGGTCGCACCCGTCTCCTGGCTGCCGATGTCGAAGTGACCGAAGGCAACAATGAACTGTTCGTGCTCCGACGCGAGCACACCGGGTGGAAGATCCATCGTTACTTGTTCGCCACCAACCAGCCACGTACCTGAGGAAACGACCATGAAAGCCTATGTGATTGAACAACCGGGTGGCCCGCAAGTCCTGCAGATGCGAGATATCCCCACACCCGAGCCAACGGCGGACGAAGTGCAAATCCGTGTCCGTGCATTTGGCCTCAACCGTGCAGAAACCTACCTGCGCGCCGGCAAAATGGGTGATATCACCGCACCGCGGGTGCCCGGCATTGAGGCCGTGGGTGAAGTTCTCCATGACCCGGCCGGTGTCTTGCGCACGGGGCAACGCGTGGCTACGGCCATGGGTGGCATGCAGTTCAGCCGCAACGGCAGTTATGCCGAGCAGGTTACGGTCCTGCGCAGCAATGTGATCTCTCTGGATGACACCTCTCTTTCATGGGAAGAACTCGCCACGCTACCGGAGGCTTATCTCACTGTGTGGGGGGCACTCGACAAGAGCCTGGCCATTCAACGAGGCCAGACGTTGCTGATACGGGGCGGCACTTCATCGGTTGGCCTGGCCGCCATCATTTATGCCAAGGCTCGCGGATTGACCGTGATCGCGACTACACGCACTGCGGCGAACGCCCAACGTCTTTACGAAATGGGCGCCGACGAGGTCGTCGTCGACAACGGTGACATCGCCGGGCGTATTGGCGAAGTCGCTCCCGAGGGGGTGGACGCGGCACTGGAAGTCGTCGGGGCCACAACGTTGCGCGACACGCTCAAGACGCTGCGACCGTTCGGTGCGGTGAGCGTTATTGGTCTGCTCGGTGGCCCGCCAGTCGTGGAACGCCTCCACCTGATGCAGGATTTGCCCGGTGGGACGCGACTGAATTTCTTTCCCAGCGGTCTGCTGGGAACACCGGCATTGCCATTACACAACACGCCGTTGCCGTGGCTTGCACGGGAAATGGCTGCCGGGAGAATTCCGTCCATCCGCACCCGAACCTTCGCCTTCGACGAAGTCCGCGATGCTCATCGCTTGATGGAAAGCGATCGTGCACTTGGCAAGCTTGTCGTCTTGCTTTGACATCGAGGAGTACAGCCATGCGCAACCTGTGGGGGCGGGGCGGGCGGCATTGCGCTCCCACAAGGATTGCAGGGTTCAAATCCTTGACTGGCAGGCACTACGCTCGGCGCCCCTTTTTTCAGGGGTGTGGCGATCAGCTTGGCGCTTGTTTGTTCAACGCCTCTTCGGCCGCGGCGATTTCGGCCTGGCGCTTGATGATCATCTCGCCCACGGGCGGGCCCTGGAAGCGCCGGGCTTCAAAGGCGAACCAGACAATGGCAGTCAGGATCAGGAAGCCGATGGTGATGTACAGCGCCCAGTCGTTCGGTGGCTGGATGCCGATGATGAAGATCAGCACCATGGAGAGGACCGAAAGGATGGCGAAGAACGAGTACAACCAGCGCCCCATGTTCCACGGGCCCATGGTCGGCCACTTCGGGGTGCCGAAGGTGAACAGGCCGAGCACGATGGGAATGATGAACGAGAAGAACAGGAAGATCACCGTGCAGGACACCACGATGGTGTAGACCGGCGTTTCGCCGATCGAGACCAGGGACGATCCCCAGACGAACAGCACCGCCAGCGTGGCGCCAGTCCAGATCGCTGCCACCGGGCTGCGATGGGTAGTCGAGACCTTGGCCAGTGCTTTCGAGCAGGGCAGGCCGCCGTCACGAGAGAAGGCGAAGATCATCCGCGAGACCGAGGTCACGGTGGCCAGCCCGCAGAGAAACTGCGAGATGAAGATCGCCAGGTACAGCGCCATCTTGACGGCGGGATTGACCTGGGTGTCCATTGCCCAGAAGAACACGTTCCATCCTTTGGTTGCCGCTTCGTCCATGCTGGGCAGCATCAGCACAAACGAGCTGAGCATGAGCCAGCCGAACAGCAGTGACCAGACCACCGACATGACCATCCCCACCGGCACCGACTTGGCCGCCTGCCGGGTCTCCTCGGAGGTGTGCGCCGAAGCGTCATAACCGGTGATGGTGTAGATCGGCAACAGCAGGCCGAGCATGAAGATCCAGCTATTGGAAACCTGTGGCCAGACGTTGCCGCCAGCCTCGCCGGAATAGTTGCCGAAGGTCACCAGCCGGACGAACTCATAGCTGGGGGCCGCGATCAGGCAGGTGATGGTCAGTGCGATCGCCGTGGCGAAGATCAGGTAGCCCGAGAAGTCGGTGAGCTTTGCGGTCAGCCCGATCCCGAAGTGGTTACACAAGGCCTGGATGCCCGTCAGGATGGCCAGGAAAATGATCCGTGTGGTGGTCGTGTCCTCCATTCCCAGGGCCGGCCCGAAGGCACCGAAAAAGAAGTAATAGGTACCGACGTTGATCGCGCCAAGCACCGTCACCAGTCCCAACAGATTGAACCAGGCCGTCAGCCAGCCGGTGAAGCGATTACCGAGAATCGAACTCCAGTGATAGAGACCGCCAGCGGTGGGGTAGGCCGAGGAGATCTGCGCCATGGCCATGGCGAACACCCCGGAGATCAGGCAGCCGATTGGCCAGCCGATGCCGATGGCCGCGCCGCCCGCGCCCGAGGTGCCCTGGGCCAGTGAGTTGATGCCACCCGAGAGGATGCAGATGATCGAAAAGGAAATGGCAAAGTTGGAGAAAACGCCCATTCGGCGTGAGAGTTGCTGGGCATAGCCCATGCTGTGCAGCACCTTGACGTCATCGTCTTGCACGCCGGTGCCGGGCTGGCTTACTGGATTCATTGTGTGTGCCCCATCAGGTTTTGATTCAGATCCATTGGCGTATGCGTTGCACAATGGGCTGGCCTTCAACACCTTGTCGTACTGCTCCTGCTGCTAATGGATCAAACCTGTCCCGATGCGTGTTCAAGCCTCAGTCCTGGACAGGCAACTGCTCTAGAGGCGGCCGTGATAAGCCGCGTCGAAAATGCTGGCCGCACCACCCCGGGTCAATGGCAGCGGGTTGCCGCTGGCCGAGGGGTCGACAATCGCCATGTCCGCGATCAGGTCGGCCTGCCGGTCATCCACACCCAGCTCGAACAGGGTGTGGGGGACGCCGATGTCCTTGCGCAGCTTGAGGACGAAGGCCAGGAAGCTGTCGAAACCCGGGGAGGGCAGGCGCAGATACGCCGCCAGGCGGGTGATGCGCTCCTCGATGGCGGGTCGATTGAACTGCAGGACGTAGGGCATGAAGGTGGCGTTGGTCATGCCGTGGTGGGTGTCGTACAGGGCGCCCACCGGATGGGAGAGGGCGTGCATCCCGCCCAGGCCTTTCTGGAAGGCGGTAGCGCCCATCGCGGCGGCCGCGAGCATGTGCGCGCGCGCGTCGAGGTCCGAGGGCATGTGGACGGCCCGTACCAGGGCATTGGCGACCAGGCGCATGCCTTCCACCGCAATGCCTTCGGCCATGGGATGAAAGCCGGGGGCGCAGTAGGATTCCAGGCAATGGGCGAACGCATCCATGCCGGTGCCGGCGGTGACCTTGGCCGGCATGCCGACGGTGAGAGCCGGGTCGCTGATGACCACGCGCGGCATCATCTTTGGATGGAAGATGATGCGCTTGGTGTGGGTCAGCTCGTCGATGATCACCGCCGCCCGGCCGACTTCGGAGCCTGTCCCTGCGGTGGTCGGTACCGCAATGACCGGGGCGATGTGGCTGTCGTCGGCGCGGGTCCAGTAGTCGCCGATGTCTTCGAAATCCCAGACCGGTCGGGTCTGGCCACTCATGAAAGCAATCAGCTTGCCCATGTCCAGGCCGCTGCCACCGCCGAAGGCGACCACCCCGTCGTGCCGGCCGGCGCGCCAGGCATCGAGCCCACCGGCCAGGTTGGCTTCCACCGGATTGGGCTTGAGGTCACAAAACAGCGCGACGCCAAGGCCGGCGGCCGTCATGGCGTCCAGCGCTGCCCGGGTGATCGGCGCGCGTGCCAGGCCACTGTCGGTGACCAGCAACGGTCGTTGGATACCCTGGCTGCGACAGACCTCGGCCAGTTCGGCAATGCGCCCGACACCGAAGCGAATGCTCGTGGGGTAGTTCCAGTTTCCGGTCAGGCTCATGCTCTACACCTCGTGGCGCAGATGGAAGGATTTGGCTCGGGTCAGGTGCTCGTAGCCAAGGCGCGACAGGGTGATGCCGCGTCCGCTGTGCTTGACCCCGGTCCAGGCCAGTGCCGGGTCCAGATAGTCGCAGCGGTTCATGAACACCGTGCCGGTGGCGAGCTCATCGCCCAGGCGTTCGGCGGCAGCGAGGTCCTGGGTCCAGAGGGAAGCGCTGAGCCCGAACGGACTGTCGTTCATCAAGGCAATGGCTTCCTCGTCGCCGGCCACCGGCATGATGCCGACCACCGGGCCGAAGCTTTCCTCGCGCATTACCGACATCTGATGGGTGACGTCCACCAGGACCTGCGGGGCGAGGTAGGCACTGCCTGGTACGTCGGCGGCAAAGGCCTTTGGATCGATCAACGCCCTGGCGCCCTGTGCCAGGGCCTGGGTAATCTGTCCGCGAACGAACTCCGCGGCACCGGGTGAGACCAGCGGGCCGAGCGTGGTGGCCTCGTCCAGCGGGTTGCCCAGCACATACTGGCCGGTCAAGGCGACGAAGCGCTCGACAAAGGCCGGGTAGAGGGTGCGGTCGACATAGATGCGCTCGATGGCGCAGCAGCTTTGCCCGGAATTGAAGAAGCTGCCGTCGACCAGGTTCTCCACCGCATGCTCAAGGTTGGCGTCCGCCCGTACGTAGGCCGGGTCTTTGCCGCCCAACTCCAGCCCCATGCCGATAAAACGCCCCATGGCGGCGGCCTCCATGGCCTCGCCGGCCTGGACTGAGCCGGTGAAGTTCACTTGTTGCACGCGGCCTGAAGCAATGATTTCGGCGGTTTGCCGATGATCGAGCAGCAGGTTGTGGAACAGGCCGGTGGGCAAATGGGCGCGACGCAAGGCTTCGGCGAAACGTTCGCCGACCAGCAGGGTTTGCGTGGCATGCTTGAGGATCACGCTGTTGCCCGCCATCAGCGCCGGGATGATCGTGTTCACCGCCGTCAGGTAGGGGTAGTTCCAGGGCGCGACCACCAGCACCGTACCCAGCGGCTCGCGCTTGATCGTGCGCCGAAAACCCGAAACCGGCTCGGGCTCTACTGCCGCCAGCGCATCAGCGGCGATGGCGATCATGTAGCGGGCACGTTCTGCGAAACCCCGCAGTTCACCGGCACCAAAGCGCACCGGACGGCCCATCTGCCACGCCAGCTCTGGCACGATCTGATCCTGCATCGACAGCATTGCGTCCACGGCGGCGTTGCACAGCACCGCGCGTTCGCTCAATGGCCGACGTTTCCAGCGCTCCTGGGCCGTTGCGGCGGCCGCCAGCGCCTGCTCGATCTGCGCCGCATCGGCGCACTGGCGTTCGACGTAGACCCGGCCATCGACCGGGGAGATGAGCTGAACCTTTGCCGTCATGGTGTTCTCAATAGCGCTCGAAGCCGCGCTGCAGTTCCCAGTCGGTTATCCGCCGGTCGTACTCTTTCTGCTCCCACTCGGCGGTGTGCACATAGTGATCGATCACTTCATCACCCAAGGCCTCGCGCAACATGCGCGAGGTCTTGAGTGCGGCGCAGGCCTCGCGCAGGGTCTTCGATACCTCAGGCAACTGTTCATCCTGATAGGCATCACCCTCGAAAGGCGGCGCGAGTTCGAGCTTCTCGTCGATCCCGGCCAGCCCCGCGGCAATCAACGCGGCGAAGGCCAGGTAGGGGTTGAGGTCGGCACCGCCGATGCGGCATTCGATGCGGATGGCCTTGCTGCCTTCGGCACACAAGCGAAAGCCTGCGGTGCGGTTGTCCCGACTCCACACCGCCCGCGTCGGCGCGAAGGTGCCGGCCTGGAAGCGCTTGTAGGAGTTGATATAGGGCGCGAGAAAGCAGGTGATGTCGTTGGCGTACTTGAGTTGCCCGGCCACCCACGAGCGCATCAGCGCCGACATGCCAAACTCGGCCTTGGGGTCAAAGAACAGCGGCTTTTTAGCGTTCTTGTCCCACAGCGAGTTATGGATATGGCTGCTGGAACCGGCGGCGTCATAGCGCCACTTGGCCATGAAGGTGATCGCCTTGCCCTGCAATTGCGCGATCTCCTTGCAGGCGTGCTTGATGATGACATGGTGGTCGGCCATGGTCAGGGCATCGGCATAGCGGATGTTGATCTCTTCCTGGCCGGGGCCCCATTCGCCCTTGGAGTTTTCCACGGGAATGCCGGATGCCTGCAGGTGCTTGCGAATGGCCCGCAGCACCGGCTCCTCGCGAGTCGTCTGCAGGATGTTGTAATCCTCGATGTAATGACCGGCGGTCTTGGGGTGGTGATAGTTGCGCTGGTGGATGGCTTCATAGCTTTCATTAAACAGGTAGAACTCGAGCTCCGAGGCGAACATGCCGGTATAGCCACGCTCGCGCAGGCGCTCGACCTGCTTTTTCAGAATCGCCCGCGGGCTGTGCGGCAGGTCCTGCCGATGGTGATGATCGAGCACGTCGCACAGTACCAGCGCCGTACACTCGAGCCAGGGTACGCGCCGCAGCGTGGCCATGTCGGGCTTGAGCACAAAGTCGCCATAGCCTTTGCTCCAGCTGGCCGCGGCGTAACCTGGCACCGGTTCCATGTCGATGTCGTCGGCCAGCAGGTAGTTGCAGCAGTGGGTTTCTTCATGGCCGCTGTCGATGAAAAACTCGACCTGGAAGCGCTTGCCGACCAATCGTCCTTGCATGTCGACCATGCAGACCAGCACGGTATCGATTTCACCGCTGGCAGCGGCGCGCTTGAGGGCGTCAAAGCTTAAGAGGGGCTCGGTCATCACGTCAGTCCTGCGTGAACAGTTTGGGCCTGTCTGAGATAGCTGTTGCAGACGCTCTCCAGAAACAACCAAACCCTGCAGAATCGAGCATCGTGAGCAATGAGCTGCTCAAAGCCTAGCCTACTGTTGCCACGTGCGCGTCTTGTTGATCACTGTTTGTAGCCGATCTGGCGCAAAAGGTCCTTGCGCCACAGGATATCGTCGTCGCCCTCGATGTCCCGGGCACAGAAGCCATCCACCACGCCCAGGACCGCCCGCCCTTGTGCCGTCTCGGCGACAATCACTTCAGTGGGATTGGCCGTTGCACAAAAGATCCGGCACACCTCCGGCACCATCTTCACGGCGTTCAATACGTTCAGCGGATAAAAACCGTCGCCCAGAAAGATCATGAAGCTATGACCGGCGCCGATGGTTTGCGCATTCTGGCGGGCCAGTTCGATCATCGCGGTATCGGTGCCGGACCAGCGCACCAGGCACTTTCCGGAGGCTTCACAAAAGGCCACGCCGAACAGGATGCCCGGGACGGTATTGACCAGGGCTTCGTGGATGTCCTCGACGGACTTGATGAAGTGCGTCTGGCCAAAGATGAAGTTTGTCGCCTCCGGCTTGTCGATTTTCAACGTGATGAGCTGCATCTCGAACGCCTCCTTCCACGATGT
Source organism: Pseudomonas sp. FW300-N1A1 (assembly GCF_058789115.1). Taxonomy (NCBI): domain Bacteria; kingdom Pseudomonadati; phylum Pseudomonadota; class Gammaproteobacteria; order Pseudomonadales; family Pseudomonadaceae; genus Pseudomonas; species Pseudomonas sp. FW300-N1A1. The sequence continues at coordinate 24,671 of NZ_JBYTBK010000037.1, read as the reverse complement.
GGCTGCCAGGGGTTGGCAACAAGTTCAAGCATAGCCACTCTTGGGCCCTGGCTCTGTCCACCGAGCGCTTTGGAGCCGATACAGCCAACCCGGGCCGGCAGACAATGGCCGTGGCTGCCGTGTAAGCAACAGTGGAAAATTAGTAGCTATGCTTGCTCAGTGACCTGATCGGGCTGAAGGGAACACCGTCCACACAGGCGTGTGGCCGCGTGATCACCGCGCTTCAGACCTCATCGCAATGTGAGTGTGTGCCATGGAGTCGTCACTCGATATGAACAAAAAACAAGCTAAAGCCAAAGTAAAGGAACTGCTTTCGTCCGGAGTCCCAAAGTCGGAAGTATTCGCTCAGCTCTCAGGCCAAGGGGTCAAAGACAGACTGCTTGCTTATTTGATTGCTGCAAATCCCGACCCCTATCTCTGCGATATGCATGACCGCAAGGTCAATACCGTGATTACACTCATGTTTATCCAGGCCACCTTGGCGCTGCTGATCGGTTTTGCCGTGGGCTCAAGCATCGGGCCTAACGCCGGGTGGATCATTGGCGGCCTGAGCGCGCTGATCCCGCTGTTGTTTGCCTGGGGGTTCTACAATCACCTGGCAGGTGCTTACAACGCCTACATTATTCTGTCGCTGGTCTCTGCGCCGAGGCAGCTGGAAGGGCTGGCCTCAGGCTCTGTCTCTACCTTTGTCGGTCTGGCGATCAGTATCGGGATGCTGGTTTTCGTCTGCTACGTTCGTCAGAAGCTGTTTCCGGACCTGGCGTTTCTTGCACCCAAAAAGATCAAGGGACGCTATGTGTTCTCCGGCTGAGTGAGCGGTGGTGTGGATTGCAGGGGAGTACTGGTACGAATGCCGGCCCGGTACTCAGGCCTATTGCGGGACGTGTTTGGCCAGGGTCGCATTGAGTGCCTCGGTAATGAGCGCAATCAGAAGGGGCTCGGAACTCGACTGCATATCGCGACCAACTTCGGTTTGCCGTTCTTTCACTTTTCCGGCGTACTTTGATGCGCGGCCGTCCGCTACGAGTGATGACAACTCTTCCTGGGAGAACGACTTCTCATAGGCTGCCGCAAGGTTCTCATCCCACTTGGGCTGATACTGCGGCAGCAATGCATTGATTTCGTCAGACACGGCACGGCCTGCATCGGCACTTCCAAGCGTTGAGACGATCATCGCGTAGGTGATTGTTCTCTTTGCTGCCGACAGTGCAAGTATGGGGAGGTTACGCCCCATCTGAGTCTGGGCAACGAATGTGCGGGCATCCTGATGCGCCGAGGTTTCAGCCAATGCTGTATTTGACAGTGCGAAGAGCACGGACAACGCGATAGCGGCAGAAGCAATCCTGTTCATTGTCCGGTTCCATGGGCAGGGGAGTCAGTGCTTGATCAGCGTAGTTCGTTTGCGCCGGTTAGCCTGGGAGTGACCCCTGTGGCGACAGGCGGTTTGAACCCGGAGGGCGATACTGTGAATACCGTGTTTGAGAATGCCTGAATTCCCCGACATGCCCGGCCGCTAGCGAAACCGCTCAGGGATGGCGTTGGCAAACGGATAGTGGCAAAAGTAGGGCCTGGCTTCGTCGATGACTCGCTGGAATGAGGGGCGGTGGGTCAGCCTGTCGAAATAGGCGCTCAAGTGCCGATAGCCGTCGGGAAACGGCAGGAGCGTGCTGGCATAGAACAGTGCCGGGGCCGCGGCGCAATCGGCCATGCTGAAGTCCGGGCTGGCCACCCAGGTTCGGGATGCCATCTGGCGCTCGAGCATGCCGTATGCGGTCATCAGTGTGGTGCGCGCGTTCGTCATGTCACCGGCAGAGCCGCGCAGGCGATCGGCGACTATCTGTTGCATCGGCACCTGGATGTAGTGGTCAAAAAACCGGTCCCACAGACGGACCTCCAGCGCGGTATCCCAATCACCGGGCAGCAGGTGGTGTGGGCCTGCATGAAATCGGTCCAGATACTCGATGATGACACTCGACTCCGGCACATCGCGCTGCCGGGCGTGATCGCGGATGACCGGGAATTTGCCGATTGGCCATAGCGCCTGAAGCTCGGCTCTGTCGGCATCGTTGGCGAGATCGATGATCCTCCTTTCGAATTCGATGCCGTGTTCGTAGAGCGCAATCAGCACTTTGTGGCAGAACGACGCCAGCGGATGGAAGTAAAGGGTCAGCGGCATTTTTCGGATCCTCGGCGAACGTGCAGGGAGCACTGCTGGCAATCAGGGAAACCACTGCATTATCAGCTGACATCCGCCAATGCGCGAGGTCATCCAGCGGGACGAGTTGCAGGGGAGTGTGGCAATGTTGCGTCTCGACAGGCGTTGTCTCTACCCGGTTGCCGAATTTCCCTACCGTTCTGATCGGTATACTCGCCACGGGTACGCTTCGCATATCCAATGCCCCTGAGCGGTCAGCCGAGGACTTTAATGCCATCGTTCATCAATGCCGAGACAGTCTGGATCGATACACCTCACGGGCGGCTGTTTGCGCGACGCTGGTTGCCGCTGGACGTGGCACGTAGCCGGGTAAAACCGCCGATCGTGCTGTTTCATGACTCCCTTGGATGCGTCCAGTTGTGGCGAGACTTTCCACAGCGGCTCTGTCAGGCCACGGGGCATGAGGTGATTGCCTACGACCGGCTCGGCTTCGGGGAGTCCGATGCTTATCCGGGAGACTTGCCGCTGCATTTCATTCGCGACGAAGCTGAGCGCTTCTTCGCGATTCTCAGGACCGAGTTGCAACTGGACCGGTTCATCGCCCTGGGCCATAGCGTTGGCGGCGCGATGGCAGCGCATTGCGCCGCCCTGTACCCGCAAAGCTGCGTCGCGTTGATCACCATCGCGGCCCAGGCGTTTGTCGAAGAGCGGACGCTGCACGGCATTCGGGTTGCCAAGGCGCAATTCGAAGCGCCAGGGCAGATGGCGCGTCTTGAGAAGTATCATGGCGACAAAGCGCACTGGGTGCTGTCGGCCTGGACCGACACCTGGTTGTCGGAAGCCTTCAGCGACTGGACGCTTGAAAGCACAATCGACGCCATTGATTGTCCACTGCTTGCGCTGCACGGCGAGCACGACGAGTACGGCTCCGCTTTGCATCCCGTGCGCATCGCCGGGCTGGCGACGACGCCCGGGGATTACCTGATTCTGGACAATTGCCAGCATGTCCCCCATCGAGAAGCCCCCGAGGTGGTGCTGGATGCCGTCGGTCGACTCCTTGGGTCCATTGCGGATGAATGATGATGGCCAGTCATGACTGCAATGTTGCTCAGTCAAGGACAAGGTTGCTCAATACATCCCCCGTGGCGAGCGAGCTTGCTCGCGCTGGGCTGCACAGCAGCCCCAACATCTATCGTCGAGTTCGTTCTGAAAGACCGCAATCGCTTTGTTGGGTACGCTTTGCGCACCAGCGCGAGCAAGCTCGCTCGCCACGTCTCTCATTGGCTTCAAGCGTTTCTTGACTGAACAGCATCGCCGTCATGAAGGGCGGCTTTCGACTGTGGACTCAATCGGTCGATACACCGGAGAAGTTCACAGCCCTTGCGGGTCCACCCAGGTAGTCGTATCGTCAGATTTCATGTGTCGCGCGGAGGTTTTGTGGGTTGTGAGCGAACGATGTGAGGCATATTTCCCCAGCACATCCTCGGTGAGTGAACGGTCTGGAGCCGGGTGCGGCTGATGATTGGGCACCGAAGTGATCGAGTGTTCTTGAATGGGAGGAAGACAATGATTCGCAAGCACTACTTGATGGCCCTGGCGACCCTGGCCATCGCCGTTGGCATGCAGTGGGTGTCGGTACCGGCGTACGCGACCGAACAGGGTGAGCAACGGCGCGAAGCGCGGGATACGAGGCAGGAAGGGCGCTCCACGGCAAGGCAGACAAAATATGACTGCAGAGCGGACAATGAAAAGAGCAATGCACAATGTCGTCAGGACAAGCGCAGAACCAAGCAGGATACGCGCCGCACGGCTCGTGACATCAAATACTGATCGTTAGATCAATCCCTCTCGACCCTCTGTGGTTGTTATTAGAGGAGACGCAGCATGGACCTGTTCACGGGCGGTTGCCTGTGTGGCAACGTGCGGATTGTGGCGTCGGGACGCCCATACCGGGTTGGCCTTTGTCACTGTCTCGACTGCCGCAAGCATCATGGGGCGCTTTTTCACGCGTCCGCGGTGTTCCCTCAGGATGCGGTGACGATCGAAGGCGAAACACGTGACTACGCCGGGCGTTTTTTCTGTCCCCGCTGCGGCTCGTCCGTTTTCGCACGTACCGCCGATGAAGTCGAAGTGAACCTGGGGTCCCTGGATGCCCCCGATCAACTGGTGCCCACCTACGAAAGCTGGATCGTCCGTCGCGAGTCCTGGTTGCCACTGTTTCCGCTCACAAGGCGATACGAGCACGATCGTGACGCTACGGGTCGCCTAGAGGAGTAGGCTGTCCGTGCCGATGAGTGAGGCGGGGGGCGTGTGGCGAAGCAAACACGGGGATATCCAGTGATTACGTCAATGGGCGAGTTGGAGATACGTCAAATCTCAGCGCTGCCGCCGCAAATCCTGGACCTGGAAGCGGAGGCAGTTACAGAAGGCTTCAGGTTTCTCACGCGCCTGGTTGCAGATTGGAAAAGCGGGACCAATCGATTCGATCAGCCAGGTGAATGCCTTCTTGGGGCCTTGCGCAACGGGCAACTGATTGCCATCGGAGGGCTTTCACATGACCCCTATGCTGGGCCGGACATCGGGAGGCTACGGCGGGTATACGTCGCCCGGGCATCCAGGGGGCAGAATGTGGGTAAAGCTCTGGTGCAGCAGCTTCTGGAGTATGCGGCTCAGCGATTCAGTGTTGTGCGCCTATCCACGGATACACCCGAGGGAGCCGCATTTTACCTTCGCTGCGGGTTCCACCAGGTACAAGATGATTCTGCGACGCATGTGAAGTCATTAGTGGATGCAACGTAACCCGGGGCGATTCGCATTTCCAATCCGCATCAGGAACGGCGCCAGTGACCAGAGAGGCCTTCAGGGGGGCAATTTGCGCCGGGCATCCATACGTTTTACTGCCCCGGGCTGGCAGTCCGGGGCGTTACTTGATCTGCACAATGACTGGACCTTCCGTTACGATCGGCGGGTTCGCGCGGATATTCGAGGCATTTTTCTGAATCCATTCACGCGCGACTTTCAAGCTCGCATCGCTGCCGGCCTTATCCGTGCAAACAGTCACCGACGTACCACCATCACCCGTATTCAGCAGTGTGTAGCTTACGAGGCCAGGCACTGTCCGCAGGGTAGCTTCGACGTCGGCTCTGCGCTCTTCTAAAAGCTCGAAAAGCTGCTTTGCTCCAGTACCCAAATAAGTTCTTATAACCGCATACATAGTCGTCTCCTTTGGGAGTACCGTCTTGATGCCAATCCAGATCCGCTGATGGCCGTTATCACTCAGGTTTCAGTTCGCCCCGATTTATAAAGCTTAGCCAAACGCCGGCGACAAGCGAAATGCAACGACCACCGGCCACGTTTGGCCGAAAGTGACCTGTTGCCAAGGGCTGCAATCGACCCTTTGAATTCAAGGATTTCGAGGAGGCTCTGGCTGGGCCACGCTGGCTCTCAGCGCTCTGGCTACCTGGGTTTGAATCTCGTAGGCAGGCGCCTCGACGGCTGTGTAGTCACGGGTATAGCGAGTGGCAAACTCGCGAACGCCCCATTGCAGGTACTGCTGCACGTGCTTCAATTCATGGGCCCACAGCGCGACATTGTTAAGTGCATCATCGGGACTGCGAAAGACGATGATGTCGATAAGGGTGACTGCATTTGTATCGGGATTCTGCAGCATTGTATGTGCAGCGTTCAGCTCCACATCATCCCCTACCTTGTAGCGCGCCGAATCGAGCACTTGAATGTCATAGTAGGGTTCGAGTTGGGCTCGGATATTCAGCGGGATTGTCCGAATATCGCCAGTTGCCGCGGTGTTGCGCGATTGCACAATCCAATTCTGTAATCCAGAGGCCGCCATTTGGTTCATGTTTTCGAAGATATCCCCCATTTCCTCTTCGGAGCCAGGAGCACAAAAACAAGCGACCACGCAGACTTGGCGCTGCCCTACTGGGCAGGCGAAAACAGAGGACGAAATGCCAACGGAAGAAAGCAGTATCGCTAACCGGAAAACTTGACGCAGAAAGACAGTCAACAATGGGTTCTCCCACAGGCAATGGCGGTCGGCAGGCGATACTTTGGGCATCTCGCGCCCGTTGTCCTGCCATGTGTTGGACCGCTGCGACTGTCGTTCGATTCCCTGAGTCCCACAAAAACTCTTCAGGCCATTTCCAACATTGCCTGAAAGGCTGCGCCTGGCCGGAAAGCGACGGTCCGAGTCTTGAACTCATCGGTGTAGTTACGGTGGCCGTTGCAGCGGGAACTTCAGGGTACTGGCCAGGTCAATAGGGGCCCTGTATCGGATATGCCGAGCAGCGCTGTGGCCTGTTTTACGGCAGTACCGTCCGAGATCAGCCGAGTCCGCCCCCTGATGCCAACCAAGAGTTTTCTGCCGGGTCTCATCCTGGCGTTCTGCGCCGTCGCGTCGCTTTGTTCGGTTGCTGCCGAGCGAAGAGCGGCCTCGCAAAGTAACAGCGCATCAACCACCCTGATCGAAACCGCCTCGCGGCAGTATGAAAATGGCCAGTTGGACCAAGCCGCTGCCACGCTGGAGCGTGCCCTGCACATCCAGCCGAACAATCCCGCGACGCTGCATTATCTCGGTGTGTTGCGTCTTCAGCAGGGGCAGTACCAGCAGGCAGAAACGTTGGCGGCGCGCTCAAACATGCGAGTTGGTCGCAACGTCGAGTTACGCAACCGCAACTTCCAATTGATCCAGGCGGCGCAGCAGGCCCAGTCTTCGAGTACCCCACCCAACGCCAAAGAGGACCTGGTCGCAGTACAGAAGGGGCTGGAAGAGGAGACCCGAAGGCGCCGCGAAGCAGAAATGGCCGTTGCTGAACAATCCACTCCGGACACTGGGCGCGACGCTGGCAACTTCGCTCGTACAAAGGCAGATGGGGTATCGGACTCACCGACGGCTGGCAGACCTCGATCCGAAGGAGAATTGCAAATGGCTTCCGTCGAGCCAGAGCCCGCGTACGATAAGGTTGAGATTCCCCGCGGTCATTTGCCACCTCCGGGTAAATGCCGAATCTGGTTTCCCGATCGCCCGCCGGGGAATCAACCCGCACCCGGCAAATGCAAGAAGCTGCGACATCGGGTTCCGTTCGGGGCCTACTTGGTGCAGGGTTGAGTTTCTGAGTGTCCACGTCTGGCCGATAGCCGCCGATCTAACATGTATCTGTCAGGAAAGGGGTCGTCCCGCAACCCATACCCTTTTTGGTTGTAAACGATTGGAGCCTCTGTTTATCACGATGTAGCAGCTATGAACCTTGTAATAGGGCATCCGTGATTGAGCCCGAAAAAATCGTCTCTACCGGTCCGATGAGAAACACAACCGAGAGGAATCCCTCCCCAGCGCTCCCAAATGCGCAACCGAATGTGCTTTCGGTCAATGATCTGGACGAAATGTACGTTCGGCCTGAGTGCTCGAGAGGCAGGTGTGTCACAGCGGTCATCATGCGAACAGTTCTCGGTCAAGTATCTTTCGGCGGTCGTTGTAGTCGTCATACCACCACGGTTTCTGCCCCGTCGTCGGGGCTTTTTTCAACTGAATGGGGGTGTTGGATGCGTCGGCTTGGGCCTGGCGTACGCGGAAGTGATAGTGGTCGAAGAGGGTCAGGGCCTGGATCATGTAGGACACTGCGATGCGACGGTCTTTGATGAGGAGAAGGTTCTCACCATTCTCGTTGTCAGCAGGTTTCGAAAAGTTGTAGGACCCCGTGTAAACGCGGGCTGTAGGCTTGTCGAAATCGATGACCACAAACTTGTGGTGCATGCGTGAGCCCAGGCCGTTGACCCCTTGACCCGTGGGTTCGCTTTTGAAGGGCTCGGGGAGGTTGGCGCTGAGGTTGGCCACATACACGGGCGCGATCTTGCCGTCAGGGAGCTGCACGTCCAGGCCAGCGGTTCTCTTGTCGGAAATGCCATAAACGAAGATGCCCTGCTTCTGGGTCACCATTTTGATGGCATCGGTCACGGGCCCGTCCGTCAGGTTCAGGAACGCCAATGAATAGAAGACCGAGGATTGCGCGCCCTGTATGTCATCCGCGACAGCTTGCAGTACACCTTTATTGCTGGAATGCGGCGAAAAGGTGACGTGGGCGTCTATGTCGTCGAGTTGAAGGCTTTGCCAGCCGGTCGACTCCGTCGGGCCGAAACCTTTGACGGAGTCATGCTTCCAGTAGTGCTCAAACGCATTGATGAACGGCCGGATGGCATGTTCTCCGTACACGACGATGGCGTTGTTGGACTGTATGAATTGGCCACGCCACGTGAAGTTCGTGGAGCCGCAGACAGCTGCCTTGATGTGTTCGCCATCGACCACGATGGTCTTGTTGTGCTGGAGGTCACTCATGTGCTGGCGTTTGACCTGGTCAGCTCCGGCGGTCGTGGCGAGGAGGTCGGCAGCTTGCGACTCGGCGGACGTTTCTGGCTTGTGGGCCTTGCTGTTGTCGATGATGACGCGCAACCGCTGCTTGAGCTTCTTGAGGCGAGAGACGATGGCGGGGTCGTTGAGATCAAAGCAAACCACACGCACGAGCGCAGTCGTGTCGGCGATAGCCGCGTCGAGCACTTCGAGAATTGCGCTGCGCGCCTCGAAGCCCATCCATTGAAGCGCTTCCTTGGCCTCGGGGTGAGTGGGCACGAACCTCAGGCCTTCGTTGGCTGTGGCGGGGATAAGGGTGTGCATGCCGTCTGTGTCGGTAACGTACCGATCAACGAAAGCCTGCGAGGAGACGAAGCCTCGAGTGAAGGTGACGTTCAGTTTCCCGGGATAGGTTTCACGTGCCAAGGCAATGCCTGCCTCCTGCGCCTCTCCGTAACTGAGCTCACCGGAAAGGCTCATGAACACAGGTGTAACCCGGTAGGTGAATTCGCCTTTCTTTTCAGCGTTCAGGGGAAAGTGAACCCAGCGGAACTTCTGAATGGGAGCGAGACGGCTGGAGGTTCGAGTCTTGTTCACACTACCGTCGGGGTTCGGGAAACTGATGCGGTTCTTGATCACCCAGTAACGGTCGCCATCGGGCTCTTTGTACTCAAGGGCGAAACCTGCGAAATCGCGGGGTGGTTCTGCTGCCCTCCAGTTCATGGCGAGGAGAGTCATGCCGTCGCCGCGGTGAAGTTTCAAGGTGAAGGGGGCGTTGGCGTTCCCTGCGACAATCTGGAACTCTTCGGACATGTTTCATTCCTTTTGAAACGATGGCGGTGGTTTCCCGGTCTTGCCCTGCCTGATGATTGAGCTGAAGGCGATCGAAAGTGTAGCTGTTGGCCGCCGTATCAATTTCACAGGGAGTCGGTGTCCGATTTTGTAGGGGAAAGTCCACTTTCCTTCGTCAACATCTTACTCAACCGTAGACGCTCTGACTCCAAGCCGCCATAACGAGCAGCTACATACGCCTCGAGCAGTTGAGTGAAGTCTTGGGCAATGCTTGAGCCCTTTAACGTCATAACCCGCTCACCGTTCATATAGACCGGGGCTGACGGATGTTCACCCGCGCCGGGCAGGGAAATACCGATGTCGGCCAGACGACTTTCGCCCGGGCCGTTGACCACGCAGCCCATGACCGCCACTTGCATCTGCTCGACGCCTGGGTACAGGTTTCTCCAGGCAGGTGTCTGTATCCGTAGGAAATCTTCGATCTGCTGCGCCAGCTCCTGAAAAAGACTGCTGGTGGTCCGTCCGCAACCAGGGCAGGCGATAACGCTCGGAGTAAACGCTCGCAGGCCCATAGTTTGCAAAATCTGCTGCGCGACCAACACTTCTCGGTTGCGGTCGCCATTGGGTTCCGGGGTGAGGGAAATGCGCAGCGTATCGCCGATGCCTTCCTGCAACAGCACCGCCAGCGCGGTGGAGGAGGCGACGATGCCTTTGATGCCCATGCCGGCCTCCGTCAACCCCAAGTGCAACGGAAAGTCGCAGCGCGCTGCAAGGGTACGGTACACCGCTATCAAGTCCTGCACCTGGCTGACCTTCGCCGACAACACAATGTGATCTGCTGGCAGGCCGACTTCGATGGCACGCTGGGTATTCTCCAGCGCCGAGACGACCAGTGCCTCACGCATGACCGCATCAGCGGCCAACGGTTGGGTGAGTGCCGCGTTGGCATCCATCATTCGGGCGAGCAAGTCGGGATCCAGGCTGCCCCAGTTGACCCCGATTCGCACTGGTTTGTCGTAGCGGCAAGCGACCTCGATCATGCTGCAAAACTGTTCGTCGCGTTTGGCGCCTTTGCCGACGTTGCCGGGGTTGATCCGGTATTTGCCCAATGCCTCGGCGCACTCAGGGTAAGCTGCCAGCAAACGATGGCCGTTGAAGTGAAAGTCGCCTACCAGCGGCACGCTGACGTTGCGCCGGTCGAGTAATTCGCGAATGTTCGCCACCTGAGCGGCAGCGTCATGGCTATTGACCGTGATCCGCACCAGCTCGGCACCGGTCACCGCCAGGCTTTCGACCTGACGGGCAGTAGCCTGGGCATCGCCGGTGTCGGTGTTGGTCATGGCCTGCACCACGATCGGACTGTCGCTGCCCAGCCTCAGCGAACCAATGGCGACCTGGTGGGTGCGACGTCTGGGAATTGCGCTGTTCATTGATTCGGCTCCTGTGGGACGTGCCCTACTGGCGCGCAATCAACCCGGCGGGCAGGCGGAACTGCACGTGTTCTTCACGACCTGGCAGGGTCTCGATTTCCAGCGGTGCGATTCGTGCCAGGGCAGCGATTACATCGTCAATCATGGACTCCGGTGTCGAGGCGCCGGCAGTAATACCGACAGTCGGCCCAGTGCCAAACCATTCACTGCGTACCGCGCTGCCATCGGCGATTAAGTAGCTGGGTTTTCCGCTTTTGCCGGCGATATCGCGCAAGGTCACGGAGTTGGCGCTTTTAACGCTGCCGACCACCAACACCAGATCGGTGCAGCGGCTCAACTCACGCACTGCGGTCTGACGATTCTGCACGGCATAACAAATGTCCCGGGTATCCGGTCCGACAATCTGCGGATAGCGTAGCCTGAGTGCTTCAACGACGGTGTGGGTGTCGTCGACGCTCAGGGTGGTCTGGGTAATGTAGGCCAACGGTGCATCCGCCGCGAACGTCAACGCCGCCACTTCAGCGACATTTCGCACCAGCGCGACTGGGGCAGGAATCTGCCCCAGCGTGCCGATCACTTCAGGATGCCCAGCCTCACCAATCAGAATCACCCGATATCCCTTGGCTGCATACTGCCGACCCTGGTTGTGCACCTTGGTCACCAGCGGACAAGTCGCATCCAGCACTCGCAACTGACGCCAGCGGGCTTCGTCCTCCACGTTTGTGCCCACACCATGGGCACTGAAAATGGTGACCGCGTTCACCGGCACTTCATCCAGCTCCTCGACGAACCGTGCGCCCTTGTTGCGCAGGCTCTCGACCACATGCTGGTTATGCACAATCTCGTGACGCACGTACACCGGTGCGCCGTACTGTTCTAGGGCCTGTTCAACGGTTTTGACAGCCCGGACCACCCCGGCGCAGAAGCCACGGGGTTGGGCGAGGATGACTTTCATGGGGTTCCCTCATGCTGAGTAGAACGTGAAAGAGGAGATTTTTGGGTGTTGAAATTTGGGTGCAAGTCGATAGGTGACTTGTTATTAGTCGATCATCCTTTTATCGCTTCAAAGTCAGCGGGTCATATTTCCACCACCACTTCATAGCATCTATTTGAATGGGTTTTGTGTTGTTGAAAGTCTCTGCTGGTTGTGGCTCTGTCAACTGGCCACCCACAAAGGCGCTATCGTTAGTATTACCGCTCATCGATTTATAGCGTCGTGTGTTTTGTGACCAGACGGTGGCGCCAACATAGTAACGAATGACTGACTCGATATAGGCTTTCACACCATCTGAGGCGTCTTTCTCCACATCTGCCTTTAAACGCAGGAACAGTCCAAGCAAGCGCAAGCGCATATCCAGGTACTCATCGATAGCGGCATCAAAGCTGCACTGGCGTTCACGGATCAGCACGCGGATCAGGTTGTGCTCTTTATAATTCGAGCCGCGTGTCATTTCCTTCAAATAGGCATGCGGTTCGGTTTCCCAGGCCATCAGGTGAGCCAGCATTTCGAATAATGCCCGCACACGGCGATCTTCATAGTCTCGTTGGGAGATATCGACGTTGGCAATCACATGCCCAAGAGTCGGAAATGACCAGGCACCGCCGCCGGTTACCCGCATGGACACATAGTCGTTAACCGATGGCACCGGATTAATGGCTTTCCACATTTCCGCCATCATGTAGATCCGCATGGATTCAACGAAACGTGCGGTGTGTTCTGGTTTCGCAAATTTATCAAGGCGTATACGCAAATCACGGGCGGCCAAGGCATAGCGATCCTGCGAAAGTGCGTACTCCGGCGATTCGAACTGACGCCAGATTTCAGCAGAGGCCTGGATGAACTTGTCTGGTTGACTGGAGATATCCCCTTCGTCGCAGTATTCATCGTCGTAAGCAAAGGCCCACATGCAAAAGTCGATGCCAACTTGCAGCAGTTCGTCACTACCAACGGGATACATCATTGAACCTAGCCAACTGCAATGGATATTGGCCAACCGTTCGCGTTGAGGGTCGTCCTGATAAAGCTCAAAGCGATCTGCATAAGCACGCGTGGCATGCTCAAACGGACTTTTATCGTAGATATCCAGGTCCAGATAAGGGGTTGAGTTACCCGTTGTAAAACTGGGATGAACAGCAAACGTGAACGGCTGGGGAAGCGGCGGTAATTTGAGGGTCATGATTTTGTCCTGCGGGGATAGAATTGGCTGGTCCAGCGACGGTAAACGGCCATGTTGGATTCATCGTCAACCAGTTGAGGGGCGCTCATAAAACGCCGGTTGCTCCACACGGCAAAGTCTTCTTTAACGGTTTTCACGAACCAGCGATGAATGAAAAAAAGTGCCAACGCATACGTGACACGACGCAGCGGCTGTGGCAGCGATTTGATCCGTTCAACACGGAGGGTATCAATCATGCGGAATGTCCAGCCCAGCGGTGCCGTCTGGGTACCCAGCGCCTGTGTTCTCGCCAGTAAACCCAAACGTTCAAACAAGGCTTCACCCACCGCATACCCGATGCCATAACAGGTCATCCGCATAGTGACGACCTGGCCGAAGACCTTCGCCCGCATGGTGTAAATCATCCGGTGTCCGTCTTCTTGATGGTGCGTAGTGACCTCCTTCAGGCCGTGCAGATACGCAAAGTGGGAGGGGTCGGCGCTGTTTTCCGTCATGTCCTGAGACAGTCCCTGTAATTGGAACGTCTCGTAACATCCCTGAGAAAACCCGGCACAGTCCAATTCAGGTAATTCCCAGTAAGGTGGGTGATTATCTTCATGCCGCCAGACAAAGAGGACGTTATCGACCTCTTTGAAATAGCGCTGTGTCAGTGCAGCGGATGGGGGTTTTTGGCCGTTTCCCGTTCTGATGCAGTTTCCTTGTGGGGTGAAGGCGAGTCCATGAAACGGACAGACGAGATCCTCACCAATGACTTTGCCGCCATAACCCAAGTGGGCACCCAAGTGCGGGCAATAAGGGTCGATCGCTCGGGGTAACCCCGAGGCCGTGCGGTAAAGCACCAACTCCTGCCCCATGAAGGGGACCCGCATCACGGCACCTGGCTTCAACTCATGACTGAAGCAGACCGCGAACCACCCATTGGGATAGGGTAATGCGACCTGCGCTATTCCTGTTGCACTGCGCTTATGGCCAATATTTTTCCGGGCCGGGATTGAAACAGCTTCTTCCTGCTCGGTGATTGGAGACGCATCCATGACTCGCTCCTTCACTGACTCGGTTTTGTGACGATCACGCTATACGTCGAAACCTTGTTCTTCAGCAGCGCCACCGACCAGTTCTCCGCCAGCACCCGTAACTCTTCCAGCGCACCCGTCACCCCATGAGGGAACAACGCTTTGTTCTCGATATTGGCTTTCGAATCCATCAACCAGCGCGCCACATCGATGTTGGACGGCAACACGCGCATGTCGTGAGTGGTGAAACCACTCTGTTCCAGCACCTTGCGAAAGTACTCCGGTGATTTGCGGTGTTTGCAGGCGAGGCGGTCGACTTCGTCCGGGGTGTCGGAGGTGTAGGTTGCGGGAGGGGTGTTGTAGAGGTTGTCCGAGATGACCACCACACCGCCGTCGCGCACGCGGCCGGCGAGGGCGCGCAGGGTGGTTTCGTAGAGTTCGTCGGGGAAGTGCGAGATCACGCCGCGAATGATCACCAGGTCGTAGGGCTCATCGGCGTCCGGCAGCAGTTCGATATCCTTGGCGTTGCACAGGTATAGATTGATGCGATCGGACAACCCTTGCTCGGCATGGAACTTCGCGCAGTGCTCCAGTTGCCGGCGGCTGACGTTGACGCCGTCCAGGCGTTGGCATTCGGGGAAGCGTCCGGCCAGGTATTTGAGGATGTAGCCCCAGCCGCAACCGATGTCGAGGATGCGTTTGATCGGTGGGCGATTCGGCTCTTCGAGGCCGGCGAGTTTCAGTTGCCGTTCGAAATAACGAATACCGGACTCATCGAGGCTGATGGGCGGTGTCGAGCGAGGGTCGTCGTAGACGCCGAACTGAAACAGCCGGTAATCACCGATGGCCTTGCCCCAGTCTTCCGGGCTGTCGCCGTAGGTGTATGCGACCTTCTCCTGATAGCTGTCGATACTCGAGCCCTGAATGTCTTGATAAGGCAGTCGGTTTTCATCGACGGGGGTGTCCTTTTTCGGTTGGCTGCTCATGGCTCTCTCCTTGTGAGTATTCACTTCATGCTCTTGCGCGCAACGATGCGGGCGTAGATGCGCTTCCGATTAGCAGGTCGTCCAGGCTGCGCTCGATCAGAAAGCGCTGTATCGATGCGGTGATTCCTGCGGCATCGAGGCCGCAAGCGCCGAGCATCTGCTCGGGGGAGCCGTGCTCGATGAACTGGTCGCCGAAGCCCAGTTGCAACACGGGCCGGAAGAGGCCGGTGGTGATCAGGTGCTCCAGGCAAGCGGAGCCGACACCGCCCATGACGCAGCCCTCTTCGACGGTCACCAACACGTCATGACTGCGGGCGAGTTGCTCGATCAATGCCCCGTCGAGCGGTTTGATAAAACGCATGTTGGCGACGCTGGCATCGAGGGCGTCGGCCGCTTCCAGCGCGGGGAGCAGCATCGAACCGAAGGCCAGGATTGCAATGCGACAACCCTTGGCTTGACTCGACGTACGACGAATTTCTCCTTTGCCCAAGGGCACTCTCGTCAGCTGCGGAAGCGGTGCTTGACCGTTGCCGACACCCCGCGGATAGCGTACGGCGGTCGGGCCGTCATGGAGCAGGGCGGTGTGAAGCAGTTGCCGGCATTCGTTTTCGTCGGCGGGGGCCATGACCGTCAGGTTTGGTACGCAGCGCAGGTAAGCAATGTCGAAGGCGCCGGTGTGGGTGGCGCCATCGGCACCGACGATGCCGGCCCGGTCTATGGCGAACAGAACCGGCAGATTCTGGATGGCGATGTCGTGAATCAGTTGGTCATAGGCCCGTTGCAGGAAAGTCGAATAGATTGCCACCACGGGCTTGAGACCTTCGCTGGCTAACCCGGCGGCGAAGGTCAGGGCGTGTTGCTCGGCGATGCCGACGTCGAAGTAACGCTCAGGGAAGCGCCGCTCGAACTCCACCAGCCCGGAGCCTTCGCGCATGGCCGGAGTGATGGCGACGATGCGCGGGTCATGTTCCGCTTCATCACACAGCCACTGGCCGAACACCTGGGTGTACGTTTGTTTGCTGGCGGACGCTGGAAGAATGCCCTGCACCGGATTGAACTTCCCCGGTCCGTGGTACAGCACCGGGTCGGCGGTGGCCGGCGTATAACCGTGACCTTTTTCAGTGACGATGTGCAGCAGTTGTGGCCCGCGCAGGCTTTGCATCGCTTTCAACGCGTGGACCAATTCGCCAAGGTCATGACCGTCAACGGGGCCGCTGTAATTGAAACCCATGGCTTCGAACAGGTTGGCCGGCGTCACCAGGCCCTTAAGATGCGCCTCGGTCTTGTGGACCAGTTCGTGTACGACGGGAACATCGCGTAATAGGCGCTTGATACGTGCCTTGGTCGAGATCGCACAGCGATTGACCGTCAGTTTGCCCAGGTAATGGCGCAGCGCACCGACGGCGGGCGAGATCGACATGTCGTTGTCATTGAGGATCACCAGCAACGGCAGATCTTTGTAGAGCCCTGCGTTATTCATCGCTTCGAACGCCATGCCACCAGTGAGTGCGCCGTCGCCGATCACCGCAATGCAGTGGCGCTGCTCCACCTTGTTACGCGCCGCAAGCGCCATTCCCAGCGCCGCCGAAATCGAGGTGCTGGAGTGGGCGGTGCCAAAGGCGTCGTAGGTTGATTCACTGCGTCGCGGAAATCCGGAAATACCACCGAGCTGACGAATGCTTGCCATCGCGTCGCGGCGCCCGGTGAGAATTTTGTGGGCATAGGCCTGGTGGCCGACATCCCAGACAATCCGGTCGTTGGGGGTGTCGAACACGTAGTGCAAGGCAATGCTCAACTCTACAGTGCCCAGGTTCGCCGAGAGGTGGCCGCCAGTGTTCGAGACGCTGTGCAGAATGAACGCCCGAAGTTCGTCTGCCAGTGGGGCCAGCGCATCGGCATGCATGGCTCGCAGATCAGCCGGGCTGTCGACGGTGTTGAGCAACTCGAACATGCTGGACTCCTTTCTTGAGCGTTTTCCGGATGACCGTGGATTTCAGCGCACGCGCTTGATAATCAGATCTGCCAGACCGTGCAGCCAGGTGGCTGCGGCACCGACCGGCTCCAGCGATTGGTGGGCCTGTGCGACCAGTTGCTGCGCCAGTTGCCTGGCCGGGTGCAGGCCCATGATCGAGACGTAGGTGGGTTTATGGTCGCGGGCATCCTTGCCGGCGGTTTTACCCAGGGTGGCGGTGTCCATGGTCGCGTCGAGAATGTCGTCGACGACCTGAAAGGCCAGTCCGATCCGGGCTGAGTAGCGATCAAGGGCTTGCAGGTCAAACGAAGCATTTTCTGCGCATAGCGCGCCCATGCGAACGGACGCCTGGATCAAGGCGCCGGTTTTCATTCGGTGCATCTGCTCGAGTTGGGTGCGGTTCAGTTCAATGCCAACGCTTGCCAGGTCAATCATCTGGCCGCCGGCCATACCGCATGAACCCACGGCCGTAGCCAACTCGCCCATTAGCCGCGCTTGACAGTCAGTGGGTATCGACGAGTCGCGCAAGGTGATGAACGCTTGGGCTTGCAAGGCATCGCCCACCAGAATCGCGGTGGCTTCGTCGTACTTCACGTGCACGGTGGGTTGGCCGCGACGCAAGTCGTCATTGTCCATGGCTGGCAGGTCATCGTGGACCAGTGAATACACGTGCATCATTTCCAGAGCCGCCGCCACAACTGTCAGTGCTTGAGTGTCTGCTCCGACGGCAATCCCTGCGGCATGACACAGCAAGGGGCGGGTGCGTTTACCGCCGCCAAGTACCGCGAAGCGCATGGCTTCATGCAAACGTGCCGGGGTTATGTTGCTGGCGGGTAACGCTCGCTCCAGAACCTGTTCAGTGCGCTGCACAACGTCCCGTTTCCAGGCGTCGAAGACTTCGTCCGAGCATGGTTGAGCGATGGCTGACAAAGGTTCTGCCGACGTCATGTGGACGCTGCTGTTCATAGCTGATCTCTCGTGAGGGTGTGAGCGGAGCAACAGTGCTCAGCGGTGGCTGTGCGCGAGTTGTTTCCAGCTGCGCACCCCGGCCGGCCCGACCTGCTCGAAGATCCGGCGAAACCAGATGCTGAAAGCTTCAGGGGTTGTGGCGATGCGTTGCGGAATCTCGGAGAGTTTCAGCCATTGCCAGCTGTGGGCTTCTTCGGGGTTGGCAACTGGCGCAGTGCGGCTGATACCGGCGAATACGTGGTCGTATTCATGCTCGATGAGTTGATTTGACACGTGTTCGTGGTAGAGCAGGGTGGCAACAGGTGTCAGTTTGCAGTTGAGCCCCATCTCTTCGCGCAGTCGGCGTTTGGCCGCTGCGCGGGTCCGCTCACCCTGGCGCGGATGTCCACAGCAGGCGTTGGTCCACAGACCTTGAGAGTGGTATTTGCCCAAGGCACGCTGTTGCAACAGCACACGGCCGTTGCCATCGAAAATGAAAACTGAAAATGCCCGATGCAGCAGACCCTGTTGATGGACGTGCAACTTCTGTGCGAAGCCGATTTCACGATCATCCAGATCAACCAGTATCAATGTTTCTTCCATGACCAAATTCCATTTTGGTATTCGCTATCGGACATTACTGCGGGCTTGACTTCGTAGAAAAACAGGCCGAGGCCATGTACTGAAGTAGGGGCTGGAATCTAGTTCTGTGCATTAAACTTCGCAAGAGTATTTTGTTGCCATTCGTCGTATTTGTTTTTGTGAGATTAATAAAATGGCTATTTACTTTATGTCGTTTTGTTATTTGGGCCGAAAAACCAGAGGCTATATAGCGATGTGCTTTGAACCCTATAGCCAGTTGTTCAAGCGCTTTGCTTGTGAGGCCCTTTGAGTCTGATAGTCTCCGACTGGTCGTCTTGTTGTCCGCAGAAATACTGTGCCGTGATCTGTTTTTTGAGGGGCGTGCTCGTGCGAATTAGTTGTCGCGGCGACTGGGTCTTCGATAGAAAGGTGACACAGGAATTACTGCTGTTTAATCAGGTGGTAAGTAACTTAATGCCTCAAGATAAAGGGAGTTAAATAACTCATCTCCGGTATGAACCAGTTATGTCTCGGTGACTGCCGAAGTTCAGGACTACGGCACGAACTGGATCTGGACATACAATCACGAGCGCCCGAACATGGCCCTCGTACTGCCCTCGATCAAGCCAGGGACGAAAGACCGGGCCCAGAACCGTTACATCACCGGGTTTTCGGCTTCCAGGCGGCTCACCAGCCAATCGCTGAAGCTGCGCGCCAGAGCATTGTTCTCGCTGTCGCGATGGGTCAACAAGGCCCAGTTCGGGCCGCGAATGGTGTGGTCCACCAAGGGTTGCAACAGTCCGTCGGCATGCGCCTGCCGACTCAGCAACTGGCTGACCAGGGCGATGCCGAGCCCCGCGCACGCGGCGTCCAGCAGCAGGCCGGGGTCTGAAAAGTTCAGCCCCTGATCTTTCTGGCCCACATCGATGCCGGCTTCCACGGCCCAGTGACTCCAGTCCATTTCCCGCTCGCCGTGCAGGGTTGTGCGCTGTTCGCCAGGCATCGCCAACTGGCTGGGGTGACACGCCGGGTAGAGGCGGTCTGCGTGCAGCACCTTGAAGCTGCACTCGGCCTGGGAGCTGATGTCGTCCCGCACCGCGAGGTCGATGGTCTGGGTGGCCATGTCCGGGACTTCATCGGTGGTGAACACCCACAGATCGACTTCTGGATGCTGGCGGCGAAAATCCCCCAGGCGTGGCAGCAGCCAGTGGCGGGCGAACGCCGGGGTGGTGTTGAGGACCAGTTGGTTGGGTTTCTGGTATTGCCCAAGACGGCGGATGCCGACGGCCAGTTGTTGCAGCAGCACCTGGGTGGTGCTGAGCAGGTCGTGCCCCGCATCGGTCAGGCTGACGCTGCGTCCACTGCGAAAGAACAAGGGTTGCTCAAGGTACGCCTCAAGGCTGCGGATCTGCTGACTGATTGCCGACTGAGTGAGGTGCAACTCGGCCGCGGCCTTGTGGAAACTGCCCAGCCGGGCAGCAGATTCAAAGCCGCGAAGGGAGCTGAGCGGTGGCCAGTGCTTGAGCATATTGATAAGTTCCTCTAATCACTTTTCTGCAAAATCCATCGTTTGTTTGCCCTTTTTTACAGCCGTAGCATGCAAGACAAGACCGCCAAGGCAGTTTTGTTGAACACAATGGCTTAACTAACAGGGCTTTTTATCATGCAGCATGTCATGCAACACGATGAAATTCGCAACAGTGGCTGGTGGATGCCGGCCGAGTGGGTCAGGCACGCCGCGACATGGATGGTCTGGCCCCATAACCAGGCACTCTGGGAGTCGGGTTGGGGCGTCACGCTGGTGCAGGTGCAAGAGGACTTCGCTCGTGTGGCCAACGCCATTGCCCGTTTCGAACCGGTGAAGATGGTCGTCGATCCGGCTGCGGTCGCCAGCGCCAAGGCTTTGTGCGGGCCCAACATCGAACTGATCGAGTTGGCGGTGAACGACAGCTGGTGTCGGGACTCCGGCCCGAGCTTCGTCTGCCACCCGCAGCAGGGGGTGGCGGGTGTGAGCTGGCGCTTCAACGCGTGGGGCGGAAAGTCGGCGCACGACCTGGACGAAAGCTTGGCGCGGCGCGCACTCAATCATCTGGGGCTACCGTGCTTTGGCACGCCACTGAGTAACGAAGGCGGTGCCATTCATGTTGACGGCGAGGGCACGCTGATCACCACCGAGTCCGTCTTGCTCAACCCCAATCGCAACCCGGGCATGAACAAGGCCGAGATGGAGGAAGTCTTCACGCGTCTGCTGGGCGTGAAGAAGACCGTCTGGCTACCGGGCGATCCGGACTACGTGACCGGCGACATGACGGATGGCCATGTCGATGGCGTGTGCGCGTTTGCGCGCCCTGGCGTGTTGCTGGTCGATGCCACCCACGACAGGGGCTCGGTGTATGCCGAGGTGGTGCGAGAAAACCGTCGCGCCCTGGAACTGGCCACCGATGCCCATGGCCGTCAGTTCGAGCTGATCGAGTTGTACGAAGCCACTGATGCCGTGGACACCGACGCTGACGTGTTCTGTGCCTCCTACACCAACTTCTACATCGCTAACAACGCCATCATCATGCCGGCCTATGGCATTGACGCTGACCATGTGGCTGCGAAAGTTTTGGCTCAAGCCTTCCCCGACCACGAAGTGGTACCGGTGCGGATCAATCATCTGGCCCATGGTGGTGGTGGCGTGCATTGCATCACCCAGCAACAGCCGGCCTGGCCGGTGGAGGGTTGAGGCCATGACGCTATTGACGATTGCGACCACCCAGATGCCCTGCACCTGGGACTTGTCACACAACCTTGATCAGGCTGAGCAGTTGGTGCGTGAGGCGGCGGCCAAGGGCGCCCAGGTCATCCTGTTGCAGGAACTGTTTGCCACACCTTACTTCTGTATCGAGCAAAGCCATCAACACCTGGCCTTGGCCGAAGAATATCGAGACAGTCGTGTCCTCAAGCGCTTCGCCGCGCTGGCCAGGGAGCTGGGTGTGGTGCTGCCGCTGAGCTGGTTCGAGAAGGCGGGCAATGCCTACTTCAACTCCTTGAGCGTGGCCGATGCCGATGGACGCCTGCTGGGCGTGTACCGCAAGACCCACATTCCCAACGCCATTGGTTATCAGGAGAAGGAGTATTTCAGCCCCGGGGATACCGGTTTCCGGGTCTGGGACACGGCGTTTGGGCGCATCGGCGTGGGGATCTGCTGGGACCAGTGGTTCCCCGAGACCGCGCGTTGCCTGGCATTGATGGGCGCCGAAGTCCTGTTGTTTCCCACCGCCATTGGCTCTGAGCCTGGTTGCGCCGCGCTGGATTCACGTGACCACTGGCAGATGACCATGCGCGGCCATGCGGCCGCCAACATCCTGCCGGTCGTGGCGGCCAATCGTGTCGGCCGTGAAGTGGCGACCACCGATCCGGCCCTGCAGATGAGCTTCTACGGCTCGTCCTTTATCTGCAACCACAAGGGCAAGTTGCTCGCCGAGGCCGACCGCGACAGCACGGGCGTGCTGGTCCACAGCCTGGACCTGGCCGCCATGCGTGAAGAACGCCTGAGCTGGGGGATCTACCGCGATCGTCGTCCGGAGATGTACGGGGCGCTGCTGAGCCAGGACGGTCGTCACCGCCATGCACGCTGGAACACAGAAGGGGTTTGACATGGGTATTTCCAACAAACTGTTGATTGGCGCCCTGGGATTGGCGTTTGGCTGTGCCTTGCCCTCGCTCCACGCGCAAGAGAAAACCCTCAGGCTGTACAACTGGGCGGACTATTTTGCCGAGGACACCCTGGCCCGGTTCACCGCTGAAACCGGGATCAAGGTGATCTACGACGTCATGGATGGCAGTGAGACGCTGGAAGCCAAGCTGCTGGCGGGCGGCAGTGGTTATGACCTGATCTTCCCGGGCGATACGGTGGCGGAACGCTTGATGCGTGCTGGCAGCCTGTCGCCGCTGGACCCGTCAAGGCTCACGGCGCTAAATGATATCGAGCCAGGTTTGCAGAAACTGCGTACTCATTATGTGCATTCGAGCCAGGCCACCGTTCCCTACACCTGGGGCACCATCGGCCTGACGTACAATGCCGAGCAGATTCACCAGCGCATGCCGGATGCCCCGGTCAACAGCCTGGACCTGCTGTTCAAGCCGGAGCTGGCTGCGCGGTTTGCCGATTGTGGTATTTCGATGATCGACTCGCCGGACGAAGTGCTGGCGGTCGTGCTCAATTACCTGGGCCGGGAACCACGCAGCGCCAGGCCCGAGGACCTGGCGGCGGCGAGTGACTTGCTGCGCAAGTTGCGGCCGTACATCCGCAAGTTCCAGTCGCAACCGGTGACCGACCTGGTGAACGGCAACCTGTGCCTGTCGCTTGGCTACAGCGGGGACATGACCCAGGCGCAACGGACGTCGGACAGCGCCGGCAAGAACACCACGTTCCAGTACCGTGTTCCCCGTGAAGGCACTACGGTGTGGATGGACGCCATGGCGATTCCTGTCGACGCCAAACACCCGGAGTACGCCTATGCGTTCATCAACTTCGTCATGCGCCCGGAGAACATGGCCGCGATCAGTAACTTCACCGGCTATCCCACTTCCAATGCCAAGGCCCGTCCGAGCGTCGATGCGAGCATGCGCAACAACCCGGATATTTACCTCGACGATGCCACTTATGCACGTCTGATTCCTGGCAAGGACATTTCCCAGGCCGATATGCGCGCGCGCATGCGCACCTGGACCCGGTTCAAGACAGCCGCTACTCAATAAGGGGCCAGGCAACGGGTCACTCGGGTGGCGTGCGAGCCGCGCAAGCCAGTCAGAAACATTCAAGGATCAATACATGTCGACGCGTCGTGAGTTCATCAAACAGGCCTCGGTAGTTGCCGGTATGGGTGCAGCCGTGTCCATCGGGCTTGGCCTGACACCCTTGTGCGCACATGCGGCCGCCGCAGGCAGTTGGCACATGCCGGATGAGGGCGACCGGCACCGGCGGGCCTTCATCGCCTTTGGCGCCCAGGAGGCTATCTGGGAGGCGTTCACCGCTGACGTGCAAGAGGCGATAGGCCTGATCGCACGCACCATCGCCCGCCATGAGCCGGTGACTGTGTTCTGTCGCGAGGGCGAGCGGGATCTGGCCGAAGAGCACTGCGGTACGGCGAACATCACCTACGTCGTCACCGAACTCGACGATATCTGGATGCGCGATACCGGAGCCAACTTTGTCATCGATGGGGAAGGCGGGCTTGGCGCCGTGGATTTCAACTTCAATGGCTGGGGCAACAAACAGCGGCATGCCAAGGATGCGCGGTTGGCCGCTCGGGTTGCCAGCACCGTGGACGCCCGTCATATGCGCAGCGAACTGGTGGGCGAGGGCGGTGGTATCGAGGTAGACGGTCACGGAACGGGGATCATGACCGAAAGCAGCTGGATCAATGCCAACCGCAACCCCGACTGGAGCAAGGCCGAGGTCGAGCAAGAGCTGAAAGCCCGCCTGGGCTTGCGCAAAATCATCTGGCTGCCGGGCATCAAAGGCAAGGACATCACGGACGCCCACGTGGATTTCTACGCCCGTTTCGTCCAGCCAGGCGTGGTGATCGCCAACCTCGACAACGATCCCGAGTCGTACGACCACAAGGTGACACTGGCTCACCTGGACATTCTCAAAAATGCCACCGATGCCGATGGCCGCACGCTGCAAGTGCATACCGTGTCGCCACCGCTCAAGCCACGAAAGAGCTCCTTCAGCAACAACAACCCGGACTTCGCTGCCGGCTACATCAACTACGTCGTGATCAATGGGGCGGTCATTGCGCCCGAGTTCGGCGACAAGAAGGCCGATGCCAAGGCCTTTGACCTGTTGTCTGAACTCTACCCTGACCGTGAGGTGGTGCAGCTCAACATCGACGCAATCGCAGCCGGTGGCGGCGGTATTCACTGTGTGACCAGTCATCAACCGTTGGTTTAACCGGGGGGCAACGGGTTGCTCGATCAGCAAGGCAGTGTTCTGTGCCGTATGGCCAAATCGGCTGAATTTCGGCTTTGGCCTGGGACCCGACTGTCACTACCGTTTGCGATTGGCCGGTAACAGTCGGTCGTGACGGGTGGCGCCCGAAGTAATCATCGGCGGTCCAGGCCATCCCCATAAGCCCGTCGATGAAGGTAATGCTGTTCAGTTAAGGATAGGGTTGCTCAACACATCCCCCGTGGCGAGCGAGCTTGCTCGCGCTGGGCTGCAGAGCAGCCCCAAAAACTATCGTCGAGCTCGTTCTGAAAGAC
>NZ_JBYTBK010000036.1:20401-55766 GCF_058789115.1 Pseudomonas sp. FW300-N1A1 | reverse complement strand
CCCTGATGAAAAACCAGAGCGAATACCACCCAAACTCAGTTATTGGAGCTTCCCCTCAAACATAGAATCTCCCACAGGTGTACCTACGCAAGAGAATGGTTGGCTGCCAGGCCGCCTTCGCGGGCAAGCCCGCTCCCACAGATAGGGTGGCTTCCAGACAGCCTTCACCGGCGAGCCCGCTCCCACAGAGATGGGTTACCTACAAAGAACCCCGATGAGCCCACCGCTGACGCAACCACTCAAGATCTTCAGACCGCGTCACCTTGAGGTTATCCGCCCGCCCCTCAATCAAGCGCGGCGCCTGCCCCGACCACTCCATGGCGGACGCCTCATCGGTAATGGTCACATCAGCCACCAGGCTGTCAGCCAGCGCCCGATGCAAAGCCCCCAAACGGAACATCTGCGGCGTATAAGCCTGCCAGATCACACTGCGATCAACAGTTTCGAGCACCCGGCCATGCTTATCCACACGTTTGAGCGTGTCACGGGCCGGCACGGCGAGCAGCCCACCGACCGGATCATCCGCCAGCTCCGACAGCAGCTTGTCGAGATCGTCGCGGGTCAGGTTCGGTCGCGCAGCATCATGGACCAACACCCAGTCCTCATCGGCAGCGCCCTGCGCGTGCAGGTGCAGCAAGGCATTGAGCACAGACCCCGAGCGCTCTTCGCCACCCTCCACCCGCTGAATGCGAGGATCGGCAGCGCAGGCCAGGTTCGGCCAATAAGGATCATCAACAGCAAGACTGACCACCAACCCCTTCAAGGCCGGGTGATCGAGGAAACAGCCGAGGCTGTGTTCGAGAATAGTGCGTCCGCCCAGCTGCAAGTACTGCTTGGGACGGTCCGCGGCCATACGGGCACCAACGCCCGCGGCGGGAATCACGGCCCAGAAGGCCGGCAAGGCGTGCATCATTGGGCCAACTGGTAAAGCGTTTCACCGTCCTTGACCATGCCCAACTCATGGCGGGCCCGTTCTTCAACGGTCTCCATGCCTTTTTTCAACTCCATGACTTCTGCATCCATCACTCGATTGCGCTCCAGCAGGGTCTGGTTTTCAGCTTGCTGGTCGGCAATCTGCTGAGTCAGGTCGGCCACCTGCGCCAGGCTGCCGTTTCCCACCCACAGGCGGTACTGCAAACCACCCAGGAGCAAGAGCAAGACAAGAAACAACCAGTAAGGACTGCGCATCGAATATCAGGTATCCAGTGAAAAAAAACAGCCATGCCAAGACTTTGAACGTCTGATAGCACGAAGCCTGGAAGAACCAGGCTCGTACTTTAAAGCATCAGATTAGTGGCAAAAAACCCGCTGTAGCGTTTTTTTTCGACACAATCCGGTGTCTTTTTACGCGTCCAGGCTTAGCCGCGGAACTCGCTACGGCCATTGTACTTGGCCTTGGCGCCCAATTGCTCTTCGATACGCAGCAGTTGGTTGTACTTGGAAACGCGGTCGGAGCGGCACAGCGAACCGGTCTTGATCTGGCCGGCCGAAGTACCCACGGCCAGGTCGGCAATGGTCGAATCTTCGGTTTCGCCGGAACGGTGCGAGATCACGGCAGTGTAACCAGCGGCCTTGGCCATCTGGATCGCTTCCAGGGTCTCGGTCAGGGTGCCGATCTGGTTGAACTTGATCAGGATCGAGTTGGCGATCTTTTTATCGATGCCTTCTTTCAGGATCTTGGTGTTGGTCACGAACAGGTCGTCGCCCACCAGCTGGGTCTTTTCGCCGATCTTGTCGGTGAGGATTTTCCAGCCTGCCCAGTCGGACTCGTCCAGGCCATCTTCAATGGAGATGATCGGGTAACGCTCGGTCAGACCTTTGAGGTAGTCAGCGAAACCTTCAGCGGTGAACACCTGGCCTTCACCGGACAGGTTGTACTTGCCGTCTTCGTAGAATTCGCTGGCCGCGCAGTCCAGTGCCAGGGTCACGTCGGTGCCGAGTTTGTAGCCAGCGTTGGCCACCGCTTCGGAGATCACTTTCAGTGCGTCTTCGTTGGACGCCAGGTTCGGCGCGAAACCACCTTCGTCACCCACGGCAGTGCTCAGGCCACGGGCCTTCAGAACAGCTTTGAGGTGATGGAAAATCTCGGTGCCCATGCGCAGACCTTCCGAGAAAGTCTTGGCGCCAACTGGCTGAACCATGAATTCCTGGATGTCGACGTTGTTATCGGCGTGCTCGCCACCGTTGATGATGTTCATCATCGGAACCGGCATCGAGTAGACACCCGGGGTGCCGTTCAGGTTGGCGATGTGAGCGTACAGCGGCAGGTCCTGGTCGTGAGCGGCAGCCTTGGCGGCGGCCAGGGACACGGCGAGGATGGCGTTGGCGCCCAGGCTGCCTTTGTTCTCGGTACCGTCCAGCTCGATCATGATGCGATCGAGGGCTTTCTGGTCAATCGGGTCTTTACCCAGCAGCGCGGTGCGGATCGGGCCATTGATGTTGGCCACGGCCTTCAATACACCTTTGCCCAGGTAACGGCTCTTGTCGCCATCACGCAGCTCCAGCGCTTCGCGCGAGCCAGTGGAAGCACCGGACGGCGCGCAGGCGCTGCCGATGATGCCGTTGTCGAGAAGCACGTCCGCTTCGACAGTGGGATTGCCACGGGAGTCGAGAACTTCACGACCTTTGATGTCGACGATTTTTGCCATTGTTGTAAACACTCCAAAGTTGACGAAAACGACGCAGCTGTAGGAAAGCTTTTTACCGTCGGCAAGTGATATGCAGCGGGCAGACTTGCGGACGATAAGGCCCGGACCCGAAGGTCCGAGCATTAAATCGTGCGGTACTTTACCGGAGAATCGAGGGTTACGCGGTTTCTACCGTCGGAAAACTCTTCACCAAGTCATCCAGAGCCTTGAGCTGGGTCAGGAATGGCTCCAGCTTGTCCAGGCGCAAGGCGCAAGGGCCGTCACACTTGGCGTTATCCGGATCCGGATGAGCCTCCAGGAACAGGCCGGCCAGCGACTGGCTCATGCCAGCCTTGGCGAGGTCTGTCACCTGGGCGCGGCGACCACCGGCGGAATCGGAGCGACCGCCGGGCATTTGCAGCGCGTGGGTCACGTCGAAGAACACCGGGTACTCGAACTGCTTCATGATGCCGAAGCCGAGCATGTCCACCACCAGGTTGTTGTAGCCGAAGCTCGAACCACGCTCGCAGAGGATCAACTGATCGTTACCCGCCTCTTCGCACTTGCTCAGGATGTGTCGCATTTCCTGAGGGGCGAGGAATTGGGCCTTCTTGATGTTGATCACAGCGCCGGTCTTGGCCATCGCGACGACCAGGTCGGTCTGGCGCGACAGGAAGGCCGGCAACTGGATGATGTCGCAGACTTCAGCAACCACTGCAGCCTGCTCTGGCTCATGGACATCGGTGATGACCGGCACGCCAAAGGCTTGCTTGATGTCCTGGAAAATCCGCATGCCTTCCTCGAGGCCGGGGCCCCGATAGGAAGCGACCGACGAGCGGTTGGCCTTGTCGAAGCTGGCCTTGAACACGTAAGGGATACCGAGCTTTTCGGTGACCTTGACGTATTCTTCACAGACCTGCATCGCCATTTCGCGGCTTTCCAGCACGTTCATGCCACCGAACAGCACCATCGGTTTGTCGTTGGCGATTTCGATGTTGCCGACGCGGATGATCTTTTGAGCCATCAGGTTCAAGCCTTCTTCTGGTGTTGAGCCAAAGCTGCTTTGACAAAACCACTGAACAGCGGGTGACCGTCACGCGGAGTCGAGGTGAACTCCGGGTGGAACTGGCAAGCCACGAACCATGGGTGGTCCGGGGCTTCGACCACTTCGACCAGCGCGCCATCACCGGAACGACCGGAGATTTTCAGACCGGCCTCGATGATTTGTGGCAGCAGGTTGTTGTTCACTTCATAACGATGGCGATGACGCTCGACGATCACGTCCTTGCCATAGCAATCATGAACCAGGGAGCCGGCTTCCAGCAGGCAGTCCTGGGCACCCAGGCGCATGGTGCCGCCCAGGTCGGACGACTCGGTACGGGTTTCAACCGCGCCGGTGGCATCTTCCCACTCGGTGATCAGGCCCACGACCGGGTGACCGCTGGTGCGATCGAACTCGGTGGAGTTGGCGTCTTTCCAGCCCATCACGTTACGAGCGAACTCGATCACGGCCACTTGCATGCCCAGGCAGATACCCAGGTATGGAATCTTGTTTTCGCGAGCGTATTGAACGGCGGTGATCTTGCCTTCCACGCCACGCAGACCGAAGCCGCCAGGCACCAGGATCGCGTCCACGCCTTCCAGCAGCGCGGTGCCCTGGTTCTCGATGTCTTCCGAATCGATGTAGCGCAGGTTGACCTTGGTACGGTTGCTGATGCCGGCGTGACTCATCGCTTCGATCAGCGACTTGTAGGCGTCGAGCAGTTCCATGTACTTGCCGACCATCGCGATGGTGACTTCGTGCTCCGGGTTCAGCTTGGCATCGACCACCGCTTCCCACTCGGACAGATCGGCGCTGTCGCATTGCAGGCCGAAACGCTCCACAACGAAATCATCCAGGCCCTGGGCGTGCAGGATGCCCGGGATCTTGTAGATGGTATCGGCGTCTTCCAGAGCGATGACCGCACGTTCTTCAACGTTGGTGAACTGCGCGATCTTGCGACGCGAGGACAGGTCGATCGGGTGGTCGGAACGGCATACCAACACGTCAGGCTGCAGGCCGATGGAACGCAGTTCCTTGACCGAGTGCTGGGTAGGCTTGGTCTTGGTTTCGCCGGCAGTGGCGATGTACGGCACCAGCGTCAGGTGCATCAGCATCGCGCGCTTGGCGCCGACTTCGAAACGCAATTGACGGATGGCTTCGAGGAACGGTTGGGACTCGATGTCACCCACGGTGCCACCGATCTCGACCATCGCCACGTCGGCATCGCCAGCACCCTTGATGATGCGGCGCTTGATTTCGTCGGTGATGTGCGGAATCACCTGGATGGTTGCACCCAGGTAGTCACCACGGCGCTCTTTGCGCAGCACGTGCTCGTAGACACGCCCCGTGGTGAAGTTGTTGTTCTGGGTCATGGTCGTGCGGATGAACCGCTCGTAGTGGCCCAGATCCAGGTCGGTCTCGGCGCCGTCGTGGGTGACGAACACTTCACCGTGCTGGAACGGGCTCATGGTGCCCGGGTCAACGTTGATGTACGGGTCCAGCTTGAGCATGGTGACCTTAAGTCCCCGCGCCTCCAGGATGGCCGCCAATGAAGCCGATGCAATGCCTTTCCCCAAAGAAGAAACAACACCGCCCGTGACGAATATGTAGCGCGTCATGAAAAACCCTAGAAGTCTGCGTTAAAGCGGTCCGAGCCGCCGGGGAAAGCGAAGGAAGGCCGAAGCCCCCGATCACCTGCATTAATTACAGTGCATCTTTCAAAAAAACCGCCGCGTTGGGACAGACCGGCAGATGAAACACCGGTACGTTGCTCGCTACACATTTTTTGGAATCGCCCAGCAAAGACTGCTTGGTAATCGGCAACTCCTGCAATTCAGTCGAATCCACAGAAGTTGTATCAAGAAGGGAGCGTAGTCTACCGGAAAGCCCCTTTCAGCTCAAACCTTGATCGTTGATTGCTGGCTGCCATTGCAAAACGTAGCTCCCGCCAGCGCTACCGTCCAGCCCGGGCAGGTTTGCCACCGCTATCAATTGCTCATCGCAGTACAGCAGCGGCAATCTGCCACGGGCAAACAACGGCAAACGACTTTCATTGAGCAATCGCTTGAGATCGCGATGCCCGCGACCGGGCAACGCCATGACCTCCCCGCCCTGCCGGTAGCGCACGCTGAGCAGGCCTTGGGGCACGGTTCCGTGAATGCTGAGCCGGCCGTTGTCAGGCAGCAACAGCGGCACCGACGGATCAGCCCAACACAGACCAAGCGGCGCGAGCGCCAGCCAGTCACGGGACAACCACCAGATGCGTCCGTTGGCCCGATGCAGCTCACCGTCAGCCAGGCGCCAGACCGGCCGGGCATCCACGGCGGCCTCACGCACGTCGGTCCAACCCGACCAGTGGTCACTGTCGGGCAAGCGCGATAACGGGTTCAGCCAATGACTGAGCGCATTGCGCTGGCGGGCAGCGGACAGTTTTTCCAGCGCGCCCATCTCCAGGGAAGGCACGCCCAGCCAATCGAACTCACTGACGGTGGCAGCCTGCGCCAGGTCCATCCGGGCCAGCTCATCGAGCAATCCTTGCGCCTCGCTCAAGTGTGCGGCACTACGCGCCATGGTGGCGACAGCCTGGGGCCAACGCTGAGTGAGTGCCGGGATGATCTGCTGGCGCAGGAAATTGCGGGAGAACTGCTGGTCAGCGTTCGAAGGGTCTTCAACCCAGCCCAACCGATGCTCGGCGGCGTAGGCCTCAAGGTCAGCCCGGGAGACCTCCAGCAATGGCCGCACCAGATGCCCGCGCCCCAACGGGCGTTGCACCGGCATCGCCGCAAGCCCTCGCACCCCAGCCCCGCGCAACAGGCGAAACAGCAAGGTTTCGGCTTGATCGTCGCGGTGCTGGGCGGTCAGCAACACATCACCGGCTTGAGTCGCCTCGACGAAGGCGCCATAGCGCGCCTCACGGGCCGCCCGTTCGCGACTCGCCCCCGTCAGCACCTGAACGCGAGCGACCGTCAATGGCACCCCCAACGCATCACACACTGCCTGACAATGTGCCGGCCACGCATCGGCCGCAGCCTGAAGGCCGTGATGGACATGGATGGCTTTGAGCGTGGGTAACGTCTGTTTTTTTGCGAGCTGAACCAGAAGGTGCAGCAGGACGGTGGAGTCGAGGCCACCGGAGAAGGCGATACGCCAGGTTGGCGCGGTACGCCAAGGAGCCAGGTTCAGCAGGAGCTTGGCAGAAAGATCAATCATGGGCTGACTCATATCGATCGCTTTGCACAAATCAAATGTGGGAGCAGCTTGCTCGCGAAGGCGGCTGAACATTCAACACATCAGTTGACTGTTATACCCCTTTCGCGAGCAAGCCCGCTCCCACATCAAAGCGAGATCAGATCAGAGACCGTAGCTCATCAGACGCTCGTAGCGGCGGGCCAGCAGCGCGTCGCTATCGAACTTCTTCAGCATCTTCAGTTGCGCGCTCAGTTCGGCACGGATCGAGGCGGCGGCAGCGGCCGGATCTCGGTGTGCACCGCCCAACGGCTCGCCGATCACTTTGTCGACGATACCCAGGCCTTTGAGGCGCTCTGCGGTAATGCCCATGGCTTCGGCAGCATCCGGTGCCTTTTCCGCGGTTTTCCACAGGATCGAAGCACAGCCTTCCGGCGAGATCACCGCGTAGGTCGAGTACTGCAGCATGTTCAACTGATCGCAAACGCCGATCGCCAATGCACCACCGGAACCACCTTCACCGATCACGGTGGCGATGATTGGGGTTTTCAGGCGCGCCATGACACGCAGGTTCCAGGCAATGGCCTCGCTCTGGTTACGCTCTTCAGCGTCGATCCCCGGGTAGGCGCCCGGCGTGTCGATGAAGGTCAGGATCGGCATCTTGAAACGCTCGGCCATTTCCATCAGGCGGCAGGCCTTGCGGTAGCCTTCCGGACGGGGCATGCCGAAGTTGCGACGCACCTTCTCGCGCACGTCGCGGCCTTTCTGGTGACCAATGACCATCACGGGCTGGTCATCCAGGCGGGCAACGCCCCCGACAATCGCGGCGTCATCGGAGAAGTGACGGTCACCGTGCAACTCGTCGAACTCGGTGAAGATGTGTTCGATGTAGTCCAGGGTGTACGGACGACGCGGATGACGCGCCAGACGTGCGATCTGCCAGCTGGTCAGCTTGCCGAAGATGTCCTCGGTCAGCGTGCTGCTCTTGTCCTGCAGGCGGGAGATCTCATCGCCGATATTCAGCGAATTGTCATTACCGACCAAGCGCAACTCTTCGATCTTGGCTTGCAGGTCGGCGATCGGCTGTTCGAAATCTAGAAAATTCGGGTTCATAGGCGTCCGTCTTGGGTCGACGTCCAAGTGTCCTTGGGTCGGCCGATTGTCTATTCGCGCCCTACCTTAAGGGACAGGCGCGTTCAGGTCGAGATTAAAAATTCGGGTCAGGGTCAGGGCGCTTCAATGGCCCCTGACCGTCAACGGTATTGGAGGAAGACGTTGTCTCGCCCGAACTGGTCACGCAGCGCTTGAATCAAGCTGTCTGCCGGATCGATTCGCCAGCCTTCGCCAAACTGCAGCAAGGCCTTGGCGTCGGGACGGGTGTACTCCAGGGTGATCGGGCACGCGCCGCGATGGCGCTTGAACAACTCCCCCAGCCAGCGCAACTGATCGCCCTTGAGGTCCTGGGTCTGGACCTTCAGGCGCAGGCTTTCGGCCAGGTTGGTGCGGGCATCTTCCATGCTCATCACCCGCTTGACGCGCAACCGCAGGCCTCCGGAGAAGTCGTCGTTGCTGACTTCGCCTTCGACCACCACCATCGCATCGGTCTGCAACAACGACTGCGCCGAGTGGAAGGCATCGGCAAACAGGGACGCCTCGATCCTGCCGGAGCGGTCGTCGAGGGTGATGAAGCCCATCTTGTCGCCCTTTTTGTTCTTCATCACGCGCAGAGCGATGATCATGCCGGCGACGGTCTGGGTATCGCGGGCCGGCTTCAGGTCGATGATGCGCTGACGGGCAAAACGGCGAATCTCGCCTTCATACTCGTCGATCGGGTGCCCGGTCAGGTACAGGCCCAGGGTATCTTTCTCGCCTTTGAGGCGTTCCTTGAGCGTCAGCTCCTTGGCCTTGCGGTGATTGGCATAGACGTCGGCGTCTTCTTCCACGAACAGGCCGCCAAACAGGTCGGCATGGCCACTGTCGTGGGTCCGCGCGGTCTGTTCGGCCGCCTTGATCGCTTCCTCCATGGCCGTCAGCAAGACCGCGCGATTGCGGTCGATGTTGGCCTGGTAGGCTTTCGGCTCATCATGGAAGTACGGCCCCAGGCGATCCAGCGCGCCGCTGCGGATCAAACCGTCCAGGGTGCGCTTGTTGATACGCTTGAGGTCGACCCGGGCGCAGAAGTCGAACAGATCCGTGAACGGACCTTCCTGACGCGCCTCGGTAATCGCCTCGACCGGCCCTTCGCCAACCCCCTTGATCGCGCCCAGCCCATAAATAATGCGGCCTTCGTCATTAACCGTGAACTTGAACTCCGATGTATTCACATCCGGCGCGTCGAGACGCAGCTTCATGGTGCGAATTTCTTCGATCAAGGTCACGACCTTGTCGGTGTTGTGCATGTCCGCCGAAAGCACCGCCGCCATGAACGGCGCCGGATAGTGGGTTTTCAGCCACGCCGTCTGGTACGACACCAGGCCGTAGGCGGCAGAGTGGGACTTGTTGAAGCCGTAACCAGCGAACTTCTCTACCAGGTCGAAAATGTTACCGGCCAGGTCCGCGTCGATATTGTTAGCGGTGCAACCTTCAATGAAACCGCCGCGCTGCTTGGCCATTTCTTCGGGCTTTTTCTTACCCATCGCCCGACGCAGCATGTCCGCACCGCCGAGGGTGTATCCGGCCATGACCTGGGCGATCTGCATCACCTGTTCCTGGTACAGGATGATGCCGTAGGTCGGCGCCAATACCGGCTTGAGGCCTTCGTACTGGTAGTCCGAGTGCGGGTACGCCAGTTCGGCGCGACCGTGCTTACGGTTGATGAAGTCGTCCACCATGCCCGATTGCAATGGGCCCGGACGGAACAGGGCCACCAGTGCGATCAAGTCTTCCAGGCAGTCGGGCTTGAGCTTTTTGATCAGCTCTTTCATGCCGCGCGACTCAAGCTGGAACACTGCGGTGGTTTCAGCTTTTTGCAGCAACTGGTAAGTCGGCTTGTCGTCCAGCGGGATGAACGCGATGTCCAGCGGCGGTTGGTCGACCTTGGCGCGGTCGCGGTTGATGGTTTTCAGCGCCCAATCGATGACCGTCAGGGTCCGCAGCCCCAGGAAGTCGAACTTCACCAGGCCGGCAGCCTCGACGTCATCCTTGTCGAACTGGGTAACCAGGCCTCCGCCCTCTTCGTCGCAATAGATCGGCGAGAAGTCGGTCAGCTTGGTTGGAGCAATCACCACGCCACCGGCGTGCTTGCCGACGTTACGCACCACACCTTCAAGCTTGCGGGCCATTTCCCAGATTTCCGCGGCCTCTTCATCGACCTTGATGAAGTCACGCAGGATTTCTTCCTGTTCGTAGGCTTTTTCCAGGGTCATGCCGACTTCGAAGGGGATCATCTTCGACAGACGATCCGCCAAGCCGTAGGACTTGCCCTGCACCCGCGCCACGTCACGGACTACCGCCTTGGCGGCCATGGAACCGAAGGTGATGATCTGACTGACCGCGTTGCGACCATACTTCTCGGCCACGTAGTCGATGACGCGGTCGCGACCGTCCATGCAGAAGTCGACGTCGAAGTCGGGCATGGAGACCCGTTCCGGGTTAAGGAAACGTTCGAACAGCAGGTCATATTCCAGCGGGTCGAGGTCGGTGATCTTCTGCACGTAGGCCACCAGCGATCCGGCACCCGACCCTCGGCCCGGGCCCACCGGGACGCCGTTGCTCTTGGCCCACTGGATAAAGTCCATCACGATCAGGAAGTAACCGGGGAACCCCATCTGAATGATGATATCCAGCTCGAAATTCAGCCGGTCAACGTAGACCTGGCGCTTGGCCTCATAGTCTTCAGTGGTGTCCTTGGGCAGCAGAACGGACAAGCGCTCTTCCAGGCCATCGAAGGACACCTTGCGGAAATACTCGTCGATGGTCATGCCATCGGGAATCGGGAAGTTGGGCAGGAAGTGCGTCCCCAGCTTCACTTCGATGTTGCAGCGCTTGGCAATCTCGACCGTATTTTCCAGCGCCTCGGGCAGGTCGCTGAACAGCTCGGCCATCTCCTCGGCGCTCTTGAGGTATTGCTGGTCACTGTAGTTCTTCGAGCGCCGCGGATCGTCGAGGGCTCGACCCTCGCCAATGCACACGCGGGTTTCGTGGGCGGCGAAGTCTTCCTGCTTGATGAAGCGCACGTCGTTGGTGGCGACCAGTGGCGCGCCGATCCTGTCGGCCAGGGCTACAGCGGCGTGCAGTTGTTCTTCGTCATTTGGCCGGTTGGTGCGCTGGATCTCCAGATAGAAACGATCCGGAAACACCGCCATCCACTCGCGGGCCAGGGTTTCGGCTTCTTCCGGGTTGCCACTGAGCAGCGCGATACCAATCTCGCCCTCCTTCGCCGCCGACAGCATGATCAAGCCTTCGTTGGCCTCGGCCACCCACTCGCGCTCGATGATGATCTGGCCATTGCGCTGGCCATCGATAAAGCCGCGGGAAATCAGCTCGGTCAGGTTGCGATAGCCAGTGGCATTCATCACCAGAAAGCTGATCCGGCTGAGCGGGTTATCGGGGTCCTTGTTCGACAGCCACAAGTCGGCACCGCAGATCGGCTTGATCCCGGCACCCATGGTGTTTTTGTAGAACTTGACCAGGGAACACATGTTGTTCTGGTCGGTCACGGCCACGGCCGGCATGTTCATGCCGACCAGCGTCTTGACCAGCGGCTTGATCCGCACCAGGCCGTCGACCAGGGAGTATTCAGTGTGCAGGCGCAGGTGAACGAATGAAGCCGGCATAGTGATCCTGTCCAGAAACGTAAAGACAACAAGGCCCGGATTGTACCGGGCCTTGGCAAAAACATCAGCCTTGCGACCAGGGTCTGTGGACGTTGGGTGACGACCGCGACGGTGGCCTATTTGGCGCAGGGCAAGGCGCGAGGAACGTAGTCTGGTTGTTCCAAACAAGTTCCGAGCAACGCAGCCCTGCGCCAAAGGGCCCCGTCCCTTCGGGTTGCGCGCCAACGTGCGCGAGGCTGCGTTGCGGTTCGTCACCCAACGTCAACAGACCCTAGGTCTCGAGCAACCCCTCGCGCGCCTCGTACGCCAGCCTCACGGGGGCGAACGAGCGCCGGTGAATCGGCGTCGGCCCCAGGCGGGCCAAGGCTTCCAGATGAACGGGAGTCGGATAGCCCTTGTGGCCACCAATGCCGTACCCCGGGTAAATCAATTCAAATGCCGCCATTTCCCGATCACGGCTGACTTTCGCCAGGATCGAGGCCGCCGCGATCGCCGGCACCTTGCTATCGCCCTTGACCACGGCCTCGGCCGGCATCGCCAGCTTCGGGCAGCGGTTACCGTCGATCATCGCCAGTTTCGGCGTGACATGCAGCCCTTCGACCGCACGCTGCATGGCCAGCATGGTGGCATGCAGAATGTTCAGCTCATCGATTTCCTCGACCTCGGCGCGGGCAATGCACCAGCTCAGGGCCTTTTCACGGATTTCGTCGTAGAGCTTCTCGCGACGCGCTTCGGTGAGCTTCTTGGAGTCATTGAGTCCCAGAATCGGCCGGTTCGGATCCAGGATCACCGCCGCCGTCACCACCGCGCCACACAACGGGCCACGGCCAACCTCGTCCACGCCAGCGACCAGGTCCTCGGCGTCTGCGACCAGGGTAAAGTCCAGCCCCATTTGCATCTTCACATTACTCATTGCGGGCTGCCGATCAGCGTGAGTACAGCTTCGGCCGCCTGGTTGGAGGCATCGCGACGCAAGGTCCGGTGGATCTGGTCAAACCCGGTGGTTTGCTCTTCCCCACCATCGATCAGCGGCGACAGGGTCAACGCCAGCGCCTCGGGCGTTGCGTCGTCCTGCAGCAACTCGGGCACCAGCAGACGCTGGGCCAGCAAGTTGGGCAGCGAAACGTAAGGGCTTTTGACCATGCGCTTGAGAATCCAGTAGGTCAGCGGCGCCAGTCGGTAGGCCACCACCATCGGCCGCTTGAACAACAGCGCCTCCAGCGTGGCCGTGCCCGATGCAATCAATACTGCGTTGCAAGCCGCCAGCGCCTGGTGAGAACGCCCGTCGAGCAGGGTCACCGGCAAATCGCGACCGGCCAGCAGTTCTTCGAGCTGCACACGGCGCTGAGGACTGGCGCAGGGTATGACGAACCGCACACCGGGGCGCATGGCGCGCAAACGCTCGGCGGCATCGAGGAACAAGCCCCCAAGGCGTCCGACCTCACCGCCACGGCTACCTGGCATCAGGGCAACCAGCGGCCCGTCCGGCAAGCCCAGTTCGGCACGTGCCGCCGAGCGGTCAGCCTCCAGCGGGATCGCATCGGCCAGGGTGTGACCGACAAACCGCACCGGCACGCCCTTCTCTTCATAGAATCGGGCTTCGAACGGCAGCAGCGTCAGC
The DNA here is from genome assembly GCF_058789115.1 of Pseudomonas sp. FW300-N1A1. NCBI lineage: Bacteria > Pseudomonadati > Pseudomonadota > Gammaproteobacteria > Pseudomonadales > Pseudomonadaceae > Pseudomonas > Pseudomonas sp. FW300-N1A1. The sequence goes on along the minus strand of NZ_JBYTBK010000036.1, from coordinate 42,515 downwards.
ATCAGATCGCAGCCTTCGCGGATCTTCAGCACACGCTTCTGACGCCAGGCCCAGACCGAAGGGCTGACGTAGTGCACCGTCTTGATCCCGGCCTGACGCAGTTTCAGTTCGATATTGAGGGTGAAGTCCGGCGCATCGATGCCAATGAACACATCGGGCTTTTCGGCGATCAGCGTCTTGATCAGCTTTTTGCGCCGGGCCAGGAGTTCACGCAATCGACCCAGAACCTCCACCAGCCCCATGACCGACAAGCGCTCCATGGGGAAGTAGGACACCAGGCCTTCGGCCTCCATCAGCGGGCCACCGACCCCGATGAACTCGACCGCCGGATGCTGAGCCTTGAGTGCCCGCATCAATCCGGCGCCCAGAATATCGCCGGAGGCCTCACCCGCCACCAACGCAATCCGCAGATTGGCCATGATCAGCGAGTAATGCCGCGAGTCGACGACTGGATCGAGTCGCGGAACACGGCGACTTCAGGAAACTGCGCCGAAGGCTCGGCCAGTTCGGCCAGCGCCTGCTCGACGGTCAGCCCCTGGCGGTACACCACCTTGTAGGCACGACGCAGGGCATGGATCGCCTCCTCGCTGAACCCACGACGGCGCAGGCCCTCGAAGTTCATGCTGCGCGCTTCCGCCGGGTTACCGAACACCGTGACATAGGCCGGAACGTCCTTGCCAATGGCGGTACCCATGCCGGAAAAGCTGTGGGCGCCAATGTGGCAGTACTGATGAACCAGGGTGAAACCGGACAGGATCGCCCAGTCATCCACGTGCACGTGGCCGGCCAACGCCGTGTTGTTGACCAGGATGCAGTGATTGCCGATAACGCTGTCATGGCCGATGTGGGCATAGGCCATGATCAGGTTGTGGTCACCCAGGGTGGTTTCGGAACGATCCTGGATGGTCCCCCGGTGAATGGTCACCCCTTCACGGATGACGTTGTGATCACCGATCACCAGGCGGGTTTCTTCGCCTTTGTACTTCAGATCAGGCGTGTCCTCACCTACCGAGGAGAACTGGTAGATACGGTTGTGCTTGCCGATCCGGGTCGGCCCCTTGAGCACCACGTGCGGGCCGATCACTGTTCCCTCGCCGATTTCCACACCTGCGCCGATGATCGACCAAGGGCCGACCTCGACGCCTTCGGCCAGAATGGCCGTCGGATCGATGATTGCGCGAGGGTCAATCAAACTCATAGTTTGCGTTCCGCACAGATGATTTCAGCCGAGCAGACCGGCTTGCCATCGACCGAAGCCTGGCATTCGAACTTCCAGATCTGACGCTTGCAGCTGAGGAACTTGGCTTCAAGAATCAGCTGGTCGCCCGGCAGCACCGGCTGGCGGAAGCGCAACTTGTCGGAGCCGACGAAGTAGTAAAGCGTGCCATCGGCAGGCTTAACGTCGAGCATTTTGAAACCAAGGATTCCGGCAGCCTGAGCCATCGCCTCGATGATCAGTACACCCGGCATGATTGGATGCGCGGGGAAGTGACCATTGAAGAAGGGTTCGTTGATGCTGACATTCTTGTAGGCACGAATGCACTTGCCCTCAACATCCAGGTCCACTACCCGGTCCACCAGCAGGAACGGGTAACGGTGAGGCAGGTATTCGCGAATCTCGTTGATGTCCATCATTTCGGGGGGAAGCCTATGTAAAGATTGGGAGCGCGCGACGGACGCACACTCCTCTAGCAAATCAAGGAGGCAGTCTAACGGCTGTGCACACTTGATGTGGAAATGGTATCAGCCATCTGATGAAGCATTGCCGCCAGGGGTCACTTCCCCTACGTGCTTTTCCAGCTGTCGCAGGCGTCGCGCGATGTCATCGAGCTGACGGATGCGTGCCGCGCTTTTGCGCCACTCGGCAGCCGGTTGCATGGCGGTACCGGACGAATAGGCACCCGGTTCGGTGATCGAATGGGTGACCATGGTCATGCCGGTCAGGAATACGTTGTCGCAGATATCGATATGCCCAACCAGGCCGACACCGCCAGCCAGCATGCAATGCTTGCCGATCTTGGTACTGCCGGAAATCCCCACGCACGCGGCCATGGCGGTGTGATCACCGACCTGGACGTTGTGGGCGATCTGAATCTGGTTATCCAGCTTCACACCGTTGCCGATGATGGTGTCAGCCAACGCGCCGCGGTCGATAGCGGTATTTACGCCAATCTCCACGTCGTCGCCGATCGACACACCACCGACCTGCGCAATTTTCTGCCAGATGCCTTTCTCGTTGGCAAAACCGAAACCTTCGCCACCCAGCACCGCACCGGACTGTATGACCACGCGCTTGCCGATGCGCACGTCGTGGTACAGCGTCACCCGCGGTGCCAGCCAGCCACCTTCACCGATCTCGCAACGAGCGCCGACGAAGCAATGCGCACCAAGGGTCACCCCGGCAGCGATGCGCGCCTTGCTCTCGATCACGACAAAAGGGCCAACACTCGCGGCCGGATCAACCACCGCATCCGCCGCAATCACCGCTGTCGGGTGAATACCGGCAGCCGACTTGGGCTTGGGATCGAACAGGTGGGAAACCCGCGCATAGGCGGCATAGGGGTCAGGCACGACCAGCGCGTCCCCGGCAAACCCTTCGGCGTCAGCGGCCTTCAGCAACACGGCTGCGGCCTGGCTGTCGGCCAGGTATTTACGGTATTGGGGGTTTGCCAGAAAGCTCAACTGAGCTGGGCCAGCCTCTTGCAAAGTGGCCAGCCCAGTAATGTTCTTTTCCGGGTCGCCACGAAGGGTGGCGCCGAGGAACTCGGCCAACTGGCCGAGCTTTTTAGTCACTGTCATGGATTACTTCAGCTGATTCATGCGCTCGATAACCTGGCGCGTGATGTCGTACTGAGGCTTGACATCAATCACTGCGCCACGCTCGAAGACCAGGTCAAAAGCACCTTTCTTGATGACTTCTTCCACAGCGCTGTCCAGTTTCGGCTTGAGCTGCTTCAGCATTTCACGGTCGGCAACGGCTTTGGCTTCGTTCAGTTCCTTGGACTGGAACTGGAAGTCGCGGGCCTTTTGCTTGAACTCCAGCTCAAGGCGCTCACGCTCGCCCTGGGCCATCTTGTCGCCACCGCTCACCAGACGATCCTGAATGCCTTTGGCACTGCTTTCCAGGCTCTTGAGCTTGGACAGCTGCGGGCCGAACTTCTTCTCGGCATCCACGGCGTATTTCTTCGCCGCGTCAGACTCCAGCAGGGCCATCTGGTAGTTCAGTACCGCGATTTTCATCTCGGCAAATGCCGGGGTTGCTACCAGGACAGTTGCCAGGAGAACCAATTGAGTCAACTTACGCACGATGCACTCCTACAAAATCCATTGTCGTTATCTTGGGTCAGACTCTTAGAACGTCTGACCGAGGGAGAATTGGAACACTTGAGTCTCAGCGTCGTCAGGCTTCTTCACCGGCATGGCCAGAGCAAAGCTCAACGGACCCAATGCGGTAACCCAAGTCACGCCGACACCTACGGAACTGGCCAGGTTGCTCAGACTGACGTCGTTGCACTGGGTGTTGGACTTCGTGCCATTGGTGTTGATGGTCTGCTCGCACTTGGAGTCGAATACGTTACCTACGTCCCAGAACACGGATGTACGCAACGAACGCTGGTCCTTGACGAATGGCATCGGGAACAACAGCTCCGCACCACCCTGGATCAGGACGTTACCACCAAACGGCAATGGATCCTGGTCCGGATCGAGAACTGTCCCTACGTTGCCCGTATCCTTGACACCCCGACTCGGCGTACTGCGAGGACCCAGGCTGCTGTCCTTGAAGCCACGGACCGAGTTGAAGCCACCAGCATAGTAGTTTTCGTAGAATGGCAAGCCGTCCGTCGAACCGTAACCGTCACCGTAACCCAGTTCGGTATGGAAACGCATGGTGTAGGTGTCAGTCAGCGGCTGGAACAACTGGCCACGGTAATCGAGCTTGAAGAACGACAGGTCGCTACCCGGCGTGGTCGCTTCCACGGTCACGCTCTGAGAGTGACCACGGGTTGCCAATACGCCTTTGTTCAGTGTCGATTCGGACCAGCCGGCCGACGCCTTGAAGTTCAGGTACTTGTCGCCTTCACGGTTCACGAAGTCGAAGATTTCGTCGACGGTGTACTGGCCGGTCTGGATCTCGTCCTGCTGCGCGGTCAGGCCAAAGGTCAGGCGCGACGTCTCGCTGATCGGATAACCAACGCTGACACCGGCACCCAGGCTGTCAACCGAATAGCTGGAAACGTCAGTATCGAGCTCATCGTAGTCGGTGGTGCGATAGAACGCGTTGTAGCCCAGGCTCACGCCATCGGCCGTCCAGTAGGGGTCCACATAACCGAAGTTATAGCGACTCTGGTATTCACTGCGGGTCAAGCCGATGCTGACCTTGTTACCCGTACCCAGGAAGTTGTTCTGCGTGATCGAGCCACCCAGGATCAGGCCGGCGCTCTGGGCAAAACCGACGCTGGCGGTAATGGAGCCGGACGCCTGCTCTTCAACGCTGTAGTTCACGTCAACCTGGTCATCGACACCCGGCACGGCCGGCGTCTCGACGTTGACTTCCTTGAAGAAGCCCAGGCGTTCCAGGCGGACCTTGGACTGGTCGATCAGGTAGGTCGAAGCCCAGCCACCTTCCATCTGACGCATTTCACGGCGCAGCACTTCGTCTTCCGACTTGGTGTTGCCACGGAAGTTGATGCGGTTCACGTAAGCGCGCTTGCCCGGATCGACCACAAAGGTGATATCGACCGTGTGATCGTCGTCATGGGGCTGAGGTACGCCGTTGACGTTGGCGAAGGTATAGCCCTCGTTACCCAGGCGGCGGGTGATCAGGTCGGAGGTGGTGGTCATCAGCTTGCGCGAGAACACCTGGCCTTTTTGCACCAGCAACAGCGCCTTGACCTGGTCTTCAGGGACTTTCAGGTCACCGCTGAGTTTCACGTCACGAACGTTGTACTTCTGGCCTTCGTTGACGTTGACGGTGATGTAGACGTGTTTTTTATCCGGGGTGATGGACACCTGGGTCGAGGCGATATCCATGTTGATATAGCCACGGTCCAGGTAGTAGGAACGCAGACGCTCCAGGTCACCCGACAGTTTTTCACGCGCGTACTTGTCGTCGTTCTTGAAGAACGACAACCAGTTGGTAGTCTTGAGTTCGAACAGGTCGATCAGGTCTTCGTCGGCAAATACCGTGTTACCCACCACGTTGATGTGCTGGATCGCGGCAACGGTGCCTTCGTTGATATTGACCTTGAGGCCAACGCGGTTGCGCGGCTGGGGAACGACTTCGGTATCGACGGTCGCCGAGTAGCGACCCTGGGCTACGTACTGACGCTGCAGTTCGTTACGCACCCCTTCAAGGGTCGCACGCTGGAAGATCTCGCCTTCAGCCAGGCCGGACTGCTTGAGGCCTTTCATCAAGTCTTCAGTGGAGATCGCCTTGTTGCCTTCGATCTCGATACTGGCAACCGACGGGCGCTCGACTACCGTGATGACCAGGACATTGCCATCACGACCCAGCTGGATATCCTGAAAGAAACCGGTTTTGAACAGCGCACGAGTAGATTCCACCAGGCGACGATCGTCCGCCTGGTCACCGACGTTCAACGGCAAGGCACCAAAGACGCTACCCGCGGATACCCGCTGGAGGCCATTGACGCGAATATCGGAGATAGTGAAGGACTCGGCGTGAACTTCGGCGATCATCAATACGGTGAAAACCGCAGTTAGCAGCAGACGTTTCATGAAGTCCTTTCTTATTCCAACTGGCAATAAACAAACTGCCGCAAAATGCGGCAGATTCGCAATTCAGCGAAGCGTTACAGTCGACCCAGATCGTTGACCAGAGCAAGCAACATCACCCCGATCACCAAACTGATACCGATCTGCATCCCCCAACCTTGCACCCGATCCGACAAGGGACGACCACGCGCCCACTCGATCAGATAAAACAACAAATGCCCCCCATCCAGTACAGGAATGGGCAACAAATTCAGAACCCCCAGGCTAATACTCAGATAAGCAAGGAAATTCAGGAAATCAGCAACACCCGACTGGGCAGAAGCGCCCGCCACTTTAGCAATGGTTATCGGTCCACTCAAGTTTTTTACCGAGAGCTCACCGAACAACATTTTCTTCAGCGAATCGAGGGTCAGCACACTCATGGTCCAGGTGCGTCGCGCACCTTCGCCAATGGCCGCGACAGGACCGAAGCTGACTTCACGAACCATCTCTGGTGGCCATTCGACAGCCTTCACCCCTGCGCCCAGGTAACCGCTAGCCGCTTTCGCATCACCACGCGCCGCCAAGGTGACAGGGACGTCGATTTGAGCACCGTCACGCTCGATGCGCAGCACAATCTTGGTACCAGGACGAACACGAACCTGGTCCACCACTTGTTGCCAGTCGCTCAACGCCTGGCCATCCAGCGCCAGCAGGCGGTCACCGCTTTTCAAGCCGGCGGCCTGCGCCGGCCCTTTGGGGTCGAGCTCAGCCAACACCGGCGGCAAGGCCGGACGCCACGGACGAATACCGAGCGAACGAATAGGATCAGGCTCATCGGTACCCTTGAGCCATTTATCAAGCACCAGCTCACGAGGCGAGTCGGCACTGGAGCCTTGCTCACGCACCAACAGATGAACGGTCCCGCTTTCACCCAGGCGCCGGATCAACTGCAAATTGACTTCCGCCCACCCTGACGTCGCCTCGCCGTCGATGGCCGTGATTTCCTGCCCCGGAACCAAGCCTGCCTTGGCGGCAATGCTGCCGGCCTCGACACCACCGATGACCGGACGCACCTGCTCGCTGCCCAGCATCGCCAGGCCCCAGAAGAACACGAAGGCCAACAGGAAGTTGGCGATAGGGCCCGCCGCAACGATTGCAACGCGCTGACGGACGGATTTGCGATTGAAGGACTGATCAAGCTGATCGGCCGGTACTTCGCCTTCACGCTCATCGAGCATTTTCACGTAGCCACCCAAGGGGATGGCGGCGATCACGAACTCGGTGCCGCGCCGATCATGCCAGCGCAGCAACGGCATGCCGAAGCCCACGGAGAAACGCAGCACCTTGACGCCACAGCGACGCGCGACCCAGAAATGGCCAAATTCGTGAAAGGTGACCAGCACGCCCAAGGCCACCAGGGTGCCGACAATCATATAGAGCGCGCTCATCTACTTTCTCCGCAATCCTATTCAGCGCCGCCGCAAGCAAACGCACGGCAACACTTATCGCCCGTGACGACTCAACCAACGCTCGGCCAGCAGCCGAGCCTTGGCGTCCGCCGTGAACACCGCGTCGAGATCATCGACCGGCACAACAGGCTCAAGGTTCAACACCTCTTCAATGATACTCGCGATCTCAAGGTAACGGACACGCCCGTCCAGAAAGGCCGCAACCGCCACTTCATTGGCGGCATTGAGCGTGGCCGGGGCGCTGTTTCCCGCCTCCGCTGCCTGACGCGCCAGACGCAAGCACGGGAAACGCGCTTCGTCGGGCGCCTGGAAATCCAGGCGCGCAATGGCAAACAGGTCAAGCGGCGCGACACCGGAGTCGATCCGCTCAGGCCATGCCAGTGCATTGGCGATGGGCGTGCGCATATCCGGATTGCCCAATTGCGCCAGCACCGAACCGTCAACGTAGTCGACCAGCGAATGAATCACGCTTTGCGGGTGGATCACCACCTCGACCTGCGACGGCCGGGCATCGAACAACCAGCAAGCCTCGATCAGCTCCAGACCCTTGTTCATCATGCTGGCCGAATCGACCGAAATCTTGCGCCCCATCGACCAGTTGGGATGAGCGCAGGCCTGCTCAGGCGTCACATGCGCCAATTCAGCCATGGAGGTTTGCCGGAACGGGCCGCCAGAAGCGGTCAGCAATATCCGCCGAACCCCGACAGCGCCGAGCCCGCGGGAAAAATCGGCAGGCATGCACTGAAAGATCGCGTTGTGCTCGCTATCGATGGGCAGCAGCACTGACCCACTCTTGTGCACGGCCTGCATGAACAGGGCGCCGGACATCACCAGCGCTTCCTTGTTGGCCAGCAGGATCTTCTTGCCCGCCTCGACCGCCGCCAGCGTCGGACGCAGGCCCGCCGCGCCGACAATGGCCGCCATCACCGCATCGACTTCGGCGTCGGAGGCCACCTGGCACAACCCCTCCTCCCCCACCAGCACGCGCGTCGACAGGCCAGCAGCCTTCAGCGCCTCCTGAAGGCCGCGAGCAGCCACGGGATCAGGGACAACGGCAAAGCGCGGCACATGACGAATGCACAACGCCAGCAGCTCATTCAGGCGAGAGAAGCCACTCAGGGCGAAAGCCTGATAACGCTCCGGATGACGGGCAATCACATCCAGGGTGCTCAGACCGATGGAGCCGGTCGCCCCCAGGACGGTAATCTGTTGTGGACGGCTCACGGTGCCGCCATCCACAGCAACACTGCAAACACGGGAATCGCCGCCGTCAGGCTGTCGATGCGGTCCAGGATCCCGCCATGGCCAGGCAGCAGGTTACTGCTGTCCTTGATCCCCGACTGGCGCTTGAACATGCTCTCGGTCAAATCACCCACCACCGAAATGAAGACAATGACGGCGGCACCGATCAAGCCCATGAGCATCTCACCGAGCGTCCAGTCGCGCACCAGCCCTACGACCAGCGTGATGACCAGACTCAACAGCAAACCACCGTACACGCCCTCCCAGCTTTTGCCCGGACTGACCTGTGGCGCAAGCTTGCGCTTGCCAAAAGCCCGGCCGGAGAAGTACGCGCCAATGTCAGCACCCCAGACCAGCACCATGACCGCCATGATCAGCCAGTTGCCCAACGGCTGCTGCTTGATCAGGATCAGCCCCTGCCAGGCTGGCAACAGGATCAACAGGCCGATCACCAGCTTGCAGGCCGCACTGGCCCAATGCTCGCTGGTCCTGGGATAGGTCAGCACCAGGAAAGTCGCTACCGCCCACCACAGCACGGCCGCTCCCAGCACCCAAGGCGCCAGGCCCGGCACCAGGTGCATGACAAACAGGATCGCCGCCACCACTGCCGCATAGGCCACACGGATCGGTTGCTCGGTGAAACCCGCCAGGCGCGCCCATTCCCAGGCACCGAGGGTCACGACCAGGCCGATGAACAGCGCAAAGCCGGAACCTTCAAGCAGGAAAAAACCGCACAAGGCGATGGGCAGCAGGATCAGTGCCGTGATGATTCGTTGTTTAAGCATTAAACCCGGGCTCCAGCTTCGACCTGCTCGCTCGTTTTACCGAAGCGACGCTGACGAGAGGCGAAATCGACCAGCGCATTGCGCATGGCTTCGTGTTTGAAGTCCGGCCAGAACAGGTCGGAGAAATACAACTCGGCGTAGGCCAGTTGCCACAACAGGAAGTTGCTGATGCGGTGCTCGCCGCCGGTACGAATGCACAAGTCCGGCAACGGCAGATCTCCCGTGGACAGACAGGTCTGCAGCAACTCGGGCGTGATGTCCTCGGGACGCAAGTGACCGGCCTGGACTTCCCGCGCCAGGCGCTGTGCGGCCTGGGCGATATCCCACTGCCCACCGTAGTTGGCCGCGATCTGCAGGACAAAGCGATTGGCACCCGCCGTCATCGCCTCGGCCTCGCGCATGGCAGCCTGAAGCTCCGGATGAAAGCGCGAACGATCACCGATGATGCGCAAGGCGATGTTGTTATCGTTGAGGCGCTTGGCCTCGCGACGCAACGCCTTGAAAAACAGATCCATCAAGGCGCTGACCTCATCGGCCGGGCGCTGCCAGTTTTCACTGGAGAAAGCGAACAGGGTCAGAACCTCGACACCCGACTCAGCGCACACCTCGATAACGGCACGCACCGCATCGACGCCCGCCTTATGCCCGGCAACGCCGGGCAAGAAACGTTTTTTTGCCCAGCGATTATTGCCATCCATGATGATCGCGACGTGACGCGGCACCGCGGACAGCACAGGCTGCTTGGTCTTTTCCATGAAAGCGCGACCCTTATACGGCCATCAAATCCGCTTCTTTTTGCTTGGTGGCCGCGTCGATATCAGCCTCAGCCTTATCGGTCAGCTTCTGGATGTCCGCAGCAGCACGACGCTCTTCGTCTTCGCTGATCTCCTTATCCTTGACCAGTTTCTTCAGATCACCCAGTGCGTCACGGCGAATATTACGCACGGCGACACGAGCATCTTCCGCTGCGCTACGCGCTTGCTTGGTGAAGCCCTTGCGGGTCTCCTCGGTCAGGGCTGGCATGGAGATCAGCAGCAACTCACCGAGGTTCGTTGGATTGAGGTTGAGACCAGCACTCTGGATTGCCTTGTCGACCGCTGCGAGCATGTTGCGCTCAAAAGCCACGACCTGCAGAGTACGAGAGTCCTTCACGGTGACGTTGGCCACGCCGCTCAAAGGAGTGTCCGAACCGTAGTAAGGCACCATCACGCTACCCAGGATGCTCGGGTGCGCCTTGCCGGTACGAATCTGGCCAAAAGCATGGGCCAGAGACTCCAGGGATTTCTGCATACGCTCTTGAGCGTCTTTCTTGATTTCGTTGATCATTGCTGGCCTTCCTCGATCAGGGTCCCTTCAGCGCCGCCATGTACGATGTTCAGCAGGGCGCCGGGCTTGTTCATGTTAAATACGCGCAGCGGCATCTTGTGGTCGCGGCACAGGCAAATTGCCGTCAGATCCATCACACCCAGCTTGCGATCCAGCACTTCATCGTAGGTCAGATGATCGAACTTCTCGGCATGCGGGTCCTTGAATGGGTCTGCGGTGTACACACCGTCAACCTTGGTCGCTTTCAGCACCACGTCGGCATCGATCTCGATCGCTCGCAGGCACGCTGCCGAGTCGGTCGTGAAGAACGGGTTGCCAGTACCGGCAGCGAAGATCACCACTTCCTTGGAGTTCAGGTGGCGCATGGCTTTGCGGCGATCATAGTGATCGGTTACGCCCACCATGGAAATAGCCGACATCACGATGGCCGAGATATTGGCACGTTCCAGCGCATCGCGCATGGCCAGGGCATTCATCACAGTGGCCAGCATGCCCATGTGGTCGCCGGTGACCCGATCCATGCCGGCCGCACTCAGTGCCGCGCCGCGGAACAGGTTGCCACCGCCGATGACCAGACCGACCTGAACGCCGATACCGACCAACTGGCCGACTTCCAGCGCCATGCGGTCCAGCACCTTGGGATCGATCCCGAACTCTTCGGAGCCCATCAGGGCCTCGCCGCTAAGCTTGAGTAGAATGCGTTTATAGCGAGCCTGATAACCACTGCCCTGCTGAGCCATTGCGAATCTCTCCTGCGGCGTATTTTAAAAAATTCTTTGCGGGCTGTTTGCAGCCTGCGTTCACTCTAGCTTGACGCTATCACAGCGCCATCGGAACACGGCTTTGTAAGCCAGTTCCGCCGAGAAGCCAAATAAATTGGCCTTTGCATCTGAAAAGAGGCTGCGCGCGTGAGCGGGCAGCCTCTTTCGGGCGACAGTTAAAAAACCGTCTTATTGCTTGGCGGCAGCCAGCTGAGCAGCAACTTCTTCTGCGAAGTTATCAACTGGCTTCTCGATGCCTTCGCCTACTTTGAAGTAGGTGAAAGAAACGATTTCAGCACCGGCTTTCTTGGCCAGCTCACCGACCTTGATTTCAGGGTTCTTGACGAACGCCTGCTCAACCAGGCTGGCTTCGGCCAGGAACTTGCTGATACGGCCTTTGACCATGTTTTCAACGATGTTTTCCGGCTTGCCGGCGATCTTGTCAGCGTTCAGCGTCAGGAACACGCCTTTCTCGCGCTCGACCGCTTCAGCGGAAACTTCCGATGGCAGCAGGAATTCAGGGTTGGTGGCCGCTACGTGCATAGCGATGTCCTTGGCCAGCTCAACGTCGCCGCCTTTCAGGACAACTGCAACACCGATCTTGTTGCCGTGCAGGTAACCACCGACAACGTCACCTTCAACGCGTGCCAGACGACGGATGTTGACGTTTTCGCCAACCTTGCCGACCAGTACCAGGCGATCAGCTTCTTGAGCTTCGATCAGAGGAGCAACGTCAGCCAGCTTGTCGGCGAACGCTTTTTCAACGCTTGCTGCAACAAATGCCTTGAAGTCGTCCTGCAGGGCCAGGAAGTCGGTCTGCGAGTTCACTTCCAGCAGAACGGCGGATTTACCGTCTTCCTTCAGAGCGATAGCACCTTCAGCAGCCACGTTGCCCGCTTTCTTGGCAGCCTTGATGGCGCCCGAAGCACGCATGTCATCAATGGCTTTTTCGATGTCGCCGCCAGCCTTGGTCAAGGCTTTCTTGCAGTCCATCATGCCTTCGCCGGTACGCTCGCGCAGTTCTTTGACCAACGCTGCAGTAATCTCTGCCATTTCAAAATTCCTCTTGGATAGGTTATCAACCATTCCACCCGATCGAACGGGCGTTCAATTCTTCCCGAACCACCCTAGTTAGCTGCCGCACGTTACAGATAGAGCAGTGGGCGCCGACAAATGGTTTTCGAGGTGGCAAAAAGGGGGCAAAGCCCCCTTTTTGCTTACTGAGTCAACGCCAAAGCGTCAATTACTCAGCTGCTGCTACCGGAGCTTCTTCAACGAACTGCTCGGTGCCGCCAGCAACGTGGTTGCGACCACGGATAACAGCGTCAGCCATCGAACCCATGTACAGCTGGATAGCGCGGATTGCGTCATCGTTGCCTGGGATGATGTAGTCAACGCCTTCCGGGCTGCTGTTGGTATCGACTACGCCGATAACCGGGATGCCCAGCTTGTTGGCTTCGGTGATCGCGATGCGCTCGTGATCAACGTCGATAACGAACAGTGCGTCAGGCAGACCGCCCATGTCCTTGATACCACCCAGGGAACGATCGAGCTTTTCCAGGTCACGGGAGCGCATCAGCGCTTCTTTCTTGGTCAGCTTGGCGAAAGTACCGTCTTCGGCTTGTACTTCAAGGTCACGCAGACGCTTGATGGAAGCACGGATGGTCTTGAAGTTGGTCAGCATGCCGCCCAACCAGCGGTGATCGACGTACGGCGAACCGCAACGTGCTGCTTCTTCAGCAACGATCTTGCCAGCGGAACGCTTGGTGCCGACGAACAGAATCTTGTTTTTGCCCTGGGCCAGACGCTCTACGAAAGTCAGAGCTTCGTTGAACATTGGCAGGGTTTTTTCAAGGTTGATGATGTGAATCTTGTTACGCGCGCCGAAAATGTACTTACCCATTTTCGGGTTCCAGTAACGGGTCTGGTGACCGAAGTGCACACCGGCCTTCAGCATATCGCGCATGTTGACTTGGGACATGATAGTTCCTTAATAAGTCGGGTTTGGCCTCCACGTATCCCAATGACCAACCAGCAGCTTCAGCTGAAGGCACCCAGGTCATCGTGTCGACACGTGTGTGGATTTAAGCCTTTCGGGGCATCCCCGGAAAGCGGCGCATTTTATACCACAGCAAGGCTGAAAACGGAACCCGGATTCTCAAAACCAGGTCAGCGCGGTTGTTCCAGCCCTTGGAATCCTCCAAGAATGCGCCATTCTATAAGGAGAAGCGATGCCGCAAGCGCAGATTTGCCCCGGGCGTCTGTTAGAATTGCCTTTTTCAGGGCCGCGAGCCATATCACGCCGAGCCCATTCCGAATTGAAAGCGCCACTGAGCGTAGAGAGAGCCTGTATGACCGTCACCCTCAAAACCCCAGAGGACATCGCAAAAATGCGCATTGCCGGCAAACTTGCCGCCGACGTGCTGGAAATGATTGCCGACTACGTCAAGCCGGGGATCACCACCGAAGAACTCGATCGCATCTGCCACGATTACATCGTCAATGAGCAGAAGGCCATCCCTGCCCCGCTCAACTACAAGGGCTTTCCGAAGTCGATCTGCACCTCGATCAACCACGTGGTCTGCCACGGTATCCCGAACGAGAAGGCCCTGAAGGACGGCGACACGCTGAACATCGACGTCACCGTGATCAAGGACGGCTACCACGGCGACACCAGCCGCATGTTCCACGTCGGCAACGTACCGGTCTGGGCTGAGCGACTGTCGAAAGTCACCCAGGAATGCATGTACAAGGCCATCGAACTGGTCAAACCGGGCTGCCGCCTGGGCGATATCGGCGAAGTGATCCAGAAGCATGCGGAAAAGAACGGTTTCTCCGTTGTCCGCGAGTTCTGCGGCCACGGTATCGGCAAGGTGTTCCACGAAGAGCCACAGATCCTGCACTACGGTCGTGCTGGCACCGGCATGGAACTGAAGGCCGGCATGACCTTCACCATCGAGCCGATGATCAACCAGGGCAAGGCCGACACCAAGGTACTGGGCGACGGCTGGACCGCGATCACCAAGGACCGCAAGCTTTCCGCCCAATGGGAGCACACTCTGCTCGTGACGGAAACCGGCTACGAAATCTTCACCCTGCGCGGCGATGACACCATCGCCCGCGTTTCAGCCTGACCTGCCGTCCTGAGCCTATATAGATAGAAAGGAAAGCCAATCGATGCCGCAGGTGGATCCAGAACTCTTCGACCGCGGCCAGTTCCAGGCTGAACTGGCCCTGAAGGCGAGCCCGATCGCAGCCTTCAAGAAGGCGATCCGCCAAGCGCGCGAGGTGCTCGACGGGCGCTTTCGCAGTGGCCGGGATATCCGCCGCCTGATCGAGGACCGCGCCTGGTTCGTCGACAACATCCTGCAAAAGGCCTGGGAGCAGTTCGACTGGAACGCTGACGCCGACATCGCGCTGGTCGCGGTCGGCGGCTACGGTCGCGGCGAGCTGCACCCCTACTCCGACATCGATTTGCTGATCCTGCTCGACAGCGCCGACCACGAAGTCTTCCGTGACTCCATCGAGCGTTTTCTGACGCTGCTATGGGACATCGGCCTGGAAGTCGGCCAGAGCGTTCGCTCGGTGGACGAATGCGCCGAAGAAGCCCGCGCCGACCTGACGGTTGTCACCAACCTGATGGAAAGCCGCACCATTGCCGGCCCCGAGCGCTTGCGCCAGCGGATGCTCGACGTCACCAGCACCGAACACATGTGGCCGGCCAAGGACTTCTTCCTGGCCAAGCGTGCCGAACAGAAGGCACGCCACCACAAATACAACGACACCGAATACAACCTGGAACCCAACGTCAAAGGCTCGCCTGGTGGCCTGCGAGATATCCAGACGATTCTGTGGGTAGCGCGCCGCCAGTACGGCACGCTGAACCTGCGCGCACTGGCGGGCGAAGGCTTCCTGGTGGAAAGCGAAAACGCCCTGCTGGCGTCCTCCCAGGAGTTCCTGTGGAAAGTCCGCTACGCCCTGCACATGCTCGCGGGCCGCGCCGAGGACCGTCTGCTGTTCGATCACCAGCGCTCGATCGCCGGCTTGCTGGGCTTTGCCGGGGACGACGCGAAGCACGCCATCGAAAACTTCATGCAGCAGTACTACCGGGTGGTGATGAGCATTGCCCAGCTCAGCGACCTGATCATCCAGCACTTCGAGGAAATCATCCTCGCCCCGGAAGACGAAGCGCCGCCGCAGCCGATCAACTCGCGCTTCCAACTGCACGACGGCTACATCGAAGCGATCAACAACAACGTGTTCAAGCGCACGCCGTTCGCCATGCTGGAAATCTTCGTGCTGATGGCCCAGCAGCCGGAAATAAAGGGCGTACGCGCCGACACCATCCGCCTGCTAAGGGAGCACCGTCACCTGATCGATGACGACTTCCGCCACGACATTCGCAACACCAGCCTGTTCATCGAACTGTTCAAGTGCAAGATCGGCATCCACCGAAACCTCAGGCGGATGAACCGTTACGGCATTCTTGGGCGCTACCTGCCGGAGTTCGGCTTCATCGTCGGACAGATGCAGCACGACCTGTTCCACATCTATACGGTCGACGCCCACACCCTGAACCTGATCAAGCACTTGCGTAAGCTGCAATACACTCAGGTGTCCGAAAAATTCCCGCTGGCCAGCAAGCTCATGGGCAAGCTGCCCAAACCTGAACTGATCTACCTCGCCGGGCTCTATCACGACATCGGCAAGGGGCGCCATGGCGACCATTCGGATATTGGCGCCGTTGACGCCGAAGCCTTCTGCCAGCGCCATCAATTGCCGACCTGGGACAGCCGGCTGATCGTCTGGCTGGTGCAAAACCACCTGGTCATGTCGACCACGGCCCAGCGCAAAGACCTGTCCGACCCGCAGGTGATCCATGACTTTGCGCAGATCGTCGGCGACGAGACCCGCCTCAACTACCTCTACGTGCTGACCGTCGCGGACATCAACGCCACCAACCCGACCTTGTGGAACTCCTGGCGCGCCAGCCTGCTGCGCCAACTCTACACCGAGACCAAGCGTGCCTTGCGTCGCGGCCTGGAGAACCCGGTGGACCGCGAAGAGCAGATTCGCCAGACCCAAAGCGCGGCCCTGGACATTCTGGTGCGCGGCGGCACCGACCCGGACGACGTCGAGCAACTCTGGTCGCAACTGGGCGATGACTATTTCCTGCGTCACACCGCCGGCGACGTGGCCTGGCACTCCGACGCGATCCTCCAGCAACCGGCCGATGGCGGCCCGCTGGTGCTGATCAAGGAAACCACCCAACGCGAGTTCGAGGGTGGCACGCAGATTTTCATCTATGCCCCCGACCAGCACGACTTCTTCGCCGTGACCGTGGCCGCGATGGACCAGCTCAACCTGAACATTCACGATGCCCGGGTCATCACCTCCAGCAGCCAGTTCACCCTCGACACCTACATTGTGCTCGACACCGACGGCGACTCGATTGGCGACAACCCTGCGCGGGTCAAACAGATCCGTGACGGCCTGACCGAAGCCCTGCGCAACCCGGACAACTACCCGACCATCATCCAGCGTCGGGTGCCACGCCAGCTGAAGCATTTTGCGTTCGCACCACAAGTGACGATCCACAACGATGCCCAGCGCCCGGTCACCGTGCTCGAACTCAGCGCACCGGACCGCCCTGGCCTGCTCGCGCGAATCGGACGAATCTTTCTCGAGTTCGACCTGTCGCTGCAGAACGCCAAGATTGCCACCCTCGGCGAACGGGTCGAAGACGTGTTCTTCATCACCGATGCCGACAACCACCCATTGTCCGACCCCCAGCTGTGCAGCCGCTTGCAGGATGCGATCGTCGAACAACTGAGCGTCAGCCCGCAACCTTCAATCGAACTGTCGCGCATCAGCATCTGACGCGCGGCATGATTTAACCGCTTTGAGTGAGACCTGCGCACCGATGAACAACGCTCTGAACCAACTCCAGCCCTACCCGTTCGAAAAACTGCGCGCCCTGCTCGGCGCGGTGACGCCCAACCCGGACAAGCGCCCTATCGCCTTGTCCATCGGCGAGCCGAAACACCGCTCGCCGAGCTTTGTCGCCGAGGCGCTGGCCAGCAACCTCGACCAGATGGCCGTCTACCCCACGACCCTGGGTGTTCCCGCCCTGCGCGAAGCCATTGCGGCCTGGTGCGAGCGTCGGTTCAACGTGCCCGCAGGCTGGATCGATCCCGCCCGCAATGTGCTGCCCGTCAACGGCACCCGTGAAGCGCTGTTCGCCTTCACCCAGACCGTGGTCAACCGGGGTGACGACGCGCTGGTGGTCAGCCCGAACCCGTTCTACCAGATCTATGAAGGCGCGGCGTTCCTCGCCGGCGCCAAGCCCCACTACCTGCCGTGCCTGGACGAAAACGGCTTCAACCCGGATTTCGATGCCGTCTCACCGGACATCTGGAAACGCTGCCAGATCCTGTTCCTGTGCTCGCCGGGCAACCCGACCGGTGCGCTGATTCCGCTCGACACCCTGAAAAAGCTGATCGCCCTGGCCGACGAGTACGACTTCGTGATCGCGGCGGACGAGTGCTACAGCGAACTCTACTTCGACGAGCAGACTCCCCCGCCGGGCCTGCTCAGTGCCTGTGCGGAACTGGGCCGCCAGGACTTCAAGCGCTGCGTGGTGTTCCATAGCCTGTCCAAGCGCTCCAACCTGCCGGGCCTGCGCTCGGGCTTCGTGGCCGGGGATGCCGAGATCCTCAAGGGTTTCCTGCTGTACCGCACCTACCATGGCTGCGCCATGCCGGTTCAGACCCAACTGGCCAGCGTTGCGGCATGGAATGACGAAGTCCATGTGCGCGCCAACCGTACGCTGTACCGCGAAAAGTTCGATGCGGTGCTGGAGATCCTCAGCCCGGTCATGGACGTGCAGCGTCCGGATGGCAGTTTCTACCTGTGGCCGAGCGTTGCGGGTGACGACGCGGCGTTCTGCCGCGACCTGTTCGTCGAAGAACACGTGACCGTCGTGCCTGGCTCTTATCTGTCCCGTGAAGTCGACGGCGTCAACCCGGGCGCCGGGCGTGTGCGCATGGCACTGGTTGCGCCGCTGGCCGAATGCGTCGAGGCGGCAGAGCGGATTCGCGCGTTCATCCAGCGTCGCACGTAAGTAGCACCTTGGCTGCGGGCACGCGTCCCACGCGTGCCTCACGTCACCGACCCCAGCCTGGCCTCACTGAGGTCCAGCACACATCAGGCAACAAGTTGCCGTCGAAGTGCCATATTAGACGCTTAGACTTGGGGCTGGCCCTTGCACAACGGTCGCACCTGACTGGGCAACCTGTCGCACAATCGCGCAATGCCGGATCCCGGTCGACGCCGAACCCGTCCGGTCATGGCATAATCCTTCACCTTCTTATCTCCAGCACCTCCAAAGGGGGCAATTCCTTGACCGCTTCAAGCAAAACGTTGCACCTTTTCGGCATCAAAGCCTGCGACACCATGAAAAAGGCGCGCACCTGGCTCGATGAACATGCTGTCAGCTTTGATTTTCATGATTACAAAACGGCCGGAATCGACCGTGAACACCTGACCCAGTGGTGCAACGAGCACGGCTGGCAGGTGGTGCTCAACCGTGCAGGCACGACCTTTCGCAAACTCGATGACGAATGCAAAGCCGATCTCGACCAGGCGAAAGCGATCGAATTGATGCTCGCACAACCGTCGATGATCAAGCGCCCGGTGCTCGATCTCGGTGACCGAACCCTGATTGGCTTCAAGCCAGATATTTACGCGGCAGCGCTCAAGTAAGCCCGCCCGTTCAATTTCGTAAGAGGTAATTGCATGTCCACTACCCTGTTCAGCCTGGCCTTTGGTGTCGGCACCCAGAATCGTCAAGGCGCGTGGCTGGAAGTGTTCTACGCCGCTCCCGTGCTCAAGCCATCGGCCGAAGTAGTTGCCGCCATTGCCCCGATCCTGGGCTACACCGAAGGCAATCAGGCCATCGCGTTCAGCACCGCTCAAGCCTCGCAACTGGCCGAAGCCCTCAAGGGCGTCGACGCGACCCAGGCCGCCCTGCTGACCCGCCTGGCCGAAAGCCACAAGCCGCTGGTCGCCACGCTACTGGCCGAAGACGCCCCGTTGAGCTCCACCCCCGAGGCCTACCTCAAGCTGCACCTGCTGTCCCATCGCCTGGTCAAGCCTCACGGCCTGAACCTGACGGGGATTTTCCCGCTGCTGCCGAACGTCGCCTGGACCAGCCAGGGCGCCATCGACCTGAGCGAACTGGCCGAGCATCAACTCGAAGCCCGTCTGCGGGGCGAGTTGCTGGAGGTGTTCTCGGTCGACAAGTTCCCGAAAATGACCGACTACGTGGTACCGGCCGGCGTGCGTATCGCTGACGCCGCCCGTATCCGCCTGGGCGCCTACGTGGGCGAAGGCACCACCGTGATGCACGAAGGCTTCGTCAACTTCAACGCCGGCACCGAAGGCCCGGGCATGATCGAAGGCCGCGTCTCCGCTGGCGTGTTCGTCGGCAAGGGTTCGGACCTGGGCGGCGGTTGCTCCACCATGGGCACCCTGTCGGGCGGCGGCAACATCGTGATCAAGGTGGGCGAAGGCTGCCTGATCGGCGCCAACGCCGGCATCGGTATCCCGTTGGGCGACCGCAACACCGTCGAGTCCGGCCTGTACGTGACCGCCGGCACCAAAGTGGCCCTGCTGGACGAGAACAACCAGCTGGTCAAAGTGGTCAAGGCGCGTGAACTGGCCGGCCAGAGCGACCTGTTGTTCCGCCGCAACTCCCAGACCGGTGCCGTGGAGTGCAAAACCCACAAATCGGCCATCGAACTGAACGAAGCGCTGCACGCTCACAACTAAGCAGAGCG
Organism: Pseudomonas sp. FW300-N1A1; assembly: GCF_058789115.1. Taxonomy (NCBI): domain Bacteria; kingdom Pseudomonadati; phylum Pseudomonadota; class Gammaproteobacteria; order Pseudomonadales; family Pseudomonadaceae; genus Pseudomonas; species Pseudomonas sp. FW300-N1A1. Next base: position 22,374 of record NZ_JBYTBK010000036.1, on the reverse strand, counting down.
TCAAACGATCACCCTGTAGGAGCGAGCGTGCTCGCGAAGAACATATGGACGACACGTGCTGCCTGATGCCGCGCGTTATCGTTAACGTCCATCGCGAGCACGCTCGCTCCTACAGGTCAGGCGTACACCCGCCCATGTCACCAGGGCCCGATAGCATGATGATTCCCTCACCCTGGCGTGCCGATTTCCCGGCCATCGCCGCCCTGCAACGGCAGGACCAGACCTATCTGGACAATGCCGCCACCACTCAGAAACCCCAGGCCCTGCTCGACGCGCTGGCGCATTACTACGCCAATGGCGCGGCCAATGTCCATCGTGCGCAACACCTGCCTGGCGCCCATGCCACGCAAGCGTTCGAAGGCAGCCGCAGCAAAGTGGCCCACTGGCTCAACGTCGGCCACTGCGGGCAAATCATCTTCACCCACGGCGCGACCTCCGCGCTGAATCTCCTGGCCTATGGCCTGGAACACCTTTTCCACCCGGGCGATGAAATTGTCATCAGCGCCCTGGAGCACCACGCCAACTTGCTGCCCTGGCAGCAACTGGCAAAACGCCGCGAGCTGACGCTGGTGGTCTTACCCCTGGACGCCGACGGCCTGATCGATCTCAATGCCGCCGCTGGCTTGATCGGCCCACGCACCCGGTTGCTGGCGGTCAGTCAACTGTCCAACGTCCTGGGTGCCTGGCAGCCATTGCCTCAGTTGCTGGCGCTGGCCAAGGCGCAAAACGCCTTGACCGTGGTCGACGGCGCACAGGGCGTGGTTCACGGTCGCCACGACGTGCAGGCGCTGGGTTGTGATTTCTACGTGTTCTCCAGCCACAAACTCTACGGGCCCGATGGCCTGGGCGTGGTCTTTGGCCGCAATGAGGCCCTGGAGCAACTGCGCCCCTGGCAGTTCGGCGGTGAGATGGTGCTGGATGCCAACTACCACGACGCCCGCTTTCGCCCGGCACCGCTGGGCTTTGAAGCCGGCACCCCGCCGATTGCCAGCGTGATCGGCTTGGGCGCGACCCTCGACTACCTGGCCGGGCTGGATCAGGACGCCGTGTCCGCCCATGAAGCGGCGCTGCATGACTACCTGCTCAAGGGTTTACAGGCGCGCAATGGCATTCGCCTGCTAGGCAAGCCGCAACTGGCCCTGGCCAGTTTTGTGGTGGAAGGGGTCCATAACTCGGATCTGGCACACCTGTTGACCGAACAGGGCATTGCCGTGCGTGCCGGTCACCACTGCGCCATGCCGCTGCTCAAAAGCTTTGAACTGGCCGGGGCAATCCGGGTTTCATTGGCGCTGTACAACGACTCTGAAGATCTGGAGCGTTTCTTCGAAGCCCTTGATCAAGCCCTGGAGCTGTTGCGATGAGCCTGCCAGCCGACGCGGTTACCGCGCTGCAAGCCTTTCAAGCCGCCGCCGGATGGGAGCAGCGTGCGCGCTTGCTGATGCAATGGGGCGATCGCCTGCCCGCCTTGAGCGACACCGACCGATCCGAGGCCAACCGCGTACACGGTTGCGAAAGCCAGGTCTGGCTGGTGGGGGCGCTGCACGATGGTCATTGGCAGTTCGCCGCCAACAGCGATGCACGTTTGATTCGCGGCCTGGTGGCGTTACTGCTGGCGCGGGTCAACGGCTTGTCCACGCAAGAGTTGCAGCAGGTGGATTTGCCGGACTGGTTCAATCAGTTGGGCCTCTCGCGGCAGCTCTCGTCGTCACGCAGCAATGGCTTGAATGCCGTGTTGCAGCGGATGCGCGAATTATCCGCCTAACCCTGTGAAGAGGGCGCTTGCTCCCGCTCGGTTGAACACCGATTACCTGACACACCTTGATGACAGTGTCGGGACGGCTACGCCGTCCAGCGCGAGCAAGCTCGCTCGCCACAGGGGATCTTCACCCGCTGTTGGGATCTCACCTGGCAAGCAACCTCTCATGACTCAGGCACACTACATCCAGGCATCCCCTATCCCCGTGGCGAGGGAG
>NZ_JBYTBK010000036.1:0-20303 GCF_058789115.1 Pseudomonas sp. FW300-N1A1 | reverse complement strand
CGCTCGGTGGCGCAGCCGCCGTCATAACGCTGAATGCGGATTACCTGACACACCTCGATGGCTGTATCGGGACGGCTGCGCCGTCCAGCGCGAGCAAGCTCGCTCGCCACGAAAGCAATCTTATTGCTCGGGTTTAATCTTGTCCGCCGGGCGTCGGACCCCGGCGACGATCTTATCCACGGCCTTGGTCGCCGCAACCATGCCGAACGTCGCCGTCACCATCATCACAGCGCCAAACCCGCCCGCGCAGTCGAGCTTGACGCCATCGCCGACAAAACTCTTCTGCAAGCAAATGCTGCCATCGGGTTTCGGGTAGCGCAGTTGCTCCGTGGAAAACACACACGGCACGCTGTAGTGACGGGTCACGGTGCGGGAGAAGTTGTAGTCGCGGCGCAGGGTGGAACGCACTTTCGAGGCCAGCGGGTCGTTGAAGGTCCGGTTCAGGTCACACACCTGGATCAGCGTCGGGTCGATCTGCCCGCCTGCACCACCGGTGGTGATGATCTGGATCTTGCGGCGCTTGCACCAGGCGATCAGCGCGGCCTTGGCGTTGACGCTGTCGATGCAGTCGATCACACAGTCGATGTTCGGCGTGATGTACTCGGCCATGGTCTCGCGTGTCACGAAGTCCGGTACGGCGTGTACCGTGCAGTCCGGGTTGATCCCCCGCAGACGCTCGGCCATCACCTCGACCTTGGGTTTGCCGACGGTGCTGTCCAGTGCGTGCAGCTGGCGATTGACATTGCTGACGCAGACGTCGTCCAGGTCGAACAGCGATATCTCGCCCACGCCACAACGGGCAATGGCTTCCGCCGCCCAGGAACCGACGCCGCCGACGCCGACAATCGCCACATGGGCGGCGCGCAACCGCCCCAGGCCTTCAATGCCATACAAGCGGGCAATGCCAGCAAACCGCGGATCTTCTGTACTCATGACCACTACCCTAAAAACCGGCGCGCATTATAGGGCTACGCGGCGGTAAGTTTTAAGCTACACGCTACAAGTGAAAGAACTTAAGTCAAAGTAAATTGCCTAATGTCCGGCATATCCCCGCCCGCTGTACGGTCTGGGAACACCCGGTGTAGGATGCGCCCCCCTCGGCGGCGGCCGACCGTTCCTTCGTTCCACAGCCTTTGGAACCCGAAATAGCTATGTCATCGCGTAAATTTGGACTCAATCTGGTGGTAGTGCTGGCGATTGCCGCGCTGTTCACCGGTTTCTGGGCGCTCATCAATCGCCCGGTCACAACCCCCAACTGGCCAGAGCAGATCTCCGGTTTTTCTTACTCGCCGTTCCAGCAAGGCCAGTTCCCGCAGAAAAACCAGTTCCCGTCCGACGATGAAATGCGTCGCGACCTGGAGATCATGAGCAAACTGACCGACAACATCCGGATCTATTCGGTCGACGGCACCCTGGGTGACATTCCCAAGCTGGCGGAAGAGTTCGGCTTGCGCGTGACCCTAGGGATCTGGATCAGCCCGGACCAGGAGCGCAACGAACGCGAAATCCAGCGCGCCATCGAGATCGCCAACAACTCGCGCAGTGTGGTTCGCGTGGTTGTGGGTAACGAAGCGATCTTCCGCAAGGAAATCACCGCCGAACAGCTGAGCGTGCTTCTCGATCGTGTGCGCGCCGCGGTCAAGGTCCCGGTCACTACGTCCGAACAGTGGCACGTGTGGGAAGAAAACCCGATGCTGGCCAAGCACGTCGACCTGATCGCCGCCCACGTCCTGCCCTACTGGGAGTTCGTCCCGATGGACCAGGCCGGCCAGTTCGTCCTGGACCGCGCCCGCGACCTGAAGAAAATGTTCCCGAAAAAGCCGCTCTTGCTCTCGGAAGTGGGCTGGCCGAGCAACGGCCGCATGCGCGGTGGCGCGGACGCGACCCCGGCCGACCAGGCCATTTACCTGCGCACACTGGTGAACAAGCTCAACCGCCAGGGCTTCAACTACTTTGTGATCGAGGCCTTTGACCAGCCCTGGAAAGTCAGCGACGAAGGTTCCGTCGGTGCCTATTGGGGCGTGTTCAACGCGGCGCGCCAGCAGAAGTTCAACTTCGAAGGCCCGGTGGTGGCGATCCCGCAATGGCGCGTGCTGGCCATCGGCTCCGTGGTGCTGGCGCTGTTGTCGCTGACCCTGCTGATGATCGACGGCTCGGCGCTGCGCCAGCGTGGCCGCACCTTCCTGACCTTCACCGCCTTCCTTTGCGGGTCGGTGCTGGTCTGGATCGGCTACGACTACAGCCAGCAATACAGCACCTGGTTCAGCCTGACGGTGGGGTTCCTGCTCGCCCTCGGTGCCCTCGGGGTGTTTATCGTGTTGCTGACCGAGGCCCACGAGCTGGCCGAAGCGGTGTGGATTCACAAGCGCCGGCGCGAGTTCCTGCCGGTGGTGGGCGATTCGACCTATCGGCCAAAAGTCTCGATTCACGTGCCTTGCTACAACGAGCCGCCGGAGATGGTCAAACAGACCCTCAACGCCCTGGCCAACCTCGACTATCCGGACTTTGAAGTCCTGATCATCGACAACAACACCAAGGACCCGGCGGTCTGGGAGCCGGTGCAGGCCTATTGCGAAACCCTCGGCCCGCGCTTCAAGTTCTTCCACGTCGCGCCACTGGCCGGCTTCAAGGGCGGTGCGCTGAACTACCTGATCCCGCACACCGCCAAGGATGCCGAAGTGATCGCGGTCATCGACTCCGACTACTGCGTGCATCCGAACTGGCTCAAACACATGGTGCCGCACTTCGCCGATCCGAAAATCGCCGTGGTGCAGTCGCCGCAGGATTACCGCGACCAGAACGAAAGCACCTTCAAGAAGCTCTGCTATGCCGAGTACAAAGGCTTTTTCCACATCGGCATGGTGACCCGCAACGACCGCGACGCGATCATTCAGCACGGCACCATGACCATGACCCGTCGCTCCGTGCTCGAAGAGCTTGGCTGGGCGGACTGGTGCATCTGTGAAGACGCCGAGCTGGGGCTGCGGGTGTTCGAAAAAGGTCTGTCGGCGGCGTACTACCACGACAGCTATGGCAAGGGCTTGATGCCCGATACCTTTATCGACTTCAAGAAACAGCGTTTCCGTTGGGCCTACGGCGCCATCCAGATCATCAAGCGGCACACCGCCAGCCTGATCCGGGGCAAAGACACCGAACTGACCCGTGGCCAGCGTTACCACTTCCTTGCGGGCTGGCTGCCGTGGGTGGCCGACGGCATGAACATCTTCTTCACCGCGGGCGCCCTGCTGTGGTCCGCGGCGATGATTATCGTGCCGCACCGGGTGGATCCACCGCTGCTGATTTTCGCGATCCCGCCCCTGGCCTTGTTCGTGTTCAAGGTCGGCAAGATCATCTTCCTCTACCGTCGTGCGGTGGGGGTGAACCTCAAGGACGCATTCTGCGCGGCGCTGGCCGGCCTGGCGTTGTCCCACACCATTGCCAAAGCGGTGCTGTACGGCTTCTTCACCAGCAACATTCCGTTCATCCGCACCCCAAAAAATGCCGACAGCCACGGCTTTTGGCTGGCCATTTCGGAAGCCCGTGAAGAGATGTTCATCATGTTTCTGTTATGGGGCGCGGCGCTGGGGATTTTCCTGGTGCAAGGCCTGCCGAGCAACGACATGCGTTTCTGGGTGACCATGCTGCTAGTGCAGTCGCTGCCTTATGTGGCCGCGCTGATCATGGCGTTCCTGTCGTCGCTGCCAAAACCTGTGGCCGAGGCCGAGACGCTACCCGCGGTCTAAATCGCTACAGATGCACTAAACGGCGGCCAATGGTCGCCGTTTTGCTTTAAGATAACCGCCATTTTGCAGGGCTTGGCGTGATATACGGTCTTACTGACTGAACTCAATCCCCTGTGGGAGCGGGCTTGCCCGCGAAGAGGCCGGAACATTCAACGGCTGATGCTGACTGTACCTATGCCTTCGCGGGCAAGCCCGCTCCCACATTATTAGCCTGCGCCAACTTCATGATTCCGGAGTTCTACATGACGGCCCACGCCGACCTTTCGCCGACCCTCCAGCTCGCCATCGACCTGATCCGCCGTCCGTCCGTGACGCCGGTGGACGCCGATTGCCAGAAGCAGATGATGCAGCGCCTGGGCGATGCCGGTTTCCAACTGGAACCCATGCGCATCGAAGACGTGGATAACTTCTGGGCCACCCACGGCACGCACGAAGGTCCGGTACTGTGCTTCGCCGGTCACACCGACGTGGTCCCGACCGGCCCGGTGGCGGCCTGGCAGATCGATCCGTTCGATGCCGTGATCGATGAACACGGCATGCTCTGCGGCCGTGGCGCGGCTGACATGAAAGGCAGCCTGGCGGCCATGACCGTGGCGGCCGAGCGCTTTGTCGCCGACTACCCGGACCACAAGGGCAAGGTGGCCTTCCTGATCACCAGCGACGAAGAAGGCCCGGCGCATCACGGCACCAAAGCGGTGATCGAGCGCTTGGCTGCGCGCAAGGAACGCCTGGACTGGTGCATCGTCGGCGAACCGTCGAGCACCACCCTGGTGGGTGACGTGGTCAAGAATGGCCGCCGCGGCTCCCTAGGCGCCAAGCTCACGGTGCGCGGCGTGCAAGGTCACGTGGCCTACCCGCACCTGGCGAAGAACCCGATCCACCTCGCCGCCCCGGCCCTGGCCGAACTGGCCGCCGAGCACTGGGACAACGGCAATGCGTTCTTCCCGCCCACCAGTTTCCAGATCTCCAACGTCAACTCCGGAACCGGCGCCACCAACGTTATCCCGGGCGATCTGGTCGCGGTGTTCAACTTCCGCTTCTCCACCGAATCCACCGTTGAAGGCCTGCAACAGCGTGTGGCCGATATCCTCGACAAACACGACCTGGACTGGCACATCGACTGGGCGCTGTCCGGCCTGCCGTTCCTCACCGAACCGGGCGCGCTGCTCGACGCCGTGTCGGCCAGCATCAAGGCCATCACCGGCCGTGAAACCCTGGCCTCCACCAGTGGCGGCACCTCGGATGGGCGTTTCATCGCCACCATGGGCACCCAGGTGGTCGAGTTGGGCCCGGTCAACGCAACGATCCACCAGGTCAACGAGCGGGTCCTGGCCAGCGATCTCGATGTGCTGACGGAAATCTACTACCAGACCCTGATCAAGTTGCTCGCCTGATGCTTGCCTGCCCTATCTGCAGCGCGCCGTTGAACGCGGTCGACAATGGCGTGGCGTGCCCCGCCGGGCATCGCTTCGACCGTGCCCGCCAGGGTTACCTGAACCTGTTGCCGGTGCAGCACAAGAACAGCCGCGACCCTGGCGACAACCAGGCCATGGTCGAGGCCCGTCGCGATTTTCTGAACGCCGGGCACTATGCCCCGGTGGCCAAGCGCCTGGCGGAACTGGCCGCGGAGCGCGCGCCACAACGCTGGCTGGACATCGGTTGTGGCGAGGGTTACTACACTGCGCAAATCGCCGAGGCCCTGCCCGATGCCGATGGTTATGCGCTGGACATCTCCCGCGAAGCGGTCAAACGTGCCTGCAAGCGCAACCCGGCACTGACCTGGTTGATCGCCAGCATGGCCCGGGTGCCGCTGGCCGACGCCAGCTGCCAGTTCCTGGCCAGTGTGTTCAGCCCCCTCGATTGGCTGGAGGCCAAGCGCCTGCTCAGCCCAGGCGGCGGTTTGATGAAAGTAGGCCCGACCAGCGGTCACTTGATGGAATTGCGCGAACGCCTGTACGACGAAGTCCGTGAGTACACCGACGACAAGCACCTGGCCCTGGTGCCCGAAGGCATGTCGCTGCAACACAGCGAAACCCTTGAGTTCAAGCTGACCCTGAGCAACCCTCAGGATCGCGCCAATCTGCTGGCCATGACCCCCCATGGCTGGCGCGCCAGCGCCGAACGCCGGGCAGCTGTTATCGAACAGGCCGAGCCATTCGAGGTCAGTGTGTCGATGCGCTACGATTATTTCGTTCTGCAGTAATTGCTTGAGAGCAACCCTTTAACTTTTGGCCTTGGGCAGCAGCTTAAGGCCGGCTAAATCCGCGAATGGATTTTTCGAAACCCGCAGTGAGGAACATCCATGCGCCAACCCGATATCGAGATTTACCTCAAAGACGCCGACGTCGACCACAAGGCCATCTCGGCCTGGCTGGGCGCGGCGTTGGGCCCTTGCACCGACTGGGTTCAAAAAGGCCAGACCTACAAGTGCAAGGCCGGCAACGTGCCGGTCACCTGGCTGCCGAAAGCGGTGGGCAAATGGAACAGCCTGTACCTGGAAAGCGACCAGACACCATGGGACGACGACATCGCCTGCGCCCGCGCCGCGTTTGCCGCACTGAACGTTGAAGTGCGCTGTGCACCAGGCACCTGGGTCGAGGAAGAGGGTGAAGAGTCCGCCGATCGCTGGATTCGCATCAGCGTCGATGGCGAAGAAGAGATCACCTGGAAAACCGCCTGAAAGAACATGTGGGAGCGGGCTTGCCCGCGAAGACGGCGGCACATCCAGTATTGATGTGACTGACACACCGCTTTCGTCGGAACGCCGCCCGGACCCAGCCCGCTCCCACAGGGTTCATGCACTGCGCAGAATGCGGAACTTACAGGCCGACTACATCTTCTGCCTGCAAACCTTTCTGCCCGTCCACCACGGCGTATTCAACCTGCTGGCCCTCGGCCAACGAGCGGTGACCTTCGCCACGGATTGCGCGGTAGTGCACGAACACATCCGCCCCGCCTTCACGCTGAATGAAGCCATAGCCCTTGGCGTCGTTGAACCACTTCACGTTGCCGGTCTCGCGCGTTGCCATCTATCGGTACTCCCTTTTTTATTATTGAGTCGGCCTGCTCACAGACACGCCGCCTGAGCCATTGCGCACACTCGACTGACTGTCAAAAACAGGGTCGATAGTGGCAAACGGCCGGCCGAGTATATGACAGCGGTAAAAACTCTCAACTCAAGATTACTTCGGCGCTTTTTTGCCGATTTTCGACGAATACGTCACACTACCGCTCCCGAGCACTTGCTCGGTTTTTTTCAACTAAAGCAGCAAGCCTATGACCCGCTCCCCGTTCCGCCGTCTTGTGTTTGGCGCCTTGCGCCGACTGTTGTACCTCTGGGTTCGCTCGGAGACGATCAACCAGTCGTCCTTTACCCTCAACCTCGACCGCAGTCGTCCGGTGTTCTACGTCCTGCAAAACCCTTCGTTGACCGACCTGGCCGTGCTCGACACCGAGTGCACCAAGGCCGGTTTACCACGTCCGGTGCTGCCGGTGTCGGTGGGTAACCTGCTGGAGCCAGCGGCGTTTTTCTACCTGACACCCGCACCCGACTGGCTCGGTCGCCAGGACAAGCGCGGCGCGCCGCCGACCCTGACCCGACTGGTCAGTGCCCTGAGCCAGAATGCCGCCGAAGACGCGCAAATCATCCCTGTCAGCGTGTTCTGGGGCCAATCGCCAGACAGCGAGTCGAGCCCGTGGAAACTGCTGTTTGCCGACAGCTGGGCCGTGACCGGCCGCCTGCGTCGACTGCTGAGCATCATGATCCTGGGGCGCAAGACCCGCGTGCAATTCTCCGCCCCCATCCACCTGCGCGAGCTGATCGAGCACGACAAGGGCCACGAGCGCACCGTGCGCATGGCCCAGCGCATCCTGCGGGTGCACTTTCGCAATCTGAAAGCGGCGGTCATCGGCCCGGACATTTCCCACCGCCGCAACCTGGTCAAAGGCCTGCTCAATCAGCCGCTGGTCAAACAAGCGATCCTCGATGAAGCCGAGCGCGAGAACATTTCGCCGGAAAAAGCCAAGGCCCAGGCACTGCGCTACGGCAACGAGATCGCCTCGGACTACACCTTCACCGCCATCCGCTTCCTGGAAGTGGTGCTGAGCTGGTTCTGGAACAAGATCTACGACGGCATCAAGGTCAACCACATCGAAGGCGTGCAGCAGGTCGCCCCGGGTCACGAAGTGATCTACGTACCCTGCCACCGCAGCCACATCGACTACCTGCTGCTGTCCTACCTGCTGTTTCGCAACGGACTGACCCCGCCGCACATCGCCGCCGGGATCAACCTCAACATGCCGGTGATCGGCAGCCTGCTGCGGCGTGGCGGCGCCTTCTTCATGCGCCGCACATTCAAGGGCAACCCGCTCTATACCTCAGTGTTCAACGAGTACCTGCACACCCTGTTTACCAAGGGCTTCCCGGTGGAGTACTTCGTCGAGGGTGGCCGTTCGCGCACCGGGCGCATGCTGCAACCGAAAACCGGGATGCTGGCGATCACCTTGCGCAGCTTCCTGCGCTCCTCACGCATGCCGATCGTCTTCGTCCCGGTGTACATCGGTTACGAACGTGTCCTGGAGGGCCGCACCTACCTGGGTGAGTTGCGCGGCGCGAGCAAGAAGAAAGAGTCGATTTTCGACATCTTCAAAGTCATCGGTGCGCTGAAACAACGCTTCGGCCAGGTGGCGGTGAACTTCGGCGAGCCGATCAAGCTGGCCGAGTTCCTCGACAGCGAACAACCGGACTGGCGCTCCCAGGAACTGGGGCCGCAGTACAGGCCTGCCTGGCTCAACGAAACCACCAATCGCCTCGGCGAACGGGTCGCCCGGCACTTGAATGAGGCGGCCGCGATCAACCCGGTGAACCTGGTCGCGCTGGCCTTGTTGTCCACCAGCCGCCTGGCGCTGGATGATCGCGCCATGGCCCGGGTGCTGGATCTGTACCTGGCATTGCTGCGACGCGTCCCTTACTCGCCGCATACCACGCTGCCAGAGGGCGACGGCCGTGCACTGATCGAACACGTCAAGGACATGGACCTGCTCTGCGAGCAAAGCGATGCGCTGGGCAAAATCCTCTATCTGGATGAGCAAAACGCCGTCCTGATGACCTACTACCGCAACAACGTCCTGCACATTTTCGCCTTGCCTGCCTTGCTCGCCAGTTTCTTCCAGAGCAGCTCGCGCATGAGCCGCGAACAGATCCTGCGGTACACCCGCGCGCTGTACCCGTACCTGCAATCGGAGCTATTCATTCGTTGGTCGCTGGACGAACTGGACGCCGTGATCGACCAATGGCTCGAGGCGTTCGTCGAGCAAGGCCTGTTGCGTTTCGAGAACAACCTGTACCTGCGCCCGGCGCCAAGCTCACGGCATTTCGTGCTGCTGACCCTGCTGTCCAGGAGCATCGCGCAGACCCTGCAGCGTTTCTACATGGCCATCTCGTTGCTGCTCAACAGCGGCCAGAACACCCTCAGCGCCGAAGAGCTGGAAGACCTGTGCACGGTCATGGCCCAGCGCCTGTCGATCCTGCATGGCCTGAACGCTCCGGAGTTCTTCGACAAGAGCCTGTTCCGCCACTTCATCCAGACCCTGCTGGACCTGGAGGTACTGCGTCGCGACGAGGCCGGCAAGCTGAGCCATCACGAACTGCTCGGTGAACTGGCCGAGGGTGCAGCCAAACGGGTGTTGCCGGCGGAGATCCGCTTGTCGATCCGTCAGGTGGCACTGCATCGCAGTGAGGATGCCGCGGAGCAGAACAGCGCCGTCCTTCAGTAAGCACCTGAGCACCGTCTTCCAGGATTCAACCGATTGAAACCCTGGAAGACGGCGCTGTCATTACCTGGAATGGTTTTTAATAAACCATACCCTGCACTCAATATTTGACTTGAGTGCTTTATCCAAGATTGAAACATCAATAAACAACCAAATCGTCCAGCACCACTGAATAGTTAACTATTCCTACATTAATTACCCAGCCAACTTCTTATCCTTATTCAGGCGCCCAGTCAGGACGTCACATTAAAATAAGGATATTTAGATGACCGAACTCTATTATTCCGTCCCGTGCAAAGCCTACTACCTGGAAAGGATTGCTTTGCTGCCCAGCACGACCCTCTACGCCTCCCTGCAGGACGTCAGCCTGGCAAATGCGCCCGCCAGGGAAATTGCACACTGCGTGATCCCGGAGGCCAACAAAGCGGGCCTTGCCTTTGAGTTCAGCGTACCGGCATCCGCGGTTATGGATGGCCATAGCTATGCGATCAGTGTGCGCATCGAAGCTAATAACGAACTCATCTTCATCACCCAGGACCAGCACAGCGTTGACCCGTGCGCCAACTACTTGCAGCCACTGGACATCCTGGTGCGTAGGGTCTGACAACGCCTGGCAGGCGTGATTTATCAGCAACCGTGCCTGTTTGAAATAACCGCGTACTTTCAAGTCAAGCCAATGATAAGGAAATCAACATGACCCAACACACCCTGACGACCATCCTGCACTTTCCTCCAGACTACAAACTGCCCGAAGACTGCAGCATAGACATAAGAACACGAAACATAACCGACAGTAACGCCCCCTTTTCCCTCTGCGCATGGGGCAGCAACAAACTGCCCTCGGGACTCCCCATGCAGTTCACCTTCAACATCGACTCGGACCAGGCCAATGTCGGAGAGCGCTTTTCCATGGATGTGCGCATCGCCCATCAAGGGACTGCGCTCTTGCTGGATGTCGAACAGCGTTTCAGCTGGAAAGGCGGTGATCACACAGTCGATATCTACCTGAGCCCTGTGGGTTGGATCGCGATCCAGAAAACCTGGATGCCCAGGATCGGTTACCCGGAGGATTCAAAACTGTTTGTGACGCTACTTGAAAAAACGCCTGACGGCAGTCCGGGCATCGTTCTGAGTGAGGGCCAGCACCTGACTCAGGACATCCAGCCTTTCTACCTGCATTATGACCCGCTCCTGGTCAAGCCGGGGCAACGTTACGCATTGACCGGCACCTTCGAAACCCATGGCCAGGGACGCCTGTCACTAGGTCTCTCACCCAAAGAGCTGGTCCTGCTGCCAGCACCACTACAGGCTCCTGTATTCGGCAGTTGAAGGCGAAATACCCAGGGCCGATGCCCGGCATAAAATCCGCTAGACTCCCGAGGGGCGCCGGCCTGCTGCTGGCGCCTCCTCGATACGGAGATCCACGATGAAGAGAAACACGCTTGCCCTGCTCGCTGCCGCCACCCTGCTGACGGCCTGCCAAAGCCCGTCACCGGCGCCTAAAGCAACCCTGGACGGCGAAGTCTTCTACTTGCAACGCATGGCACTGCCACCGACAGCAATCCTGAGTGTCAGCCTGCAGGACGTGACACTGGCCGATGCTCCGGCAAAGACCCTTGACGAGCAAAGAGGCCCGATCAAAGGCCAGGTACCCTTGGCCTTCCACCTCAGCTACGACCCGATGCAGGTCGAGCCCACCCACCGGTACTCGGTGAACGCCCGCATTGAGGTCGATGGCAAACTGATGTTCATCACCACCGAGAATCATGCCGTGCAACTGGACGGGAGCGATCCACAGCCAGTCAAGGTTCGCGTCGACGCGGTTCGTTGAGAGGTATGAGCGAACAAGGACGCTGCCAGGCAGCGTCCTGTCTTTCTCGAATCAAGCTTCCAGCTCATCTCAAAAGCGCTATCGACTGAGAGATAACGCTCGAAACGTCGAACCCCTGTCTCTGAAAGCATGGTCTCGGAAACCATGGAAACTGAAACACCCCGGGATCCACTGAATCAGCACGCTCAGGCGGATGCAGGCGTCGTTCGATCCCACGCTGAGCGCAGGACCGATATCAAAGCGCCTCCTGCTTGACCCTGAACCACGCCGCATACAGCGCCGGCAGGAACAGCAACGTCAACGCGGTCGCCACGATCAAGCCGCCCATGATTGCCACGGCCATCGGCCCGAAGAACACACTGCGCGACAGCGGGATCATCGCCAGCACGGCGGCCAGGGCAGTGAGCACGATTGGCCGGAAGCGGCGTACCGTGGCTTCGATGATCGCCTGCCAGGGTTTGAGCCCGGCGAGGATGTCCTGCTCGATCTGGTCCACCAGGATCACCGAGTTGCGCATGATCATCCCCGACAGGGCAATGGTGCCGAGCATGGCCACGAACCCGAACGGCTGACGAAACACCAGCAGGAACAGGGTGACGCCGATCAGCCCCAGCGGCGCGGTCAAAAACACCATCGCCGTGCGCGAGAAGCTGCGCAGTTGCACCATCAGCAAGGTCAGCACCACGACGATGAACAACGGCACACCGGCCTTCACCGAGTTCTGTCCGCGAGCCGAGTCTTCCACGGTACCGCCCACGTCCAGCAAGTAGCCGTCCGGCAATTCAGCGCGAATCGGCTCGAGGGTCGGCAGAATCTGTTTGACCAGGGTCGCCGGTTGCTCCTTGCCATAGATATCGGCGCGGACCGTCACGTTCGGCAAACGGTTACGGTGCCAGATGACGCCCTCCTCAAAGCCGTACTCCAGGGTCGCCACCTGGGACAACGCCACACTCTTGCCGTTGTCGGTCGGCACCGCCAGGCTCGACAACTGCGACAGTTCAGTCCGTTCGTGCACGGTGCCGCGCAAAAGGATTTCGATCAACTCGTTGTCTTCACGGTACTGGCTGACGCTGGAGCCGGTCAGCGAGCTCTGCAAAAACCTCGACAAGTTCACGGTGCTCACGCCCAGGGCCCGTGCACGGTCCTGATCGACGTTCAGGTACACCACTTTGCTGGGCTCTTCCCAATCCAGGTGCACGTTGACCACATGGGGGTTCTCGCGCACCTTGGCGGCGACTTTACGGGCCAGGGCGCGGACTTCTTCAATGTGCTCGCCAGTCACCCGAAACTGCACCGGGTATCCCACGGGCGGGCCGTTTTCCAGGCGCGTGACCCGCGAGCGCAACGCCGGAAATTGTTCGTTGAGGGTTTCGATCAGCCAGCTGCGCAGGCTTTCACGCTCCTCGATGGTGTCCGCCAGGACGACAAACTGAGCGAAGCTGGCCGCCGGCAGCTGCTGATCCAGTGGCAGGTAAAAACGTGGCGAACCGGTGCCGATGTAGGCCACATAGTTTTCAATGCCCGCGTGCTCCTTGAGCATCGCTTCCAGGCGCTTCACCTCAGCGGCGGTATTGCTCAACGAAGCGCCTTCCGCCAGCTTCAGGTCGACCATCAACTCCAGTCGGCCCGAGGCCGGAAAGAACTGTTGCGGCACGAAACGGAACAGCACTACCGAAGCCAGGAACAGCAGGATGGTCAACGCAATCACGGTTTTACGCCGGCGCACACACCACTCCACCAGACGTCGCACCCGTTGATAAAAGGGTGTTGCGTAAGGATCCGGCTGGCCGGCGCCGTGCTTGGCCGCATGGAGTTTGGCCAGGTCCGGCAGCAGTTTCTCCCCCAGATAGGGCACAAACACCACAGCGGCGATCCATGAGGCCAGCAACGCGATCGTCACGACCTGGAAGATCGAACGGGTGTACTCGCCCGTGCTCGATTGCGCAGTGGCGATCGGCAGGAAACCGGCGGCGGTGATCAGGGTGCCGGTGAGCATCGGGAATGCCGTGCTGGTCCAGGCATAACTGGCAGCCTTGACCCGGTCGAAGCCCTGCTCCATTTTGATCGCCATCATCTCCACCGCAATGATCGCGTCATCCACCAGCAAGCCCAGGGCCAGTACCAACGCGCCCAGGGAGATCTTGTGCAGGCCAATGCCCAGGTAATACATGCAGGCAAAGGTCATGGCCAACACCAGCGGAATTGCCAGGGCGACCACCATGCCGGTGCGCACGCCCAAGGAGAAAAAGCTCACCAGCAACACAATCGCCAACGCCTCGACCAGTACCTGGACGAACTCGCCGACGCTGGTTTTTACCGCCGCCGGCTGGTCAGACACCTTGCGCAGCTGCATGCCCGCCGGCAGGTTGTCCTGGATCCGCTTGAACTCGCGCTCCAGCGCACTGCCCAGTACCAGAATATCGCCGCCTTCCTTCATGGCCACGGCCAGGCCGATCGCATCCTCGCCCATGAAGCGCATGCGCGGTGCCGGTGGATCGTTGAAGCCACGGTGCACGTCCGCCACATCACCGATACGGAAAGTTCGATCACCGACGCGGATCGGGAAACCGCGAATCTGCTCGACCGTCTGGAAGTTACCCGTCACCCGCAACTGCAATCGCTCGCTGGTGGTTTCGAAGAACCCGGCGTTGGACACCGCGTTCTGCTCCTCCAGTGCTTGCTGCACAGCCGCCAATGGCAAGCCCAGCGTGGCCAGTTTGAGGTTGGACAGCTCGATCCAGATTTTCTCGTCCTGCAGCCCGAGCAGGTCGACCTTGCCCACATCCTTGACCCGTTGCAGTTGGATCTGGATGCGGTCCGCGTAGTCCTTGAGTACCGCGTAGTCGAAACCTTCCCCCGTCAGCGCGTAAATATTGCCGAAGGTGGTACCGAACTCGTCGTTGAAGAATGGCCCCTGGATACCCGGTGGCAAGGTCGGGCGAATATCGCCAACCTTCTTGCGCACCTGATACCAGAGTTCCGGAATGTCCACCGAATGCATCGAGTCCCGGGCAATGAACGTCACCTGGGATTCACCGGGGCGGGAGAACGACACGATCCGTTCATACTCGCCGGTTTCCATCAGCTTCTTTTCGATACGTTCGGTGACCTGCCGCGAGACTTCCTGGGCTGTCGCACCCGGCCACTTGGTCTGGATCACCATGGCCTTGAAGGTGAACGGCGGGTCCTCGCTCTGGCCCAGCTTGGTGTAGGACAAGGTGCCGACAACCGCCAGCAGGATCATCAGAAACAATACGATCTGGCGATTACGCAGCGCCCATTCGGATAGATTGAAACCCATCGGGGATTACTCCTTGACCGCCAGATTGACCACGCGGTTGGAGCGATCCACCGGCCGCACTGGCTGGCCGTCGTGGAGCACATGGACACCGGCCGCCACCACCCAGTCGCTGGCCGTCAGGCCTTCAAGCACCGGTACGCTTTTCTCACCGAAGGCCCCGACGCGAACCGGCGCCTTGCGCAGGGTGCTGTCGGCGTTCACCACCCAGACGTAGGTCGCACCGTTTTCCGCGGTGAGTGCCGAGAGCGGCACCGAGAGCGGTACCACGTCAGTGGTTTGAATGAATACCCGAGCGCTTTGACCGAGCTCGGCCGCCACCTTGCCGGCAGTGAAGGCGATGCGTGCGGCAAAGGTGCGGGACTTGGGATCAGCGGCTGGCGACAACTCGCGGATGCTGCCGGCAAAGCGTTGCCCCGGCTGGCTCCACAATTCAACGGTGACCGGCTGGCCAATCTTGAACCGGCCAAACCCTTGCTCCGGCAGGCTGATCAAGACTTCACGCTCGCCGTCGGTAGCCAGGGTGAACACGGTTTGCCCCGCGGCCACGACCTGGCCGACTTCCACGGCACGCTTGGCTACCACCCCGTCACGCGGCGCGCGCAAGACGGCGTAGCTGGCCTGATTGTTGGCGACATCGAACTCGGCCTTGATCTGCTTGAGACGTGCTTCACCGGATCGGTAGAGATTTTCCGCGTTGTCGTACTGCGAGCGGCTGACCAACTGACGCTCCATCAGGGTCTTGTAGCGATCACGCTCGGTGCGCACCAGGTTCAGATTGGCAGTGGCCGCCGCCACTTGGGCACGGGTTGCTTCCAACTGCAGCCGTACATCCTCGGGATCGAGTTCGGCCAGTGCCTGATTGGCTTTGACCCGCTCCCCCTCCTCGACCAGTCGTCGGCTGACTTTGCCGCCAATGCGAAAGGCCAGGTCCGGCTCATAGCGTGCGCGGACTTCGCCAGGATAGCTGTCCATCGCCTGTGCGGAGGGCTCTGGCTGAACCACCATGGCCGGGCGAACGGCGACTTGCACCGGTTCTTCGTGACCACACGCAGCCAACAAAAACGCCAGGCTGGCTGGCAACACGAGAGGCAAGGCATAGCGGAACATGGCGAAGGACCTTTCGCTAATGGTGCTTGGAATAATTATACTGACCAGTATGTTATTAATAGCAAACTCACCAGTCCAGTATTAAAGCGAAGAATGCCCAAGAATCTTTCTGTACCTAACGGCCCTGGCCGCCCAAAGGATCCCGCCAAGCGCGAGGCCATCCTGGGAGCCGCCAAACGCCTGTTTCTGAGCAATGGTTACGCGAACACCAGCATGGACGCGGTGGCGGCTGAGGCCGGGGTTTCGAAGTTGACCGTCTACAGCCACTTCACGGACAAGGAGACGCTGTTCTCCTCGGCCGTCATGGCCAAGTGCGAAGAACAATTGCCTACCCTGTTTTTCGAACTGCCCGACGAGATGCCGATCGAGAGCGTGTTGTTGAACATCGCCCGGGGCTTTCATCTGCTGATCAACAGCGATGAATCGGTGAAACTGCATCGCCTGATGATGACGCTGGGCAGCCAGGACCCGAAGCTGGCGCAGATCTTCTTCGAAGCCGGTCCACAACGGATGGTGCACGGCATGGAACACTTGCTGGGTAAGGTCGACCAATCGGGCGCCCTGCGCATCGACAAACCGCGCAACGCCGCCGAGCATTTTTTCTGCCTGCTCAAGGGCGCGGGTAATTTCCGTCTGCTCTACGGCTGCGGCGAACCCTTGACCGGCGACACCGCCGAAGCCCATGTGCGGGAAGTGGTGGGATTGTTCATGCGGGCGTATCAGCCGGGGAACGCTACAAGCCGCTAGTTGCTAGCGGCAAGTAACAACACCGATTACCGCTTAAGCCTTGAGCGCTTTCTTCGGATAGATGTCGTAACGACTGGACTTGCCATCCAGCGCATGGCTCGGCTTGGGTCCTTCAATACACGGAGCCTTGCGCGGACGCTTGACCACGACCCGATGGCTGGCCAGCGCCAGAGCGGCTTCGAGCAGGGCCGGCGCATCCGGGTCGTCACCCACCAGCGGGCGGAACAGGCGCATTTCCTTCTTGACCAGCGCCGTCTTCTCCCGATGAGGGAACATCGGGTCAAGGTAGATAACCTGTGGCGGCTCACCCTGCCAATTGCGCATCAACTCAATCGAGTTGCCCTTGAGCAAGTGCATGCGCGCCACAATCGGCGCTACCTCAAAATCTTCGGCCGCGCGTGCCAGACCGTCTTCGAGCAAGGCCCCGATCAACGGCTGACGCTCGATCAGGCTCATCTCACAGCCCAGGCTCGCCAGTACGAAGCCATCCTTGCCCAGGCCTGCCGTGGCATCCAGCACTCTGGGGCGCACGCCTTGGGCGACGCCAACCGCCTTGGCAATCATCTGTCCACTGCCGCCGCCATACAACCGGCGATGGGCCGCGCCACCCTCGACGAAATCCACTCGCACCGGTCCTGGCGCATCCGGCCCCAGCTGCTGCAGCTGTAAACCCTGCTCACCCACTTGCAGGGCAAACTCGGCATCGTCCAGCAGCAGCGGCAAATTCAATCGCTCGGCCCAGAGCAGCGCTTGCGCCTGAAACCCATCGGCCAGGGCCTCGACTTTGATGCGGCTGGCCGCAGGTTGCTCACTCATCAGAAAACACACTCGAAAAATTAATGATCGGCAAAAACGGCCGATAACCAAACTATCGAGCATTTTGCCAGAGCTGAGCGTCGACCGAGAGAAATGTCAGACATTCAACGCGTACCTGCAGGCTTTATTACGCCTTACCGCGAATACAGCCGACACAACACCCAGACACTGAGCGGTGTCAGTCACCTGTGGCAGGATTTCTTTGCCCAGGCGCTGGCCGATCAGTCGGGTGACGGGCTACCCGCTGCTGACGCATACCCGCCCTTCGCCATCGACAGCCCGGACGAACCGGCAGGTGGTTCCGACCTGCTGGCCAAGATCGTCACACAACGCGCCTGCGATGTCGTAGACACCGAGATTCGCCCGCCGGAGCCGCTGTTCCTGCCCATCGCCGAATTCGACATGGAGCTGGCCGACAAACCGGCCCCGCCATTCCCGCCTGAAGAGATCGTTGCCCAGCAATCGCAGCAGGAATTCGACAACAAATGGGTACGTCCACTGGTGCTCACGGCCGGCCAGCCATTGCCTGAACCGGGCCCGGCGCCGGCACCTCGCTCGCTGTTCCTGCCGATTGCCGAGTTCGAACTCGAACTGCTGCCGCCTCCTGCGCAGCCCTTTGCACCTGAAGAACTGCAGGAGCAACAACAACAATTCGATTTCGACAGCCGCTGGGCGCGCCCGATCGTCCTACACAACCTGCGCCTCGCCGCCTGAGCCGGGCCAGGCACGCTCCTGCCCCGCCTTGCCACGACGCCTCTCAGCCCTTGAACAGTTGATTGGCCTGCGAATACGGCAGGGTCCGTTCGGTGAAGGTAAAGGTCCCCTGATCGTGAATCTCCCGGGCCGCCCGGTAGAACTCACCGTAAGCCGCCAAGGCCAGGGCGGAGCCAACGCTGATGCGCTTCACGCCCATTTCACTGAGCTGCGCCACTGTCAGCTTCAGACCGCCCGACATCAGCACATTGACCGGCTTCGGCGCCACCGCACGCACCACCGCCAACACCTCTTCGGCCGTGCGCAGGCCCGGTGCGTACAGCACATCGGCACCGGCTTCGGCGAAGGCCTGCAAGCGACGAATGGTATCGGCCAGGTCCGGATTGCCGTGCAGGTAGTTTTCGGCACGGGCCGTGAGGGTGAAGGGGAATGGCAGGCTGCGCGCGGCCGCTACCGCCGCGTCAATCCGCGCCACCGCATGCTCGAAGCAGTAGATCGGGCCGTCTTCGCGACCGGTCGCATCCTCGATCGAGCCCCCGACGGCGCCGGCACTGGCGGCGCCCAGCACGCTTTGTGCAGACTGCTGCGGGTCGTCGGCAAAGCCGTTCTCCAGATCGACCGCCACCGGCAGATCGGTCGCCGCGACAATCGCCCGGACGTTGGCCAGGGTGTCTTCGAGTTTCAACGCACCGTCCGGACGGCCCATCGAAAATGCATAACCGGCACTGGTGGTCGCCAGCGCCTGATAACCCAGGCTGGCCAGCATTTTTGCCGAACCGGCGTCCCATGGGTTGGGGATCACAAAGGCTCCAGCACCTTCGTGCAAGGCCTTGAACGCTTGAGCTCTAAGGGTTTGCGCATCCATTGGCTCGCTCCTGTAGAAGGGAATGACCCGCCGTCAGAGCAAGCCCAGTTGCTCCGCGACGGGCTCTCTGTATAGCTCAGGCAGGGCCGGCAAGCCAGGCAGGCGTGCCATCAACCGGGTATGGAAGCGCTGGGCCAATGCGGCGGCCAACAGGTTATCCGCGGTGTGCAGGAAGATGTACGGCGTACGGCCTTCCTCGATCCATTGGGCGATTTTCTCGACCCAGGGCGTGAGAAAGACCTCGTTGGCCTCCAGCACCGGATGACCGATGAAACGCACCTGCGGAAACCGGGTGAAGGCCGCCGGACGGGGCGGGACATTGGGCTTCTTGGCTTGCGCGTGGAGCACCGAAGGCTCGGTCGAGGTGCAACTGAACAACGCCCGAGGATCCAGGCAAATGCGCTCCACGCCACGGTCCAGGAGCAAGCGATTGAGTTGCCGCTCGGCATCGCCCTTGGCAAAGAAGTCCCGATGCCGGACCTCAACCGCCAAGGGCCGTTGCAAGCCATCGATAAAGCCGGCCAGCTCAGCGATGCGCTGCGGGGTAAACGCCGCCGACAGCTGCAACCACAGCGGTGCGACCCGCTCCCCGAGCGGGCCGAGAAGCTGCACGAAGCTTTCGGCCGCGGTGATTTGCTCGCGCAGGTCGCCGCCGTGACTGATGTCACTGGGGAACTTGGCGGTGAAGCGAAAGTGCTCGGGCATGGTCTGCGCCCAACGCTCTACCGTCGCCGGGGCGGGACGTGCATAAAACGTGGTGTTGCCTTCGACAGCGTTGAACACCTGGGTGTACAGGCCAAGCAGTTCGTGGGGGCGAGCGTTCTGTGGATACAGGTAGTCGCGCCAGGCGTTTTCGCTCCAGGACGGGCAACCGAGGTAATAAGGCAGCCGCATCAGATGTGCAGGTCGAGACCCAGCACTTCCGTATCCCAGTCGACAAACGTGGCGGTGCTGAGGTAGCTGGCCAGGGCCGTCGCCACGGTTTTGCTCATGGTGCGCCGGTAAAGCAGGTCTTGCGGGCGGGCGGGAAGATTGCTCGAGCGCTGGGCGGCACGGGCTGCCAGTTGCTCTTCGGAAGGGATTGGCTGCTCGTCATCGATGTCCTCGACGGACTCGTCCACAGACGCATGGCCCTTACGGGGCTTGCGCGCAATGGGATAGGACTGGGAAGAAAAGCCGTCTATGCGCATAGGTGCGTGCTCATGATCGATGATGGCAATTTAGCGGCACTTCTCGGAGTGCGCAAATTGCCAAGTGATAACTAGAACACATAAAAGCAAAAAGGTTTAAAAGCGCAGGCAAGAAACTGACGATTGGAATCGCTTGCTCTTGTTTGGACCGGGGACATGGTTTACACCTGTTCGGGGACATGGTGGACACTTTTTAATACGACACATTGATCATCTG
>NZ_JBYTBK010000035.1:30867-55985 GCF_058789115.1 Pseudomonas sp. FW300-N1A1 | reverse complement strand
GCGCTTCGCGCACCAGCGCGAGCAAGCTCGCTCGCCACGGGGCTCTCACCCGCTTCAAGCCTTTCTTAACTGAACAGCATTGCGCGCAGGGCGGGCTTCAGGGCACAAGCGGTGAGGGTCACTCAGTCGTGCTTGTACTTATTCTTGTGTTTGTGTTTGTGCTTGCCGTTATAGCTTTTGCCGCCGGAGTGATGATCGTCATCGTCCGCCAGGTTGTTGCCCACCGCGCCACCGGCGGCACCACCCAATCCAGCACCGATGGTGGAACCGGTCGAGCCGCCCAGCGAATTGCCGATCACCGAACCGCCTGCCGCACCGATTCCGCCACCGATCGCGGCTTCGTTCCGGTTGCCTTTGGGGGCGGCGATGGCACTGCCAGCGGCTCCGCCGACACCGGCACCAATGGCCGCTCCGGTGCTGCCGCCAATTTGCTGGCCAACAACGTTACCCAGCGCGCCGCCCAATCCGCCACCGACGGCAGCGTCGCCATCACCGGAGGCCATGGCACCTTGTGTGAACAGAATACCCAGGGCAAGGGTGGACAGGATTAATCGCATGCTGTGGACCTCATGAGTCATGTTTGATTTCAGACTTCCCTATCAGCTCGCTGAGTGTTCAAGCCGTGCTGTGTGCGCCGATTCGACGGTTGTCTAATCGGTTAGAGAGAGTGCTGTCGTCAAAAGTTCGACCGCGGCCCGGGAATATCCGTCATCCGGGCACTGCAAGCAGTGCCCGGGCTCATTGGGTGTCAGTTGTCGTAACCCAGGTTCGGTGCCAGCCAGCGTTCACTCACGCTCAATTCCTGGCCTTTACGGGCGGTGTAGCTCTGCACCTGGTCCTTGTCGATCTTGCCCACGGCAAAGTACTGCGCCTGCGGGTGGGCGAAGTACCAGCCGCTGACGGCGGCAGCCGGGAACATCGCGTAGTGCTCGGTGAGGAACACGCCGCTGCGGCCCGCCTTGAGTTCAGCGGCCTCGGGATCGAGCAACTTGAACAACGTGGCTTTCTCGGTGTGATCCGGGCAGGCCGGGTAGCCGGGGGCAGGGCGGATGCCGCTGTACTGCTCCTTGATCAAGGCTTCGTTGTCCAGCGCTTCGTCCTTGGCGTAACCCCAGTAGTCTTTACGTACCTGCTGGTGCAGCCACTCGGCGCAGGCTTCGGCCAGGCGGTCGGCCAGGGCCTTGACCATGATCGAGTTGTAGTCGTCGCCAGCGTCCTGGTAGGCCTTGGCCACTTCTTCGGCGCCGATGCCGGCGGTGGTGATGAAGCCGCCGACGTAATCGGTGATGCCGCTGTCTTTCGGGGCGACGAAGTCGGCCAGGGAGAAGTTCGGCTTGCCGTCGGTCTTGATGATCTGCTGGCGCAGGTGATGCAGGCGCGCCAGCGGCTTGCCGTCGTCGCCGTAGACTTCCAGGTCGTCGTCGTGCACCTGGTTGGCCGGCCAGAAGCCGAACACCGCACGGGCGCTGATCAGCTTCTCGTCGATCAGTTTGGCGAGCATCTCCTGGGCATCGGCGTACAGTGCGGTAGCGGCTTCACCCACCACTTCATCCTGCAGGATGCGCGGGAATTTGCCGGCCAGGTCCCAGGAAATGAAGAACGGTGTCCAGTCGATGTACTCGGCCAACACCTTCAGGTCGATGTTATCCAGCACCTTGGCGCCGGTGAAGGTCGGTTTCACCGGCTCGTAGCTGCTCCAGTCGAATTGCGGCTTCTTGGCAATCGCGGCCGGGTAGCTCAGGCGCTCGGTACGGGCGCTGCGGTTGGCGGTGCGCTCGCGGACTTCGACGTATTCCGCGCGGGTTTTCTCGACGAAGCCGGCCTTCAGCTCCTTGGACAGCAACTGCGTGGCAACGCCCACGGCGCGGGAGGCGTCGGTGACGTAGACCACGGCGTCGTTGCTGTACTTGGGCTCGATCTTCACCGCCGTGTGCGCCTTGGAGGTGGTCGCACCACCGATCATCAGCGGCAAGTGGAAGTCCTGGCGCTGCATTTCGCGCGCCACGTGGACCATCTCATCCAGCGACGGGGTGATCAGGCCGGACAGGCCGATGATGTCGCACTTCTGCTCCTTGGCCACTTGCAGGATTTTTTCCGCCGGCACCATCACGCCCAGGTCGACGATGTCGTAGCCGTTACAGCCCAGCACCACGCCGACGATGTTCTTGCCGATGTCATGCACGTCGCCTTTTACCGTGGCCATGAGGATCTTGCCCTTGGCTTCGGGCTTGTCGCCTTTTTCCAGTTCGATGAACGGGATCAGGTGGGCCACGGCCTGCTTCATGACACGGGCGGACTTCACCACCTGGGGCAGGAACATCTTACCGGCACCGAACAGGTCGCCGACGATGTTCATGCCGGACATCAGCGGGCCTTCGATGACTTCGATCGGCCGCGCGAACGACTGCCGGGATTCTTCGGTGTCTTCGACGATGTGGGTGGTGATGCCTTTGACCAGGGCGTGTTCCAGGCGCTTGTTGACGTCCCAGTTGCGCCACTCTTCGGTCTCGGCTTCCTTGACGCTGCCATCGCCCTTGTACTGGTCGGCAATGGCGAGGAGGGCGTCGGTGCCTGCCGGGGTGCGGTTGAGCACCACGTCTTCCACGGCGTCGCGCAGTTGCACCGGGATCTGGTCGTAGATCTCCAGCTGGCCGGCGTTGACGATACCCATGGTCAGGCCGGCGCGGATCGCGTGCAGCAGGAACACCGAGTGGATCGCTTCACGCACCGGGTTGTTGCCCCGGAACGAGAACGACACGTTGGACACGCCGCCCGAGGTCAGGGCATACGGCAGTTCGTCGCGGATGTAGGCACAGGCGTTGATGAAGTCCACGGCGTAGTTGTTGTGTTCTTCGATGCCGGTGGCCACGGCGAAGATGTTCGGGTCGAAGATGATGTCTTCCGGTGGGAAGTCCACGTCGTTGACCAGAATATCGTAGGAGCGTTTGCAGATTTCTTTCTTGCGCGCTTCGGTGTCGGCCTGGCCGGCTTCGTCGAAGGCCATCACCACCACGGCGGCGCCGTAGCGCTTGCACAACCTGGCGTGATGAATGAACTGCTCGACGCCTTCCTTCATGCTGATGGAGTTGACGATGCCCTTGCCCTGGATGCACTTCAGGCCGGCTTCGATCACTTCCCACTTGGAGGAGTCGATCATGATCGGTACGCGGGAGATGTCCGGCTCGCCGGCAATCAGATTGAGGAAGGTCACCATGGCCTTCTTCGAATCGAGCATGCCCTCGTCCATGTTGATGTCGATCACCTGGGCGCCGGCTTCAACCTGCTGCAGGGCGACTTCCAG
Source organism: Pseudomonas sp. FW300-N1A1 (assembly GCF_058789115.1). Taxonomy (NCBI): domain Bacteria; kingdom Pseudomonadati; phylum Pseudomonadota; class Gammaproteobacteria; order Pseudomonadales; family Pseudomonadaceae; genus Pseudomonas; species Pseudomonas sp. FW300-N1A1. The sequence goes on along the minus strand of NZ_JBYTBK010000035.1, from coordinate 52,684 downwards.
GGCCTCGGTGTAGTTGTCTTCACGGATCAGCCGGGCGAACTTGGCGGAACCGGTGATGTTGGTCCGCTCGCCGACGTTGACGAATAGCGAGTTGCGGTCGATGGTGAACGGCTCCAGGCCCGACAGACGGCAGGCCTTGGGGATGTCCGGAATCTGCCGTGGCGCGTAGCCGGCGACGGCCTTGGCGATGGCTTCGATGTGCCCCGGGGTGGTGCCGCAGCAACCACCGACGATATTGAGGAAGCCGCTCTGGGCGAACTCTTCGATGACCTTGGCGGTTTCGGCCGGCAGTTCATCGTACTCGCCGAATTCGTTTGGCAGGCCGGCGTTGGGGTGTGCCGACACATAGGTGCTGGCCTTGTTCGACAGCTCTTCCAGGTACGGGCGCAACTCACGGGCACCGAGGGCGCAGTTCAGGCCGACGGAGATCGGCTTGGCGTGGGCGATGGAGTTCCAGAAGGCTTCGGTGGTCTGGCCGGACAGGGTGCGGCCGGACGCATCGGTGATGGTCCCGGAGATCATGATCGGCAGTTCGAAACCGACGTCCTCGAACACGCCCTGGACGGCGAAGATCGCGGCCTTGGCGTTCAGGGTGTCGAAAATGGTTTCGATCAGGATCAGGTCGGCGCCGCCTTCGATCAGGCCCTTGGTGGCCTCGGTGTAGTTTTCCACCAGTTCGTCGAAGGTCACGTTGCGGTAGCCGGGGTTGTTCACGTCCGGCGACAGCGAGCAGGTACGGCTGGTCGGGCCCAGGACGCCGGCCACGAAGCGCGGTTTATCCGGGGTTTCCAGGGTCTTGGCGTCGGCGACCTTGCGGGCCAGGCGCGCGCCTTCTACGTTCAGCTCATACGCCAGGCCCTGCATGCCGTAGTCGGCCTGGGATACCTGGGTGGCGTTGAAGGTGTTGGTTTCCAGTATATCGGCGCCGGCATCCAGGTATTGCTTCTCGATCGCTCCGATCACATCCGGGCGGCTCAGTACCAGCAAGTCGTTGTTGCCCTTGACGTCGCTTGGCCAGTCGGCGAAGCGCTTGCCACGGTAGTCCTGCTCCTCGAGCTTGAAGCTCTGGATCATGGTGCCCATGCCGCCATCGAGAATCAGGATGCGCTCTTTGAGGGCTTGCTTGAGGGCGTGAAGGCGAGCACTGCGATCGGACATAGGACTACCTGGTAAGGCCATTACGAAGGGTCGGAATCATAGCAAACCTGTGCGCTTTTAGAGCATGAGCAGAATTTGCATGAATATCGCTCATGTTGGTGCCTGGGCTAGACCGGTAGAATCGCGACGTTTTTTCATGATCGGGACCAGGGACATGTCGTATCGCGTATTCATCAGCCTCGTTGTGCTGTTTATCAGCACGGGCGCCACAGCACAGGGAGCGGTGACGGCGATCTCCTATACCCGCGACATCCAGCCGATCTTCACGGAAAAATGCGTGGCGTGCCATGCTTGCTACGACGCCGCCTGTCAGCTCAACCTCGGCAGCGGCGAAGGCGCGGCACGGGGGGCGAGCAAGACGCCGGTCTACGCCGGTGAGCGCAGCAAGGCGTCGGACCCGACCCGCCTGTACTATGACGCGTTCGGCAAGGCCGCCTGGCAGCGCAAGGACTTCTACTCGGTGCTCGACGCCCAGGGCAGCCAGGCCGGGCTGATGGCGCGCATGCTGGAACTGGGGCACCAGACCCCCTTGCAACCCAACGCCAAGCTGCCGGAAGACATCGTTCTGGGCCTGAACCGGGCCAACATGTGCTCGCAATCGGGCGAATTCGACGGCTATGCCAAGGAGCATCCGAAAGAGGGCATGCCCCTGGCCGTGACCGGCTTGACCAGTCAGCAGTACCAGACCCTGCAACGCTGGCTGGCCTCGGGTGCGCCCATCGATGAACAAGGGCTGGCGCCCAGCGCCCGGGAAGCCTTGCAGATCGTGCAATGGGAAAACCTGCTCAATGCCCCGGGGGCTCGCGAAAGCCTGGTGGCGCGCTGGTTGTTCGAGCACTTGTTTCTCGCGCACCTGTATTTCAAGGAGGGTGAGCAGGGGCATTTCTTCCAGTGGGTACGTTCGCGTACGCCGACCGGCCAGCCCATCGACCTGATCAACAGCCGCCGCCCCAACGACGATCCGGGCACCCAGGTGTATTACCGCCTGTGGCCGGTGCAAGGGGTGATCGTGCACAAGACCCACATCACCTACCCACTGAGCCCGGCGAAAATGGCCCGGATCAAGAGCCTGTTCTATAGCGGCAACTGGCAGGTCGACGCCTTGCCCGGTTACGGGCCGGAGCGCCGTGCCAATCCGTTCCAGACATTCCAGGCGATCCCGGCACAAGCGCGTTATCAGTTCATGCTCGATAACGCCGAGTACTTCGTGCGCACCTTTATTCGCGGGCCGGTGTGCCGCGGACAGATCGCAACCGATGTGATCCGCGATCAGTTCTGGGCCTTGTTCCAGGCCCCCGAGCATGATCTGTACATCGTCGACCCGAACTACCAGGCGCAAGCCACGCCATTGCTGGCCATGCCCGGTCAGAACGACGACGTGGGCAGCGTGCTGAGCCTGTGGCACGCCTACCGCGACAAGCGCAACGAGTACGAAGCCCTGCGCCGCGACAACTACGCCGATTCCCCTGCGCCCAGCTGGTCGAGCTTGTGGGCGGGCAATGACAACGCCTTGCTGAGCATCTTCCGCCATTTCGACAGCGCCTCGGTGACCAAGGGCCTGATCGGCGACGTGCCGCAAACGATGTGGTTGTTCGATTTCCCGCTGCTGGAACGCACCTATTACCAGTTGGCGGTGAATTTCGATGTGTTCGGCAATGTCTCCCATCAGGCGCAGACCCGACTGTATTTCGACCTGATCCGCAATGGCGCCGAGCAGAACTTCCTGCGCCTGATGCCGGCTGATTCGCGTGACGATTACCTGGACGATTGGTACCAGAACAGTGGCCAGTTGAAGTTGTGGCTGGATTACGAAAGCATCGACGACGACACGCCGACGGCCTTGAAGCTCGATGACAAAGACCCCAAGCGCGACTTTGCCAATCAATTGCTGGCCCGCTATGGCGACCTGAATGCCCGGCCTGACCCGATCAACCGCTGCAACGGTGCCTACTGCTCACGGCCCAACATCGACCCGGCCCTGCAGCGTGCCGAGCAGGCGTTGAGTCGCCTGACATCGCGCCCGGCAGCTGGCCTCAAGGTCATCGACCTGCTACCGGAGGCGACCATGCTGCGCATTGAAACCGCCAGCGGCAAACGCGAGGTCTACAGCCTGCTGCGTAACCGCGCCCACAGCAACGTCGCGTTCATGATCGGCGAAGCACTGCGCTATCAGCCGGGGCTGGACACGCTGACCCTCTATCCCGGGGTGCTCAGCAGCTACCCTAACTTCATGTTCAACATTCCGGCTGCGCAAGTACCGGAGTTCGTCGAAGACATGGAATACGCCAAGGATACCCAGCGCTTCGAGAGAATCGTCGAGCGCTGGGGGATTCGTCGCAGTCACCCGTTGTTCTGGGTGTATTTCCATGATTTGAGCCAGTACATCCATGAAACCGATCCGGTGGAAGAGGGCGTGCTGGACATGAACCGCTTCGAAAACCTCTGACCGGCCTTTGATCAGTGGAATCCAGAGGCGCTTGCTTTCGCAGGGAGGCAGCGCTTCTTTCCCGACAGAAATACTAGGACTTTGTCCGGCACGATGATTGGCGTAAACTGCGCCCAAGCCTGCGAGGAATTTCCATGACCGCCATTACCATTACCGACGCCGCCCACGATTATCTGGCTGATCTGCTCTCCAAGCAGAACACCCCGGGGATCGGCATTCGGGTCTTTATCACCCAGCCTGGCACCCAATACGCCGAAACCTGCATTGCGTACTGCAAGCCGGGCGAAGAAAAACCTGAAGACACCGCGCTGGGGCTCAAGAGCTTCACCGCGTACATCGATCACTTCAGCGAAGCCTTCCTGGACGACGCCGTGGTCGACTACGCCACGGACCGCATGGGCGGCCAACTGACCATCAAGGCGCCAAACGCCAAAGTACCGATGGTCAACGCCGACAGCCCGGTCAACGAGCGCATCAACTACTACCTGCAAACCGAGATCAACCCGGGGCTGGCCAGCCACGGCGGTCAGGTCAGCTTGATCGATGTCGTGGAAGACGGCATCGCCGTGCTGAAGTTCGGTGGCGGCTGCCAGGGCTGCGGCCAGGCCGACGTGACCTTGAAGGAAGGCATCGAGCGCACGCTGCTCGAGCGTATCCCGGAACTCAAGGGTGTACGCGACGTGACCGACCACACGCAGAAAGAAAACGCCTACTACTAAGGTGTTCGCTGCGGAATTAAAAAACGGCGCTGTGGCGAGGGAGCTTGCTCCCGCTCGATTGCGAAGCAGTCGCCTACCTGCCGATGCATTTTCCCGTGATGAATGCGTTGGCAGGTTTTGGGACCGCGTTGCGGTCCAGCGGGAGCAAGCTCCCTCGCCACAGGTGCTTCAAGGCCTATACAGGTGCGCATGCCCCGCCCGGTACAGCGATGACTCGCTGAAGTTGTCGGCAGCCAGCACCCGTCCCACCAGAATCAGCGCCGTACGCCGAAACCCCTTGGCTTTCACCTTGCCGGCGATATCCGTCAGCGTCCCTGTCACCCAATCCTGATCCGGCCAACTGGCCCGATGAACCACCGCGATCGGACAGTCCGCACCGTAGTGGGGAAGCAGTTCGGCGACGATTTTTTCCAGGTGGTTGACCCCCAGGTGTATCGCCATGGTCGCGCCATGCCGGGCCAGGCTGCTGAACTCTTCGCCCGCCGGCATGGCCGTCTTGTCGGCGTAGCGCGTCAGGATCACGCTCTGCGAGATGTCCGGCAGTGTCAGCTCGGCCCCCAGCAGTGCGGCGCAGGCTGCGGTGGCGGTGACGCCGGGGATGATCTCGAACGGAATCTGCAGCTCGCGCAGGCAGCGAATCTGCTCACCGATCGCCCCATACAGGCTCGGGTCGCCGGAATGCACGCGGGCCACATCCTGGTCTTGGGCGTGGGCGGACTTGATCAGCTCGATGATCTGTTCCAGATGCAACTCGGCACTGTTGACCACCAAGTGCGCCTGATGGCCTTGCAGTACGGCTTCGGGCACCAGTGAGCCGGCATAGATGATCACCGGGCAACTGCGGATCAGCCGCTGGCCCTTGACGGTGATCAGTTCCGGGTCGCCGGGACCTGCGCCAATGAAGTAGACGGTCATGGCCGGCTCCTGAGAAAAAGAGGTCAAGGCAGGCTTCAGATGAAGTTTGCTCATGATCGAAGGGGCGATTATCGGGGATTTTACGCAGCGCAGGCCAATGCAAAGGTCGCCTGGGCGTATTTCTGTCGGCAGATCAGCAGTCTGGCTGGGGCCTGGGCCAGTTGTTCGGCCAGGGCCAGCGCGGCACTTTCGGCCACGCCATAACAACCGGTGCGCTCAAAGGCGATTTCCGAGTGGTGGCTCAGTTGCGGCTGGTAACCGGCCAGCTGTTCGCTGCTGAAGTACATCATCGGCAATCCCAGCTGCGCGGCCAACTCGATCAGGCCCGGCTCATCTCGCTTCAGGTCGATGCTGGCCAGGGCCTTGATCGCCTGCAACTGGATGTGATGGGCCTCCAGTGCCTGGTCAAGCAATGCGCGCAGCGTACTCGCCGGGCAGCCGCGCTGGCAGCCCAGGCCAACCACCAGGGTCGGCGCTGCGCGGTTTTCACTCATGCGTCGTATCGACCTTCGCTTTTGCGGCGGAACAACCAGGCGCTGATCAGGCCTAGGGCCAGCCAGAAAACCATGTTGGTCAGCTGCGAAGCGATGTTGAACTGGGTTTCCAGGGCTTCGGGCGCCAGCATCGAATGCACCTCCGGCTGCGGGGCGCCAATGACGTGGGGCACGGCCAGAATCGCGGCGCCAAGGATTTTCAGCAGCCCGTTCTTGCCGAACACGAGCAGGGCGATCCCGGCTGCGGTCGAGGCGGCAGTGCCGATCCACCAGATCTGCCGTTGGGCCAGATCGGCCGCGGCAGTGCCCGGCAGTTCAGGCGGCAGGCCCAGGGTCGGTGCCAGGACGAAAGTGGCGTAGCCAGCCAGGCCCCAGAGCAGGCCCTGGGCGGTGCGGCGGGGCGCGCGCAAGGTGTAGAGGCCGGCCAGCATCAGGGCGAAGCCCACGGCCACTACTAGATTACCGCCGGTGGTTGACAGCACGCGCTGCCAGCCGTCTTCCGGGGCCCAGGCCTCGGCATCGTGAGTGTGAGCGGCCACGGCGCCTTCGGCGTGTTCATGCACTTCGGTAGCCGGAGCACTTTCGAAGGTTTCGGCCTGAAGAATCAGTGGCGCGACCCAGAAGCTTTGCAGCAGGGTGAGCAGCAGGGCGGCCAGCAGCCCGGAGAAGCCTGCGGTTTGCGCGATTCGCTTGATCATGTCGGCAGGTCTCAATGGCACGGGAAGGCGGCGCTGTGACGGGTATCGTGGGCCGCGTTGTGCACTGCTTCGATGTGCGAGAAACCGGCGAAGTACACCAGGCACGCGCCCAGGATCGAGGCGCTGACAGCAGCAACGAGGCGTTGGCTCAGGGTGGTTGTGGTGCTGGCGGTGGCGTGGCGAGTGCTGCTGATGATCGACATGGCGCTTCCCTCTGGTCAGTCAGGGGTGAATCGAGCGCATGCAAACCCCGCGAGCGGGGCACGCAGAGGCTACAACAGCGCCCGCCCACCGCGGGTTTGTTTTCTATGTGTTGCGGGCCGGTCTCCGGGCTCACGAGGGGTTGGCAATCGCCATACCGGCAAGCATCACCTTCCCATGCCGCTTTGGCACAGTGGATCTGATGCTTCGCTCGCTTACCGTTGCGGGGGCAGCACCGGACTGACATGGCTTGGAGTAAAGCACATGATTCACCGGTTTCCCGTTTCACCCTGTGAAGGGCACCCGTAACAAGGCGTGTAGGAGAGCATGGGCGAGGGATTCGCGTCAATTAGCATGGGTTCTCAAAGTACTCCTTCGCGGGCAAGCCCGCTCCCACACTCGACCGCGTTCCTCCGGTGGGAGCGGGCTTGCCCGCGAAGGCGTCCGAACAGCCACCACAAGACGTTGACCCGCCCCGATGCGATGCGTAGCCTTGCGCTTTCGAGGTTCTTCGGCGCATGCGTCGAAGCTAAGAAGGGAACGCGGTCAATGCCGCGGCTGCCCCCGCAACTGTGAACGGTGCTGTTTCTGCCAGGCCACTGCACGCTTGATCCCAAGCGGCGGGAAGGCGCAGAAGCCGCCAGTCGAAAGACCGGCCCACCGTCAGCCAGGAGACCTGCCTCGACACAGATTCTCACTACAACCGGGCGGGGTGATCCGGTGGCGAACTCTTCCCGCGCGCGTCTGCGTTGCCGGTTCTCGTCCCGTATGCCCGCCACCAAAGCCAAAGGGCATCCGATGAAAACACTGGCCAAACTCCCCGTCACCATCGTTACCGGTTTCCTCGGCTCGGGCAAAACCACCTTGCTGCGGCACATGCTCGATAACGCCCAGGGTCGGCGCATCGCGGTGATCGTCAACGAGTTTGGCGAACTGGGTATCGACGGTGAAATCCTCAAGCAGTGCGCCATCGGTTGTACCGAGGAAGAGGCCAGCGGTCGCGTGTATGAACTGGCCAACGGCTGCCTGTGCTGCACCGTCCAGGAGGAATTCTTCCCGGTGATGCGCGAGTTGGTGGCCCGTCGCGGCGACCTCGACCACATTCTCATCGAAACCTCGGGCCTGGCCCTGCCAAAACCGTTGGTCCAGGCTTTCCAGTGGCCGGAAATCCGCAGCGCCTGCACGGTGGACGCCGTGATCACCGTGGTCGACAGCCCGGCCGTGGCCGCCGGCACCTTCGCCGCCTTCCCGGATCAGGTCGACGCCCAGCGCAAACTGGACCCGAACCTGGACCACGAATCGCCGCTGCACGAGCTGTTCGCCGACCAACTGGCCAGCGCCGATCTGGTGATCCTCAACAAGGCCGACCTGATCAACCCCGCCGACCTGGCCCGCGTGCGCCTGGAAGTCGCCGAAGAGCTGCCGCCAGCGGTGAAAATCATCGAGGCCAGCAGCGGTCGCCTGCCGCTGGACGTGCTGATCGGACTGGGTGCCGGCTCCGAAGAGCACATCGACAGCCGCCACAGCCATCACGATCACCATCACGACGGTGATGACCACGATGACCACGACCACGATGCCTTCGACTCAATTTCCATCGAGCTGCCGCAAGCCGACGAAAGCCTGCTGCTGGATGCCTTGACCCAACTGGTGGTCCAGCACGGCATCCTGCGGGTCAAGGGTTTCGCGGCGATCCCGAACAAGCCGATGCGGCTGCTGATCCAGGGCGTGGGCAGCCGTTTCGACAAGCACTTCGACCGTCAGTGGGGTGCCGAGGAAGCGCGCACCACGCGCCTGGTGCTGATCGGTCAGGCGCTGGACGCGGCCTTGCTCGAAGCGCAACTGCGCGCCGCGCTCAGCGTTTAACCCATGCACCTGCTAAGGACCCAGCCTGGCGGTTTCGTCGCCGATGACAACATTGCCGACCTGGGCCAGACCCCGGCCGAACTGGTGATCCTGTGCAGCGGTGATTCCAGCCTGGCACTGCTGGCCGAAGCGGCGCAGCAACTGCCCGAGGACTACCCGAGCCTGCGCCTGGCCAACCCGATGCAGGTGCAGAATCATGCCTCGGTCGACCTGTATGTCGACCAGGTGCTGCGCCACGCCAAGGTGATTCTGCTCTCGTTGCACGGCGGCATCGCCTATTGGCGCTATGGCATTCAACGGTTGGTGGAGCTGTCGCAGCGGGGCGTGCAGCTGATTCTGGTGCCGGGCGACGACCGTCCCGACCCGGAACTCAGCGACCTGAGCAGTGTGCCAGTCGCCGACCGTGAGCGGCTTTGGCACTTCCTGCGCCAGGGCGGCAAAGACAACGCCCTGGACCTCTATCGTTGCCTGGCCAGTCGCTGGCTGGGCCGTGATTACCCGTGGGCCGAACCGCAGGTTCTGCCGCGCACCGCGCTTTACCATCCGCACAAGAGCAACGCCACCCTGGGCGATTGGCAAGCCGACTGGCAGGCCGGTCAGCCGGTGGCGGCGGTGCTGTTCTACCGTTCACATTTGCAGGCCGCCAACACCGCCTTCATCGACGTATTCTGCCAACGCTTGCAGGCGGCGGGGCTCAACCCGCTGCCGATCGCGCTGGCCAGCCTGAAAGAGCCCGGCTGCCTGACAGTGGTCGAAGACTGGCTGGACGAGGTGCAGGCCGCGGTGATCCTCAACACCACCGGGTTCGCCCAATCCAGTCCTGAAGCGCCGCACCTGCGGCCGTTCCGTCGCAACATCCCGGTGATCCAGGCTATCTGCGCCCAGGACAACGAGCCGGGCTGGCGGGACAGCGAGCAAGGCCTGGGCCCCCGGGACCTGGCCATGCACATCGCCTTGCCGGAACTCGACGGGCGGATCATCAGCCGGCCCATCAGTTTCAAGGACCTGGCCTGGCGCAGCGAACGCAGCCAGTCGGACGTGGTCTGCTACCGCGCGCAGCCCGAGCGCATGGATTTCGTCGCCGAACTGGCGCGGCGCTGGGTCGAGCTGGGACGGGTGGCCAATGAGCATAAACGCATTGCGCTGATCCTCGCCAACTACCCGACCCGCGATGGACGGATCGGCAACGGGGTAGGGCTGGACACCCCGGCGGCCGCGCTGAATATCTTGCGGGCGCTGCACGCCGAAGGCTACCCGCTGCCTGCCGACTTACCGCACAGCGGCACCGAGTTGATCCAGCAGTTGCTTGGCGGCGTCAGCAATGACCTGGAAACGATCGACCTGCGCCCCTGCCAGCAAAGCCTGGCGCTGGACGACTACCACGCGATGTTCAACGCCTTGCCCGAGGCCAATCGCAACGCCGTGCTGGAACGCTGGGGCCCGCCGCAAAGCGATCCGATGTTCCGCAGTGGGCGCATGATGGTGGCCGGCCTGCGCTTTGGCCTGACCTTTGTCGGCATTCAACCGGCGCGTGGTTATCAGGTTGACCCGAGCGCGGTCTATCACGACCCGGATCTGGTGCCCCCTCATGGCTACCTGGCGTTCTATTTCTGGTTGCGCAAGGCTTACGGCGCCCACGCCCTGATCCATGTGGGCAAGCACGGCAACCTGGAATGGCTGCCGGGCAAGGGGGTGGGGTTGTCCGAGAGCTGCTGGCCGGATGCATTGCTAGGGCCGTTGCCGAATATCTACCCGTTCATCGTCAACGACCCGGGTGAAGGTGCCCAGGCCAAGCGCCGTACCCAGGCGGTGATCATCGATCACTTGATGCCGCCCCTGACCCGTGCCGAAACCTACGGCCCGCTGCGCAATCTGGAGCTATTGGCCGACGAGTATTACGAAGCCCAACTGCTCGATCCGCGTCGTGCGCGGGAATTGCAACGGGACATCCTCAAGCTGGTGCGTGAAACCCATATCGACCGCGAACTGCAACTGGACGAGCGGCTCGACAGCGAGGCGGATGCCGCGATCTGGTTACCGCGCCTGGACACCTATTTGTGCGACCTGAAAGAGTCGCAGATTCGCGACGGCCTGCATGTGTTCGGCGAGTCGCCGGGCGGGCGTCTGCGGATCGACACTTTGTTGGCCTTGCTGCGCATTCCGCGCGGCGACGGGCGGGGTGCGCAGTCGAGTCTGTTGCGTGCCCTGGCCAAGGCCTTCGCCCTGGGTTTTGACCCACTCGATTGCGAGTTATCCGATCCGTGGACCGGTCCCCGGCCGGCTGCCTTGCTGAGCCTGAGTGACGAGGTGTGGCGCACGGCAGGCGATACGCGCGAACGCCTCGAGTGGTTCGCTGCGCAGTTGATCGAACAGGCCCTGGGGGCTGATGTGCCGTCGTTGGATCAACCCGGATGGACTGAGGTCGCTGCAATCATCGACAGCCTGCGCCAGGTGGTCGCGCCGCGTCTGGATGCCTGCGGCCCGGCGGAAATGCGCGGCTTGCTGGATGCCCTGGCGGGACGGTTTGTCCCGGCCGGCCCAAGCGGCGCTCCGAGTCGCGGGCGCCTGGACGTGCTGCCCACTGGCCGCAACTTTTACTCGGTGGACGTGCGCAACCTGCCGACCACCACCGCCTGGCGCATCGGTTTTCAGTCCGCCAGCCTGATTCTCGAGCGGCACCTGCAGGACCACGGCGATCATTTGCGCCAGTTGGGGTTGTCGGTCTGGGGCACGGCGACCATGCGCACCGGGGGCGATGATATCGCCCAGGCGATGGCGCTGATGGGCGTACGCCCGGTGTGGGCTACGGGCAGCCAGCGGGTCGACGATTTCGAAATACTGCCCCTGAGCCTGCTGGACCGGCCACGGGTGGACGTGACCTTGCGCGTGTCCGGGTTCTTCCGTGATGCCTTTGCCAACCTGATCCGGCTGTTCGACGCCGCCGTACAAGCCGTGGCGGCGCTGGATGAGCCGGACGACATGAATCCGCTGGCAGCCAAGGTCCGCGCCGAGCGTGAAACCTTGATGGCATCGGGGCTGGCGGCAGCCGATGCTGCGCGGCAGGCCGGTTGGCGCATCTTCGGCGCCAAGCCTGGGGCCTATGGCGCAGGCGTGCAGGGCGCCATCGACGGGCGCTTGTGGCAAAGCCGCGATGATCTGGCCGAGGTCTACCTGAACTGGGGTGGCTACGCCTATGGCGGCGCCGATGAAGGCACGGCCGCCCGCCAGCAGTTTGCCCAGCGTTTGAGCCAGGTCCAGGCGGTGTTGCAGAACCAGGACAACCGCGAGCACGACCTGCTCGATTCCAACGACTACTACCAGTTCCAGGGCGGCATGCTCGCTGCCGTGGAAAGCCTGAGCGGTGCAGCGGCGGCGAGTTATCACGGCGATCACAGCCAGCCGGACCTGCCGAAGATCCGCACACTCAAAGAAGAACTGAACCGGGTCATCCGTTCCCGTGCCGCCAACCCGAAATGGATCGAAGGGGTCAAGCGCCACGGTTACAAAGGTGCGTTTGAACTGGCGGCCACGGTGGACAATCTGTTCGCCTTCGACGCCACCACACAGCTGATCGACGACCATCAGTATGCCTTGCTGGCCGACGCCTATTTGCTCGATCCCTCGACCCGCGAGTTCGTCCGCCAGCATAATCCCCACGCCCTGCGCGACATGACCGAGCGCCTGCTGGAAGCCCAGCAACGCGGGATGTGGCAGGAACCGGGCGAGTACCGCGAAGCGCTGGAGAATCTGCTGCTGGATATCGAGGAAGACGGCTAGCGAAAAAGCCCAAGCCGGTACACACCTGTGGCGAGGGAGCTTGCTCCCGCTGGGTTGCACAGCAACCCCAAAAACCTGAGAACACACCGCACATTCAGGTTTTACGACGGCGGACCGACCGACGGGAGCAAGCTCCCTTGCCACCGTGACATTACCGACAATGAAGAGAAAACCCGACATGACCGACATCCCTCATTTCCCGCTGTCCGCCGTGGTCGGCGCCGAAGCCCTGAAACTGGCGCTGTGCCTGACCGCCATCGACCCGAAGATCGGCGGTGTGCTGATCGAAGGGCCGCGAGGCATGGCCAAGTCCACCCTGGCGCGTGGCTTGGCGGATCTACTGGCCAGCGGGCAGTTCATCACCTTGCCGTTGGGCGCGACCGAGGAGCGCCTGGTCGGCACCCTGGACCTGGACGCGGCGTTGGGCGAGGGCCGGGCACAGTTTTCCCCCGGCGTATTGGCCAAGGCCGACGGCGGCGTGTTGTACGTCGACGAAGTGAATTTGCTGCCCGACCACCTGGTGGACTTGTTGCTCGACGTGGCGGCCAGCGGCACCAACCTGATCGAGCGTGACGGCATTTCCCATCGGCATTCGGCGCGCTTCGTGCTGATCGGCACCATGAACCCGGAAGAAGGCGAATTGCGTCCGCAATTGCTCGATCGATTCGGCCTGAACGTTGCCCTCAGCGGTCACACCGCGCCCCTTGAACGCGGACAGATCATCCGCCGCCGACTGGATTTCGACAGCGATCCCCAGGGCTTTTGCGCTCAGTGGGAAAGCCCGCAGCAGACACTGCGTGAACGCTGCCAGCAGGCGCGTATGGCGCTGGCAACGATCCCGCTCGACGACCAGGCGCTGGCGCAGATCACCGAGCGTTGTTTTGCCGCCGGGGTCGATGGCTTGCGCGCGGACCTGGTGTGGCTGCGCGCGGCGCGGGCCCATGCTGCGTGGCGGGGGGCGGCGGCCATCAGCGAGGTCGACATCGACGCGGTCGCCGAGTTTGCCCTGCGTCATCGCCGTCGCGATACGCCGCCGTCTGCCCCGAGCCAGAATCATTCGCCAGACACCGCTAGCGCGCCATCGCCCAATCCCGGTGAGGGTCAGGGGCAGTGGGGTGAAATGCCCGCCCAGGCACTGCCCATCGGTGCTCGTCGTGAAGTGCCGAGCTGGCCAAAAAAGCCTTAGGCATTCGCCCTCGATCTGACGCGGGGGCGAATGCCAGACCCCGGGCAGGGCGATTGAAAAACGGCCGGCAGGGGCAGCGTCGGGCGGCAGGCAGTGGTGCGGTGAACTGGCCGGGGACGCTGCTCAACGGTCGGCCGCGTCACTACCAGGATCTGCTGTTTCATCTGCGCAGCCGTGCCCCCCACGAGGTGTGGTTGGTGATCGTCGATGCCTCGGCCTCCACTCGCCGCCATCAGGCGCTGAGCGATGCCAAAGGCCTGTTGGCGCAGTTGTTCGACGACGCTTACCGGCAGCGCGCGCGGTTGGCCTTGTTGACGGCCAGTGGTAGCGCGCCCAAGTGGCAGGTACAAGGCCTGAAGGCCTCAGGCAGTTTGCGCGACTGGCTGCAGACGCTGGGTGCTGGCGGCGGCACACCGTTGCTGGCCGCGCTGGAACAGGCCGCGCAGTGGTTGGCGCAACGTCAGAAGCGCTTCGGGGCCGAGCAGCAGCGGCTATTGCTGTTGACCGACGGACGCCTCAGGCATTGGCCGGCGCTGCCCGTGTTCGATTGCCCGAGCCTGCTGGTCGACATCGAACGTGGCCCCATTCGGCTCGGGCGCGCCAAGGCCCTGGCCTGTGACCTGAATGCCGAGTATCGACACATCGATCAGCCTGGCTAGGCCCCCGGGGTGTCGGTGATGACCGGAGGCGTGACGCAGGTTCAACTCTGGTCGATGCAGCCATCGCCAAAGGCCTGGTAGCGCAATGTGCGCAACACACCTTGATGATCCAGATAGGTCAATTCTCGCGGGCCGATGCCGCAATAGTTGTAGTCGGACGTCGAGATGACTTCGGCGATATCAAGGCGGGTCGAGAAACTGTAGTCCTCCATGATCGGCGGGGTGCCGCTGGCGACGGTGTTGGCGGCAGCCGCGGTGCTCAGGGAGACCAGGGCCAGGGCAAGCAAGGCAGTTTTCATGATGGGGTGCTCGTGGTGGCGACTGAATGATTTCAGTGACCGTACGACGAACCCCGGGGCGGTTTATTCCTCGTGTACGCTCAGAAAACCTCCGCTCATTGATGAACGGCCCAGCGCTCTTTTAGTCGATCAACCGCCCAGCGCCGGTCTCGTTCTCGCTCGCGACAAACAGTCGCAACTTTCGCGCGTGCCATTGATGCACCGACAGAACGATTGCGCTGGGATTTTCCCGTTGGGCTGTGGCACACTCCTGTCGCCCATTCCGTTATTGCATATTAGGTTCCGTTATAGCGGAATTTATTTCGAGTGAGGTCGCCGCCTACGCGTGGCAAGAGCGCCATGCAACGCCCGATTTGATTCTTTTCGAGCAGGAGATACCCATGAGTATTACTCGTTACGGCACCGGCAGCACTGCCGGTGGTGGTCAGCCCCGTCCTTTCGCCCGTGCCGTTGAAGCCGATGGCTGGCTGCATGTGTCCGGCCAGGTGCCGGCGGTGAATGGCGAAATCATTGTCGGTGGCATCGTCGAGCAGACCCACCAGACGATGCGTAATCTGATCGCCATCCTCGAAGAAGCCGGTTACGGTCTTGAAGACGTGGTGCGCACGGGCGTGTGGCTAGAAGATCCACGGGACTTCTGGAGTTTCAACAAGGTGTTCTCCGAGTACTTCAGCCCCGAGCACGCCCCGGCCCGCGCCTGCGTGCAAGCGAGCATGATGGTCGACTGCAAGGTCGAGATCGACTGCATCGCCTACAAGAAAAAGGCCTGAAGGCGGGAACTCACTGACATGACCGAAGACACCATCAAGCGCCGGGCTCGCGGCCTGGACCGGGCGTTCGATATCCTCGATTTCCTCAAGGAAATCGGCCAGCCACTGCGTCCCAACGATATCGCCAGTGGCATCGGCAGCCCGAAATCCACGGTCTACGAGCTGGTTGCCTCTCTGCTGGAGCGACGGATTCTCGAGCCGGTGGGCAAGGACGGTCATGTCTACCTGGGTCGTCAGCTGTACTTTCTCGGGCAGGCGCACTTGCGCCATTTTGACCTCACCCGCGAGGCCGACCAGGCCTTGCAGGAGATCGTCCGCCAGACCCGGGAGACCGCGCAGATGTGCCTGCTCAACGGGCGCAAATACACCGTGGCATTGATGAAAGAGGGCGAGCGGCACTTTCGTATCTCTTCGGACATCGGCGAGAACGCGCCGATCCCCTGGACGGCATCCGGGCGCCTGTTGCTGGCGCATTTGAGCGACCAGCAAATCGTCGACCTGATCGACGAGGACGACTTCATCCTGCCTGATGGCGAACGCCTGCCGCTGGAGCGTTTTCTCGCCGAGATCCGTCAGGCCGGCGCCGAGGGTTTCTTCTCTTTCGACAGCGTCGCCGACACCTTTACCCATTGCTTCGCCGCACCGGTCAAAGATCCGTACGGGGTGGCCATCGCGACCCTGTGCATCGTCGCCCCACGGGTCGACGCCAAGAACAATTACCACGACTATCGCCGGGTGCTGATCGACAGCGCGAACAACCTGGCCCGTCGTATCAACGAATAGCGGCGCCGTGCGCGGCTGCCTGTGAGGAGTGAGAACATGCCTGGTACCTTGAATATCGCAGTCGTGGAAAAGGGCGCCGCCCAGCCCGGTACTCATCTGGTGCGTGACGTCAGCCTGCCGGCGCTGGTGCTGCACCGCGATGCGCTGGAACACAACATTCGCTGGATGCAGGCGTTCGTCAGCAACAGCGGTGCGCAACTGGCGCCCCATGGCAAGACCAGCATGACCCCGGCGCTGTTCCGCCGTCAGCTGGACGCGGGCGCCTGGGGGATCACCCTGGCCACGGCCGTGCAGACCCAGGCAGCTTATGCCCATGGCGTGCGCCGGGTGTTGATGGCCAACCAGTTGGTGGGCGCGCCGAATATGGCGTTGATCGCCGGGTTGCTGGCCGACCCCGCGTTCGAGTTCCATTGCATGGTCGACCACCCGGACAACGTGGCTGACCTCGGGGCCTTCTTTGCAGCAAGCGGTCGGCGCTTGAACGTGATGATCGAGTACGGCGTGGTCGGTGGTCGTTGCGGTTGCCGCAGCGAAGCCGAGGTGCTGGCGCTGGCCGAGGCCATCAAGGCTCATCCGGGCCTGGCCCTGACCGGTATCGAAGGGTACGAAGGGGTGATCCACGGTGATCATGCGGTCAGTGGCATCCGTGAGTTCGCCGCTTCCCTGGTGCGCCTGGCGGTACAGTTGCAGGACAGTGGCGCGTTCGCCATCGACACGCCGATCATCACCGCGTCGGGTTCGGCCTGGTACGACCTGATCGCCGAGTCCTTCGAAGCGCAGAATGCCGGTGGACGCTTCCTCAGCGTACTGCGCCCCGGCAGTTATGTGGCCCACGACCATGGCATTTATAAAGAGGCGCAGTGCTGCGTGCTGGACCGTCGCAGTGACTTGCACGAGGGTCTGCGTCCGGCGCTGGAAGTCTGGGCCCACGTGCAATCGTTGCCGGAGCCGGGCTTTGCGGTGATTGCCCTGGGCAAGCGCGATGTGGCCTATGACGCCGGCCTGCCGGTGCCATTGCTGCGGTATCGGGCGGGCGTGGTGCCGGCGGTGGGCG
Organism: Pseudomonas sp. FW300-N1A1; assembly: GCF_058789115.1. Taxonomy (NCBI): domain Bacteria; kingdom Pseudomonadati; phylum Pseudomonadota; class Gammaproteobacteria; order Pseudomonadales; family Pseudomonadaceae; genus Pseudomonas; species Pseudomonas sp. FW300-N1A1. The sequence continues at coordinate 35,659 of NZ_JBYTBK010000035.1, read as the reverse complement.
ATGATGTCGGTGCCTGCAAGGTCACGGCGGTGATGGACCAGCACGCGTTCATGAACGTTGCGCCGGGCGTCGAGTTGCGGGTGGGCGACATCATTTCCTTCGGTACATCACACCCGTGCCTGACCTTCGACAAGTGGCGCACCGGGTTGCTGGTGGATGAGCAGCTGAATGTCATCGAAAGCATGGAAACCTGCTTCTAAGGCGCCGGATCGAGGCAAGGCTTTCGCGGGCGGCGCTCTGCCTGCCCGCGATGAGACCCTGTCAGATACCCGCTCATCACCGGAGAATTCATCCCCATGAACACCCCGAACCCATTGGGTCCGAAGGCCTCGCGCATCGCCCTGATCGGCGAATGCATGATCGAGTTGCAGCAGCGTGCCGACGGCAGTCTGCAACAAAGCTTTGGCGGCGACACCTTGAACACCGCGGTGTACCTGTCGCGCGCGTTGGGTGATCGAGCCACGGTGGACTACGTCACCGCGCTGGGCGATGACAGTTTCAGCGATGCCATGTGCCAGGCCTGGTCGGAAGAAGGCATCGGCCTTGGCATGGTCCAGCGGCTACCGGGGCGCTTGCCCGGCTTGTACTGCATCCAGACCGATGCAGCGGGCGAGCGGCGCTTTCTCTACTGGCGCAACGAAGCCGCCGTGCGCGACTGTTTTACCACGCCGGCGGCAGCGCCGATTCTGGCGGCATTGCCGGAGTACGACGTGTTGTATTTCAGTGGCATCACCTTGGCGGTGTTGGGCGAGGAGGGGCGCAAAAGGCTCATCGAGACCCTGGTCGAGGCACGTGAGCGGGGAGCACGCATTGTCTTCGACAACAATTACCGGCCACGCTTGTGGAGCACCGTGGAGCAGGCCCGGACGGCGTACCGTCAGGTACTGCCCTACGTGGATCTGGCGCTGTTGACACTGGACGACGAGCAGGCGCTGTTTCATTTCTCCGGCAGTGAAGCGGTGTTTGCCGCCTACCAACAGATCGGTACGCCGGAAGTGGTGCTCAAGCGCGGCGCCGAGCCGTGTCTGATTGATTGTGCCGGTGAGCGGTTCGAAGTACCGGCACAGCGTGTCCAGCGGGTGGTGGATACCACCGCCGCCGGGGATTCGTTCAGCGCCGCGTACCTGGCCCGTCGGCTCAGTGGTGGCACTGCGGTGCAGGCGGCAGAGGCCGGACACCAGTTGGCGAGCCGGGTGATTCAGGCGCCGGGAGCGCTGATCCCCAGGGACTGAGCAGGGTCAATGCGGGGAAGTGGCGCGGTCAGTCGCGGTAAAACACCTGCACCAGGTGGTAGCCGAACTTGCTCTTGATCGGCCCGTGCACCACCCGCAGCGGCTTCTTGAAAATCACCGCGTCGATCACCCCGACCATTTGCCCGGGCCGCACTTCGCCCAGATCGCCGCCGCGCTTGCCGGACGGGCAGGTGGAATACTTCTTGGCCAGCACATCAAAGGCCTCGCCCTTGGCGATGCGTTGTTTGAGCTGTTCGGCCTCTTCCGAGGTTTTCACCAGGATATGGCGGGCTTGAGCTTTCATGGGGCAAGTACCTTGGAGCGGTGGTGTCGGCGGGGCGCGATTATGCCTGATATCCGTGTGGATGGCGGAGCATGTGGCGAATCTTGCCCGCCAACTGTTCGATGGAAAAGGGTTTGGCCAGCAGGTCCATACCTTCATCGAGAAAGCCCTGGCGTTCGCCGGCTTTTTCCGCGTAGCCGGTCATGAACAGCACTTTGAGGCCAGGGCGATACTGGCGAGCGATTTCCGCCAGTTGTCGACCGTTCATGCCAGGCAGGCCGACATCGGTCACCAGCAGGTCGATGCGCAGGTTCGACTCCAGCAGCGGCAAGGCGGTCTTGCCGTCCTGGGCTTCGTGGGTGGTGTAGCCCAGTTCATTCAGTACATTGAGCACCAGCATGCGCACGGCCGGGTCGTCTTCGACCAGCACCACCGATTCCCCCTCCGCGGCGAAGGTGCCGCCCAGGTTCTGGGCCTCGGCTGCGGCCTGTTGGGGCGCGTTGTGCAGACGGGGCAAATACAGGCGCACGGTGGTGCCCTGGCCCTGCTCGCTGCTGAGGGTCACGTGGCCACCCGATTGCTGGGCAAACCCATAAATCATCGACAGCCCCAGCCCGGTGCCCTGGCCAATGGGCTTGGTGGTGAAGAAAGGGTCGAAGGCCTTGGCCAGCACCCGCGAGGACATGCCCGACCCATTGTCCCGCACCCCCAGCATCACATAGTCTCCGGCCTTGACCGGTTCGAGGGTGCTGATATCGCTGCCGTCCAGGTAACTGTTGGCGGTTTCGATCAGCAATTTTCCGCCCCCCGGCATGGCGTCACGGGCGTTGATCACCAGGTTGAGCAGGGCGTTTTCCAGTTGCCCGACATCGGTGTTGACGGGCCAGACCTCGGGGGCCAGGTCGAAGGTCAGTTCGATGTGTTCGCCCTTGGTCCGGTGGATCAGCTCTTCGAGCGAATGCACCAGGGTGTTGGGGTTCAGTGGCTGGCGGTCCAGCGATTGCCGGCGGGAGAACGCCAGCAACCGGTGGGTCAGGGCCGCCGCGCGATTGGCCGATGAGACGGCGGCATCGGCAAACCGCCCGATCTCGTCGATGCGGCCGTCGGCGATGTAGCGCTGCATCAGGTCGAGGCTGCCGATGATCCCGGTGAGCATGTTGTTGAAGTCGTGGGCGATACCGCCCGTGAGCTGGCCGACGGCTTCCATTTTCTGGGCATGGCGCAACGCGTCTTCGGCCCGCTCGCGCTCGAACATTTCGCTTTGCAGGCGCTGGTTGAGTTCGGCCAGGGCCTTGGTGCGCTTGTCGACCCGTTCCTCGAGGGTTTCATTGAGGTTGCGCAGGGCCTCCTCGGTCTGTCTGCGCTCGGTTTCGTCGATCACGAAAATGTAGAAACCGTTGACCGCGCCGTCGGGACCGAAGCGCGGCAGGTATTTCATCAGCGAGTAACGGGGGCGGCCGTCGCGGTGCGGTGAGTAGGCCTCGAAACTGCAGGCTTTGCCGGCCAGCGCGGCGTCGATGTGCTCGACCCGGGTGGCATAGATATCGTCGCCGAGGATCTCGAGGATGGTCTTGCCGTACAGCTCCTGCGGGGTCATGCCATACCAGTCCAGGTACGCACTGTTGTTCAGGCGAAAGCGCTGTTCATGGTCGACGTAGCCGATCAGCACCGGCATGGCATTGATGATCAATTGCAGCTCGGTCTGGCTTTGGCGCAGCGCCTGTTCGGTGCGCTTGCGCTCTGTCAGGTCCAGTGCGGCGCCAAGAAAGCGCAGCGGGCGGCCATGGTGATCCTTGTAGCAACGCCCCCGGGCAAACACCCAGCGCACCTCGCCATCGGCCTGCAACAGCCGGTATTCCTCGGCGTACTCGGTGCCGTGGGTGATGCAGTGCTTGATGCTGCGGGTGATCATGGCCCGGTCTTCGGGGTGCACGCCGTGCAGGTATTCGGTAATGGGCAACTGGCCGGCCTGGGTCGGGTCGACACCATGCAGTTGGGCAAAGTGGGCGTCGGCAATGAAACGGTCGTCGCCAATGTCCCAGTCCCAGGTACCCACCGCATCGGTGGCGGCCAGGGCCAGTTGCAGGCGCTGCTCGGTGTCCTGCTGGGCCTTGAGGCTGGCTTCCGAGCGCTGCTTGAGCTCCAGGGCGATGCGTCGCCGCTCGTTGGTTTCGATGGCGGTGACGAGGATCCCGGCGACCTGCCCGCGCTCGTCGCGAATCGGGCTGTAGGTCAGGTCCAGCCAGAAGTCTGCCTCATGGTCATCGCGTTGCAGGCTGAAGCGCTGCTCGCTGTAGGCACGTACCTGGCCCTGTAGCACGGCACTGTAGATGGGCGTCGTGAAATCCTCGAGTTCGGGCCACGTCAGGTGTGTGGGTTGTCCGAAGGCTTGCGGATGCTTGTTGCCAGCCAGCAGGGCGAATCCGTCGTTGTAGATCTGTGACAGCTCAGGTCCCCAGAGCAACAGCATGGGCATGGGCGAGTGAATCACGATGTCCACCGCGGTGCGCAGGCTCTGCGGCCAATGGCTGGCAGCCCCTAGCGGGCTTTGCGACCAGTCGAGTCGGGCAATCAGGGCCTGGGCGTCGCCGGTAGGGGGTCGGTTCATCAAGGGCTCCTGCGTCGAGTCGGTTATTGCATGGTGAAGAAGTAGACGCCGGAACGGCTGAAAAGTCCCATGGGTGGGAGGATTTCGTTGCAGGCGCCGCAGAAGCGCCTGAGTCAGGGCTGGAAAACACAGGCCCCGTGGCGAGCGAGCTTGCTCGCGCTGGGCTGCGTCGCAGCCCCCAAAAGGTCGCCGAGGTCTTTCTGAAAGACTGCAATCGCCCTGTCAGGGGCCGCTTCGCGGCCCAGCGGGAGCAAGCTCCCTCGCCACGGAAGCGGCGTTCAGTCAAGGAAAGTGGCGTCGTACACAGACCCCGTGGCGAGCGAGCTTGCTCGCGCTGGGCTGCGTCGCAGCCCCCAAAAGGTCGCCGAGGTCTTTCTGAAAGACTGCAATCGCCCTGTCAGGGGCCGCTTCGCGGCCCAGCGGGAGCAAGCTCCCTCGCCACGGAGGCGGCGTTCAGTCAAGGAAAGTGGCGTCGTACACAGACCCCGTGGCGAGCGAGCTTGCTCGCGCTGGGCTGCGTCGCAGCCCCCAAAAGGTCACTGAGGTCATTCTGAAAGACTGCAATCGCCCTGTCAGGGGCCGCTTTGCGGCCCAGCGGGAGCAAGCTCCCTCGCCACGGAGGCGGCGTTCAGTCAAGGAAAGTGGCGTCGTACACAGACCCCGTGGCGA
>NZ_JBYTBK010000035.1:0-30772 GCF_058789115.1 Pseudomonas sp. FW300-N1A1 | reverse complement strand
GCGTTCAGTCAAGGAAAGTGGCGTCGTACACAGACCCCGTGGCGAGCGAGCTTGCTCGCGCTGGGCTGCGTCGCAGCCCCAAAACCAGTCATCGGGTTCTATTTGAACGACTGCAATTGTCATGTTGGCAGCATTACACCTGCAATTCCGGGCGATCACGAAACTGCTCCAGGGCTTCGGGGTTGGCCAGCGCGTCGGTGTTTTTCACCGGCTGCCCGTGCACGACGTTTTTCACCGCCAACTCGACCACCTTGCCACTGATGGTGCGCGGAATATCGTCGACCCTGAGGATTTTCGCCGGCACGTGGCGAGGCGTGGTGTTGGCGCGGATGACCTGGCGAATCTGCTGTTGCAGGGCTTCGTCCAGCTCCACGCCGTCACGCAGGCGCACGAACAGCACCACGCGCACGTCGTCCTGCCATTGCTGGCCGATGGCGACGCAATCGAGTACCTGGTGGACCTTTTCCACTTGCCGGTAGATTTCCGCGGTGCCGATCCGCACCCCGCCCGGGTTGAGCACTGCGTCGGAACGTCCGTGGATCAACCAGCCGCCGTGGGCGAGCTCTTCGGCGTAGTCGCCCTGGGCCCAGACACCGGGGAACTGGCTGAAATACGACGCGCGCAGTCTTTCCTGCTGCGGGTCATGCCAAAAGCCGATGGGCATCGCCGGGAAGTGTCGAGTGCAGACCAGTTCGCCTTTCTCGCCGATGACCCGCTGGCCGGCGTCGTTCCAGACCTCGATGGCCATGCCCAGGCCCTTGCCCTGCATTTCGCCCCGGCGCACCGGCAATACCGGGTTGCCGGCCACGAAGCAGGAGACGATGTCCGTGCCACCGGATATGGATGACAGGCACAGGTCGCTTTTGATCTCGCGATACACGTAGTCAAAGCTCTGCGGCGACAGCGCCGAACCTGTGCAGAGCACCGCCTTGAGGCTGCCCAGGCGGTGACTCAGGCGCGGCTGGATGTCGTTGCTTTCCAGGGTGGCCAGGAACTTGGGGCTGGTGCCGAAAACGCTGATGGACTCCTCATCGATCAGGTCGATCAGGCGTTGCGGTTGCGGGTGGAAGGGTGAGCCGTCGTACAGCACGATGCTGCTGCCGACCGCCAGGGCCGAGACCAGCCAGTTCCACATCATCCAGCCACAGGTGGTGTAGTAGAACAGCCGGTCGTCAGGGCCCAGGTCAACATGCAGGCCGTGTTCCTTGACGTGTTGCAGCAACACGCCGCCGGCACTGTGGACAATGCACTTCGGCACGCCGGTGGTGCCGCTGGAGTAGAGGATGTACAGCGGATGGGCGAAGGGCACGGCGACGAACTCAGGCTCGCCACCGGCCTGATAGAAACCGTCCCACAGCGCTACCCGGGCCTGGGTCCTGTAGTCTTCGATGCGTGCCTCTGGCCGGGCGTACGGCACGATAATCAGCTGCTGCAGCGACGGCAGGCGTTCAAGGATTTCGTTGACCTTGACCGTCTGGTCGATGGTCTTGCCGGCATAGCGGTAACCGGCGCAGGTGATCAGTACTTTCGGTTCGATCTGGCCGAAACGGTCGACCACACCGTGGGTGCCGAAGTCCGGCGACGAACAGGACCAGATCGCGCCCAGGCTGGTGGTGGCCAGCATGCCGACCAGGGTCTGCCAGGTGTTGGGCATGCACGCCGCCACCCGGTCGCCCAGGCCGACACCGGCTGCTTGCAGGCTCTTTTGCAGGCCGGCCACGTGGTGGGCAAGGTCGGCATAGCTCAGTTGTTCGCGCTGGCCATCTTCGCCGAGGGCAATCACCGCCACGGCGCTGTCGCGACGACGCAGCAGGTGTTCGGCAAAGTTCAGCGTAGCGTCGGGAAACCATTGGGCATCGGGCATCTGCGCGCCTTCACGCAACACCGCGCTGGGCGCCTGGCGGAAGGTGATCGCGAAGAAGTCGACGATGGCCTGCCAAAAGTCTGCACGCTGATCGATGCTCCACTGGTGCAGGGCTGGGTAGTCGGCGAGGGCCAGGCGATACTGCTGATTGCAGAAGCGCCGAAAGGCATCCATGCGGGTCTTGCCGATGCGTTCGGCGCTGGGTTGCCAGAGTAGGTCGGACATGATTGGCCTCTTGTTCTTATGACTGCACATGCGTTGCTTTCCCGGATCGTTCCCACGCTCCCGCGTTGGCATGCCTCAGCGGACGGCGAGCGTGGAAACGATCGTCACGGGTTATATTTTACTGCGCCAACCACCCGCCATCGATGTTCCATGCCGCGCCGCGTACCTGGCTGCCGGCTTCGCTGCACAGGAACAGCACCAGTTCGCCCAGCTGCGGCGGGGTGACGAATGCCAGGGACGGCTGCTTCTCGGCCAGCAGGTCACGCTGCGCCTGCTGCGGGTCGATGCCGGTGGCGGCGCGGTCGTCGATCTGCTTCTGGACTAGCGGGGTCAATACCCAGCCCGGGCAGATGGCATTGCAGGTGACATTGCTGGTGGCGGTTTCCAGGCCCACCACTTTGGTCAGGCCGATCACCCCATGCTTGGCGGCGACGTAAGCGGCCTTGCCGACCGAACCCACCTGGCCGTGCACCGAGGCGATGTTGACGATCCGCCCCCAGCCTTTGGCGCGCATGCCTGGCAGGCTCAGGCGGGTGCTGTGGAACACCGACGACAGGTTGATCGCGATGATCGAATCCCAGCGCTCCACCGGGAAGTCTTCCACGGTGGACACGTGCTGGATGCCGGCGTTGTTCACCAGAATGTCGACGCCGCCGAATTCCCGTTCGGCGTAGGCGATCATCTCGGCGATTTGCGCCGGGTCGCTGACGTCGGCGGGGTGATGGCCGACCTTGCCGCCGAACTGGCCGACCTCGGCGATCACCCCCGAGGCATCGCCGAAGCCATTGAGGATCAGGTTGGCGCCGGCCTTGGCCAGGCTCAGCGCGATGCCCAGCCCGATGCCGCTGGTGGAGCCGGTGACCAGTGCGGTTTTGCCCGAAAGAGTTGTCATGAGTGCCTCACACAATGCCGGTGGCATAGAAAGTAGCGATGACGACGAAGACCGCCAGCGTCTTGATCAGCGTAATACAGAAAATGTCTTTGTAAGCCTGGCGGTGGGTCAGGCCGGTCACCGCCAGCAGGGTGATCACCGCGCCATTGTGCGGCAGGGTGTCCATGCCGCCGCTGGCCATGGAGGCCACCCGGTGCAGGACTTCCAGCGGAATGTTCGCGGCATGGGCCGCAGCGATGAAGTCATTGGCCATGGCGGCCAGCGCGATGCTCATGCCGCCCGAGGCGGAACCGGTGATGCCGGCCAGCAAGGTCACGGTGATCGCTTCGTTGACCAGTGGGTTGGGAATGCTTTTGAGCCAGTCGGCCAGCACCAGGAAGCCTGGCAGGGAGGCGATGACCGCGCCGAAGCCGTATTCCGAGGCGGTGTTCATCGCCGCCAGCAGCGCGCCGCTGACGGCGCTTTTACTGCCTTCGGCCAGCTTGCCGCGGATCGCGTTGAAGCCGAACGCCAGGACCATGAGGATGCCCACCAGCAACGCTGCCTGCACGGCCCAGATGGCGGTGAGCTTGGCGATTTCGGTGGTCACCGGTGCGGCCATGCCCGGCAGGCTCAGGCTATGGGTCTTGCCGTACCATTGGGGAATCCAGTGGGTGAACAGCAGGTTCATGAGGCCCACTGCCAGCAGCGGTGACAGGGCGAGCCAGGGGTTGGGCAGCTTCAGGTTTTCGGCGGTTTCCGGCTCGTTGCGCAGGTCAGAGCCATAGCCTTCACCGTTGCGCTGGGCCTTGTTGCGCTGGCGCTGGAGGAACAGCATGCCGGCGCAGAACACGAACACCGTGCCGATCACACCCAGCCAGGGCGCGGCCCAGGCGGTGGTGTTGAAGAAGGTGCTGGGGATGATGTTCTGGATTTGCGGGGTGCCAGGCAAGGCATCCATGGTGAACGAAAAGGCACCGAGGGCGATGGTCGCCGGGATCAGCCGCTTCGGAATGTTGCTCTGGCGGAACATCTCCGCGGCAAACGGATACACCGCGAACACCACTACAAACAAGGATACGCCGCCATAGGTGAGCAGGGCGCAGACCAGCACAATCACCAGCATGGCCTGGCGGGTGCCGAGCAGGCGAATGGCCGCCGCGACGATCGAGCGCGAGAAACCCGACAGCTCGATCAGCTTGCCGAACACCGCGCCGAGCAGGAACACCGGGAAATACAGTTTGATGAAGCCGACCATTTTCTCCATGAACACCCCGGTGAAGGCGGGCGCAACGGCGGAAGGGTCGGTGAGCAGTACCGCGCCAAGGGCGGCAATCGGAGCGAAGAGGATGACGCTGTAGCCACGGTAAGCAGCGAGCATCAGCAGCGCGAGGGCTGCCAAGGCAATGATCACACTCATGGTGTGTCTCCTGGGATTGTTATTTTTTTGGGGGTGTAGCAGGTGTGAAAGGGCCTACAGCGGGTTTCGTGCCATGTTTTTAAGTTATTGATTTATAAGAGAAATTAATTCTATTGGAAGTATTTTACTGATATTTGTCTCTGATTAGAGACGGGTATGGGTGCTCGAACCCTTGGTGCAGGCCAGCCCTCTGCGCCTGGAGCTTCATTGATTTTGCTTGGGGGAGGGCGTGGAGTGGGCTACCGCGCGATGAGCGCGGGGCGCTGAAACAATTGGTCTCGTTTTATGGACTCAAGTCTCGTTATTGAGACTCGGCCATCCCCAATGCCAGCATTTTCTTGTACAGCGTCGAACGTCCCAGCCCCAGGCGTGCCGCCGCGTCGATCACCTTGCCGCCGCATTGCGCCAGTGTGCTTTCAATCAGTTGGCGGTCAAAACGCTCGCGGGCGGCGCTGAAGGTTTCATGGGCAAGGGGCGCAGTCGCCGCCAGGACAGTGCGTGGCACGGGAACCAGGCCACCGATCGCGGCGCGAATTTCGTCGGCATCCAGGATCAGGTCATCGCTGAGCAGCGCCGCCCGTTCCAGCACGTTGCGCAGTTCGCGAATATTGCCTGGCCAGGCGTGTTGCCCCAGTAGCGCCAAGGCCTGGTGGTCGAGTTCATGCTGGCTGCGCAGTTCTTCGAGAATGGCTTCGCTCAGGGCCGGCAGGTCGTCGAGACGCTCGCGCAGTGGCGGTACCTGAATCGGCAGGACATTGAGGCGGTAATACAGGTCGGCGCGGAACTCACCGCGCTTGATCGCCGCCTCAAGGTCGGTGGAGGTCGCGGCGATGACCCGCACATCGCTCTGGATCATTTCGTTGGAGCCCACCGGTTCGAATTCTTTCTCCTGCAATACCCGCAGCAGTTTGCTTTGCAGTGGCAGTGGCATGTCGCCGATTTCGTCGAGAAACAGGGTGCCGCCCTGGGCGATCTGCAACTTGCCGGATCGGCCCTTGCGGTCGGCGCCCGTGAAGGCGCCGGGGGCGGTGCCGAAGAACTCGGCCTCCAGCAGGGCCTCGGGAATGGCCGCGCTGTTGATGCTGACAAAGGCTTTGTGGGCCCGTGGCGAGGCACTGTGAATGGCCTGGGCCAACAGTTCCTTGCCGGTGCCGGTTTCGCCCAGCAGCAACACCGGCGACTCGGTGCTGGCGCTGCGTCGGGCGCGGCGTTTGACTTCCAGGCTGGCGGCGCTGGTGCCGATGAAGTGGGCGAAGGTGTACTTGGCCTGGCGAGCGCGCAGCAACGAACGGGTGGAGGCCAGCTCTTGCTGCATGCTCAGGTAGCGCTTGAGCATCGGCGACAGGCTGCGCAACTCATCGAACAGGGCAAAGCCGATGGCGCCGATCACCGCCCCGGCATCGTCGTGAATCGGCAGGCGCATCACCACCAGCGGCTCCTTGGACGTGTCCTGCATGTCCAGCAAGATCGGGCGGCCGGTGCGTACCACTTCACGCAACAGGCTGCCGGGGATCACGCTTTCACAGGGTTTGCCGATGGCCACCGCGGCCGACTCCAGGCCAAAGCGCCGGGCATAGCGTTCGTTCATCCAGACGATGTTCGCATCATGGTCGACGATGACCGTGCCTTCGCTGGACTGCTCGATGATTTCGAACAACGAGCGGATCGCCAGCAGGCGTACCCGCTGGTAGTCCTTGAGGCTGTCGGTGGTGTTCATGGTTGCATTTCCTGACTGTGTATCGTCCATGCGCGCGAAGGCCATGATGGGGTCTGGCGCGATTATGCCCAGCCTGGGTGGGCGGCCGCCAACAGCTCTTTGGTATAGGGGTGCCGGGGCGCATCGAACACCTCATGGCTGGCGCCGCGCTCCACGACTTTGCCGTCCTTGATCACGATCATGTCGTGGGCCAGGGCGCGCACCACCGACAGGTCGTGACTGATGAACAGGTAGGTCAGGCCGTGTTTTTCCTGGAGCTGGCGGAGCAGGGCGACCACCTGTTTCTGCACCGTACGGTCCAGGGCCGAGGTGGGCTCGTCGAGCAGGATCAGCGCCGGTTTCAACACCAGCGCCCGGGCAATGGCGATGCGTTGGCGCTGGCCGCCGGAGAACTCGTGGGGGTAGCGGTGCCGGCTTTGCGGGTCCAGGCCCACTTCCTCGAGGGCCTGGATCACCTGGGCTTCGCATTCGGCGGCGGTGGACTGGCTGTGGACTTCCAGCCCTTCGCTGATGATCTGCGCCACGGACATGCGCGGGCTGAGGCTGCCGAACGGATCCTGGAACACCACCTGCATTTTTTTGCGCCACGGCCGTAACTGCTTCTGGTTGAGGCGGTCCAGGGCCTCGCCCTGAAAACGAATGCTGCCCTCGGAGTCCAGCAGGCGCAGGATCGCCTGGCCCAGTGTGGTCTTTCCCGAACCGGACTCGCCGACGATGCCCAGGGTCTTGCCCCGTTGAATGCTCAGGCTGATGCCGTCCACGGCGTGCAACCAGGTCTTGCGTTTGAACAAGCCACCGCCCAGCGGGAAGCGTACGCTCAGGTCATCGACCTCCAGCACCGCTTCGCGTTCGTCCCGTGGCAAGGCTTCACCTTCGGGCTCCGCATTCAGCAGCACGCAGCTGTAGGGGTGCTGCGGTGCATTGAACAGGCGCTCGCAATCGGCCTGTTCGACGATCTCGCCGGCGCGCATCACGCACACTCGCTGCGCGATGCTGCGCACCAGGTTCAGGTCGTGACTGATCAACAGCAACGACATGCCCAGGCGTTGTTGCAGCGATTTGAGCAGCAGCAGGATCTTGCGTTGCACCGTCACGTCCAGTGCGGTGGTCGGCTCGTCGGCGATCAGCAACTCGGGCTCGCAGGCCAGGGCCATGGCGATCATCACCCGTTGCCGCTGGCCGCCGGAGAGTTGGTGCGGGTAGGCCTTGAGGCGTTCTTCGGGCTTCTGGATGCCCACCAGGTCCAGCAGTTCGAGAATGCGTTTTTGCGCCGCCTTGCCCCCCAGTCCCTTGTGCACCAGCAGGGTCTCGCCGATCTGTTTTTCGATGCTGTGCAGCGGATTGAGGGAGGTCATCGGCTCCTGGAAGATCATCGCGATGCGATCGCCCCGCAGCGAGCGCAGGGTGCCGCTGTCGGCGCCCATCAATTCCTGGCCTCGGTAGCGAATGCTGCCGGACGACTCGGTGCCGCACTCGGGCAGCAGTTGCAGGATCGAGTGGGCGGTCACCGATTTGCCCGAGCCGGACTCGCCCACCAGCGCCAGGCACTCGCCGGGACGGATGTCCAGGCACAGGTTGCGCACCGCCGCCTGACCACTGAAGGCCACGTTGAGGTCACGGATTTCGATCAGGTTGTCGCTCATATCAACAGTCCGCTGAAAAATGGTGGATCTAGATCGCGGATCAAGATCGTGGATCAAGATCGCGGATCAAACGCATCGCGCAATGCTTCGCCGATGAACACCAGTAACGAAAGAATCAACGCCAGGGTAAAAAACGCGGTCAATCCGAGCCACGGCGCTTGCAGGTTCTGTTTGCCCTGGCCGATCAACTCGCCCAGCGAAGCACTGCCGGCGGGCATGCCGAAGCCGAGGAAGTCGAGGGCGGTGAGGGTCGAGATGGCGCCGGTGAGAATGAACGGCAGGTAGCTCAGGGTGGCGTTCATGGCGTTCGGCAGGATGTGCCGCACGATCACCTTGCGGTCCGTCAGGCCCAGGGCCCGTGCGGCCTTGACGTACTCCAGGTTGCGCCCGCGCAGGAACTCGGCGCGCACCACGTCCACCAGCGCCAGCCAGGAAAACAGCGCCATGATCCCCAGCAGCCACCAGAAGTTCGGCTCGACGAAGCCCGACAGGATGATCAGCAGGTACAGCACCGGTAACCCCGACCAGACCTCCAGCAAGCGCTGGCCGAGCAGGTCGACCCAGCCGCCGTAGTAACCCTGCAAGGCGCCGGCGGCGATACCGATCAGCGCGCTGATGAAGGTCAGGGCCAGGGCGAACAGGATCGACACCCGCGCCCCAAAGATCACCCGCGCCAGCACGTCGCGCGCCTGGTCATCGGTCCCCAGCCAGTTGACGGTCGAGGGTGGGCTCGGCGCTGGTTGGTTGAGGTCGTAGTTCGGTGTGTCGTCACTGAACGGGACCGGCGGGAACAGCATCCAGCCGCCGTCCTGTTTGATCAATTTCTGCACGTAGTCACTGCGGTAGTCGGCCTGGAACGGCAATTGCCCGCCGAACTCCTGCTCGGTGTAGCGCTTGAACGCCGGGAAGTACAACGTGTCCTGATAACTGAGCACCAGCGGTTTGTCGTTGGCAATCAGTTCGCCACCCAGGGTCAGCAGGAACAGGCCGATGAACAGCCACAGCGACCACCAGCCCCGACGGTTCTTCTTGAAGCGCTCGAAACGACGACGCGCCAAGGGCGAGAGCTTGAGCATCAGGCGTTCCTCGCGGCGAAGTCGATGCGCGGGTCGACCAGGGTGTAGCACAGGTCGCCGATGAGTTTTATCAGCAGGCCGAAGAGGGTGAAGATAAACAGCGAGCCGAACACCACCGGGTAGTCCCGGGACACGGCCGCTTCGTAGCTCATGCGCCCCAGGCCGTCGAGGGAGAAGATCACTTCGATCAACAGGGAGCCGGCGAAGAACACGCTGATGAAGGCCTGGGGAATACCCGACACCACCAGCAGCATGGCATTGCGAAACACGTGGCCATAGAGCACCCGGCGCTCGCTCAGGCCTTTGGCGCGAGCGGTCACCACGTACTGGCGGGTGATTTCATTGAGAAACGAGTTCTTGGTCAGGATGGTCAGGGTGGCGAAACCGCCCACCACCAGCGCGGTCACGGGCAGCACCAGGTGCCAGAAGTAGTCGGTGATTTTGCCCAGTGTCGACAGCTGGTCGAAGTTCTCCGACACCAGGCCGCGCACCGGAAACCAGTTCAGCGAAGTGCCACCGGCAAACACCACGATCAGGAACATGGCAAACAGAAAGGCTGGCATCGCATAGCCGATGATGATCGCGGTGCTGCTCCAGACATCAAAGTGACTGCCGTGATGCACCGCCTTGCGGATGCCCAGGGGGATCGACACCAGGTAGGTGATCAGGGTCGCCCACAGTCCCAGGGAAATGGTCACTGGCATCTTTTCCAGGATCAGGTCGGTCACCGTGGCGCCGCGAAAAAAGCTTTTGCCGAAGTCCAGGCGGGCATAGCTCTTGAGCATCAGCCACAGGCGCTCCACGGCGGGCTTGTCGAAACCGTACTGTTTCTCGATGTCCTTGATCAGTTGCGGGTCCAGGCCTCGGCTGGCCCGTGAGCCATGGCTCACGGCGTCGCCGGTAGCACCGGGGCCTGCACCGCCGATCCCTTGCAAGTGGGCGATGGCCTGCTCGACCGGGCCTCCGGGCGCGGCCTGCACGATCACGAAATTGACCAGCAGGATGATCACCAGGGTGGGAATGATCAGCAGCAAGCGGCGAATGATGTAAGCCAGCATCAATGGGGCCCTCCGGGTTGACTACGCCTGATGCGTTCGGCGGCCATCTGCTCATTGGTCAGCGGGGTCCGGCTCACTTCCCACCAGCTTTCGATGGCGTCGTCATTGCTCGCCTGTACCGCTGGCATGCCGAAGCGGTTCCACCAGACCGTCGAGGTGCCGGGCGGGTAGTAGTTGGGAATCCAGTAGTAGTTCCATTGCAACACCCGGTCCAGGGCGCGGGCATGGTGCAGCATGTCGACCTGGGTGGTGGCCTTGACCAGGCCGCTGATCAAGGTGTCGACGGCGGGGTTCTTCAGTGCCATGTAGTTGTTGGAACCCGGGTCGTCGGCCGCCGCCGAACCGAAATAGTTGAACAGCTCGCCCCCGGGGGAGGTGGTGACCGGGAAGCCGGTGACGATCATGTCGTAGTCGCGACTCATCAGGCGATTGACGTATTGCGACGAGTCGATCAAGCGGATGCTCAGGTTGATGCCGATTTGCGCCAGGGTGCGCTTGTAGGGCAGCAGCAAGCGGTCCATGCCGTTCTGGCTGATCAGAAAGGTAAAGGCCAGCGGCTCGCCTTCGGCGTTGACCAACTGGTCGCCTTCGGCTTTCCAGCCAGCCTGTTCGAGCAGGGCCAGGGCCTGCAGTTGCTTGTCGCGGATCAGGCCGCTGCCGTCGGTCTTCGGTGCTTCGAACACCTGGGTGAAAACTTCATCGGGAATCTGCCCGCGCAGGGGTTCGAGAATCGCCCGCTCACCGGCATCCGGCAGTTGCCTGGCGGCCAGCTCGGTGTTGGAAAAAAAGCTCTGCTGGCGGATGTACAGGTCGCGCATCATCTGCCGGTTGCTCCACTCGAAGTCCCAGAGCATCGCCAATGCCTGGCGCACGCGGCGGTCCTTGAACAGGGGGTTTTGCAGGTTGAACACAAAGCCCTGGGACGGTTGCGGCGCCTGCCTGGCCAGGTGGGCTTTTTGCAGGCGGCCGTCGCTCAGCGCCGGGCTGTCGTAGCCGATGGAATAGCCGGTGGCGGAGAACTCGCGGTTGTAGTCATAGGCGCCCCCGCGCAGGACCTGGCGGGCGACGTCGGTGTCGCCGAAGTACTCGATGCTGAAGTGGTCGAAGTTGTACAGGCCACGGCTGACGGGCAGGTCCTTGCCCCACCAGTCGGCGTTGCGTTCGAAGGTAATGCTGCGCCCGGAGTCAATCTTGCTCACGCGGTACGGGCCGCTGCCCAGCGGAGCTTCGTAGCCGCCGCCGTTGGCGAAGTCGCGGGTTTTCCACCAGTGCTCGGGAAACACCGGCAAGGTGGCGATGTCCAGCGGCAAGGTGCGGTTTTCGTTGTTCTTGAAATCGAAGCGAAGGGTGCGCGGCGACTCGACTTCGACGCCTTTGACGTCGGCGAATTGAGTGCGGTAGCGCAGGCTGCCCTGGGTCATCAGCAGGTCGAAGGTGTAGCGTACATCCTCGGCGGTAATGGGCGTGCCATCGGCGAAGCGTGCCTTGGGGTTCAGGTAGAAGCGCAGCCACAAACCATCGTCGGCGCGCTCCATTTTTTCCGCGACCAGCCCGTATACGGTGTAGGGCTCATCCAGTGAACGCTGAGCCAGGGGCGAATAAATCATCCCGTCGAGCTGGGACACGCCAATGCCTTTGTCGATGTACGGCAAGACGTGGTCGAAACGCCCGATTTCGATGGCCGAGCGCCGCATGCTGCCACCCTTGGGCGCCTGCGGGTTGGCGTAGGCGAAATGACTGAAGTTGGCGGGATACCTGGCGGGTTCGCCGTAGACGGTCAAGGCGTGTTGAGGTGCCGCGTTCACGACGCCAGCATTCAGCAGCAAGACCAGGACCGTGAAGATCAATGAGGGGAAAGCCAGTCGCATTGTCAGCCTTAAGCGCCGGGTGATCGGTGGTTCAATTTGTACGCTAGCAGCGCGTGACTCGCCAGCCAATCTCATTCGTTACATGCACAACGGCCCACCAAGAGGCGGGCCGTTGTTTAACGCATTCGCAGGTGATCAGTCCTGACGGCTGGTCACTTCCAGCAGGTGGTAACCGAACTGGGTCTTGACCGGGCCCTGAACGGTGTTGACCGGTGCGCTGAAGACCACGGCGTCGAACTCCTTGACCATCTGGCCTGGGCCAAACGAACCCAGGTCGCCGCCCTGGCGGCTGGATGGGCAAGTGGAGTTGGCTTTGGCAACTTCAGCGAAATCAGTACCCGCTTCGATCTGCGCCTTGAGTTCGTTGCACTTGGCTTCGCTGGCAACCAGGATGTGGCGGGCAGTGGCTTTGGCCATGGGGAAATCTCCAATCAATGTTCAATAAAGTGCTGAGCCTACCGGATTCAGTGGTCTAATTCTTGTCAATCTGGTGATTGATTCGGTGTCGCCTTGCCGTCGGTCGAAAACCAACGCTCGATCCTTTCAGAGACCGATGAGCTTCAGGCGTTCGGCGTGCTCCAGATATAACCCCACCGGGTCGACGCCAGTGCGCACCAGGCCTGCCGTCTGGTTGATGCTGTCCATGTGGTCCATGGGGTGGTCGGAGCGCAGGACCGTGCCCAGGTGCGAACTGTAGCGACCGACCATGCCGTCGTTCTGCTCTGCCTCGCGGGTGAAGAAACCGGAAAAGCCGCGACAGAAGGCGTGTAGCGGATCAAGGGCATTCGCCCCTTCAGCCAGCAGATTGCGCTGCAACGTGCCGCTCCAGGAGTAGTAGCGAACGCCATTGACCTGTTCATCACCCTGGCCACCCCAGGTGTCTGGCAGGCCCTGCGGGTATTTGGCATTGAAGGCGGCAACGCCTTCGGTGGTCAGTGCGTTGAGGGCGGCCAGGGCGTCCTGCGGAATGTTCGGTTGGCCACTGGCAAAGCGCAGGAACTCGACAAACAAGGTCGAGGCGGCAACGGCAACTCGTTCGGGCAAGCGTCCCGGGGTCAAGGCCTTGCGCAGGCAGTCGGCCAGTTCCGAGCCGTGGTTCGGCCCGCTGACCGAGGTCATCGAGGCCACCTGCTGCGGCAGGGTGGCGGCTGCATAGCGTGCCGCCAGTGCGCCTTGGCTATGGCCGATCAGGTTGACCTTGCTCGCCCCGGTACCTGCCAGCACCCGCTCGATCTGGGTCTGCAATTGCTGGCCACGGGCTTCATTGCTGTGAGTGGCCGAGAGGCAGGGGATGAACACGTGGGCGCCAGCGTTCCTGAGGGCCTGTCGGATACCGTGGAACAGTTCGAGTTTGCCGATGCGGTCGAATCCGAAGAGACCGTGGACCAACATGATGGGGTATTGCGTGTCTGCATTCCGTTGCATACGCGTGCCTGTTTTCCGTAAGTTCGGGAGGGATGTTCACGTCCTCACTCTAATGCAGGTTCCCAATGGATCGATGTACGAAAAAGCCGCTGTCAGTTGTTGAAAGCGGAATAGAGGTGCGACGAATAATCAGGAGTGAAGGGGGTGTTCTGGGGCGGTCGCCATTGCGCCGTGGCCGGCGCAATGGCGGTCGAACGAAATGGCTTCAGGCACGCGTCGAGTGGCCGGGCTTGCGCAGTTTCAAGCTGGCACTGCGTAGCAACTGCTCGGTCGCGTCCCAGCCCAGGCAGCCGTCCGTCACCGACACACCGTAGCGCAGCGACGGGCTCAAGGGCTGGCAGCCTTCGAACAGGTGGCCTTCGATCATCATGCCGATCAGCGCGCGATTGCCGTTCAAGCGTTGCTCAAGCACGTCATTGAACACCGCCGGTTGGCGCAAGGGATCCTTGCCGCTGTTGGCGTGGCTGCAGTCGACCATGATGCGCGACGCCATTTTCAGCGTCTGCAGGTCTGCCTGTATGTGCGCGACATTCTGGCGGTCGTAGTTGGGGCCGCGGTGGCCGCCGCGCAGTACCAGGTGAGTGTCGGGGTTGCCCTGGGTCTGAATGATTGCCGGGTGCCCCTGGCTGTCGACGCCGAAGTGCCGGTGCGGATGAGCGGCCGAGCGCATGGCATCGGTGGCCACGCCAACGCCGCCGTCGGTACCATTCTTGAAACCGACCGGGATGCCCAGGCCGCTGGCCATTTCCCGATGGATCTGCGATTCGGTGGTGCGTGCGCCGATGGCGACCCAACTCAGCAGGTCGTCGAAGTAACTGGCGGCCATGGGTTGCAGCAGTTCGGTGGCGACGGGCAAGCCCAGGCGCAGCATTTCACGCATCAACTCACGCGAGAGCGTCAGGCCACCGACCATGTCGTCACTGCCGTCCAGGCGGGGGTCGTAGGCCAGGCCTTTCCAGCCGACCGTGGTGCGGGGTTTTTCGACGTAGGCGCGCATTACGATAAGCATTTCACCGCTGACGTCGGTGGCGAGTCGGGCGAGCTTTTCAGCGTATTCCAGGGCTGATTGCGGATCGTGGATGGAGCAGGGGCCAACGACGACCAGCAGGCGACTGTCTTCACCTTGCAAAATGGCGCGGACCGCTTGGCGGTGGGCGGCGACTTGCGCCGTCAGGGCATTGCTCAGTGGCAATTGCTGTTTGAGTTGCAATGAGCTGGGCAGGCGCTGGGTCAGCGCTTCATTGGCAGGGCTCAGGGTGGACAGTGGCAGAGCGGAGAGGGATGCGTTCATGTTCGGGCTTCCTTGGGCTGGCGGCGGGTTCTGTCCCGCGCGCTCGGCCCTACTGGGGTGTTCGACAATTGGCCGGATTGGCCTGGCGTGTGTGCTTGCCACCGGTGGGTGACCGATCGGAGGCGGCAGGCTGTCCCGAGCGGAGGCTGGTAAATCGCCAGGCGGAAAAACTGTCGTAACGGTAATAAGTGGCGTAGTTCATGTCGTAATTCCTTGAAGTCAGTGATGTCGCTAAAAAGGTGTGGCGCTAAAAAAACAAAACCCCCGGTCGGGAGGCCGACCGGGGGTTGAGAATTCTCTGGCAGGCGACCCCTTGAGTAGTGGCCGCCGTGTAGGTATCAGGCGCGCCAGCGGCTAAACCAATACCCAAAATAAAAGCTTGCCGGCGCACAGGCGTGATTCACCCGGGCAGCCGCAACCGAGCGCTGGGCGCTGGCGAGATGAAGCTGTGAAGGGGAATGCAACATGATCTGTCTCCGATGAATGCGCCGAGCTTACTTGAGGCGGGCACGCAGATTCAATCAGAAATTACTATCGACCCAACGTCCTGTCGCTATGGCTTAAGTCGCGCAACGCTTTGTGACAGACTTCGGGTTTGCCACGTGACACTCTTTCAGGGAAAGCAGGGATGACAACGCTGACTATCGCCGCAGCTCAATCGATCTCCATGGCCGGAGATCTCCAGGCCAATATTGCGCGGCATCAACACATGATCCAGGCCGCTGCCGAGCACGGCGTGCAACTGTTGGTGTTTCCCGAATTGTCACTGACCGGCTACGAGCGCGGGCTGGCGGCGGAACTGGCGATCGCCCCGCACTCCACGGTGTTGCAACCGCTGCGCGATCTGGCGCGGGAAGTGGGGGTGACGGCGGTGGTCGGCATGCCGATCCGGTTGAAGGCCGATGGGCCGGTACTGATCGGTGCGCTGGTGCTGGCGGCCGATGGCTCCCTGGGGGTCTACAGCAAGCAGCATTTGCACCCCGGCGAAGAAGTGGCGTTTGCGCCCGGCTCGGGTGGCTCGCTGCTGACCATGGCTGACGATCGGGTCGCGCTGGCGGTCTGTGCCGATTTTCCCCATGCCAGTCATGCCGCCGAGGCGGCGAACAACGGTGCGAACATTTACGCCGCCGGGGTGCTGATCACCCCGGGTGGCTATGCAGCGGATGCCGCGCAGCTCCAGGGCTATGCGGTCGAACATTCGATGGTGGTGCTGATGGCCAATCATGGCGGTGCAACCGGTGGCTGGGAGTCGGCGGGGCGCAGCGCCATCTGGGCGGCGGACGGTTCGCTGATCGCGGCGGACCCGGGTGTCGGCGAGTCATTGGTGATTGCGCGCCGAACGGCGGGTCTGTGGAGCGGGGCGGTGGTTCCGTTGCAAGGTGCCTGAGCGGGCGGTAGAGGGGCTGGCGCTGCGGTTGGCCACGGCGCAGCATGTGCCTTTTGCGCGAGACCTGGCGCGGCGGTCCATGCTTGCCTATTACATCCGTCACGACCTGCTTTGGCTCGATGAAGCCTTCGATGTCGCCTGGGCCGGCCGGGAAAACTGGCTGATTTGCCAGGATTCAGCGGTGCTGGGGTTTGTCAGCCTGAGTCGCGATTCGAAGGCGCTGTACATCCGCGAGTTGCACGTTGTCGAGGCCTCGCGCGGGCAGGGTATCGGTACCTGGGCGCTTGGTCAGGTTTTCTCCAGGGCTTGCCAGGAGTCCCATCCAGCGCTGCGCCTGACGGTGTTCGAGGACAACCCGGCGCAGGCGCTTTACCTGCGCCTGGGACTGCAGCAAGTCGGGCGGGACGCCTGCTTCCTGAGGATGGAGCGCCGATGTGCCCGCTGAGTTGTCTGCAAGGCCCTTAACTCAAGCCTTCCAAGATGTATTGAAACTGTTTAAATAACAGCTTGCTGCTAGGTCTGGCTGATCCTTTTTGCTAAGGTGTTCGGCAATCAATAAGAACATATCGCGGGGTGTCTGCTTGATTAGGGTGCTAGTAGTCGATGACCATGATCTCGTTCGTACAGGTATTACACGAATGCTGGCTGACATCGATGGCCTGCAAGTAGTCGGCCAGGCGGAGTCAGGGGAAGAATCCCTGCTCAAGGCGCGTGAACTGAAACCCGATGTGGTCCTGATGGACGTCAAGATGCCAGGCATCGGTGGCCTTGAAGCCACCCGCAAGCTGTTGCGCAGCCATCCGGACATCAAGGTCGTGGCGGTGACCGTGTGCGAGGAAGACCCTTTTCCTACGCGGCTGTTGCAAGCCGGCGCGGCGGGTTACCTGACCAAGGGCGCCGGTCTCAATGAAATGGTGCAGGCGATTCGCCTGGTATTCGCCGGCCAGCGCTACATCAGCCCGCAGATTGCCCAGCAACTGGCCATCAAGTCGTTCCAACCCAGCAATGATTCGCCCTTCGATGCGCTGTCGGAGCGGGAAATCCAGATCGCCCTGATGATTGTCGGCTGCCAGAAGGTCCAGATCATTTCCGACAAACTTTGCCTGTCACCCAAGACCGTGAACACCTATCGCTATCGCATTTTCGAAAAGCTTTCGATCAGCAGTGATGTTGAGCTGACACTGTTGGCGGTGCGTCACGGCATGGTCGACGCCAGCCTCTGACAATGACCGAATCGTTTGATCCCAGCGCCTTTCTCTCGACCTGCAGTGGGCGCCCGGGTGTGTATCGCATGTTCGACAGCGATGCGCGCCTGCTCTACGTGGGCAAAGCCAAGAACCTGAAGAAGCGCCTGGCGAGTTACTTCCGCAAGACCGGCCTGGCGCCCAAGACCGCCGCCCTGGTTGGCCGTATCGCCCAGGTCGAAACCACCATCACCGCCAATGAAACCGAAGCGCTGCTGCTCGAGCAGACGCTGATCAAGGAATGGCGGCCGCCCTATAACATCCTGCTGCGGGACGACAAGTCCTACCCCTATGTCTTCCTGTCGGATGGCGCATTTCCGCGCCTGAGCATTCATCGCGGGGCGAAAAAGGCCAAGGGCAAGTATTTCGGACCTTACCCCAGCGCGGGGGCCATTCGTGAAAGCCTCAGCCTGCTGCAAAAGACCTTCTTCGTTCGCCAGTGCGAAGACAGCTACTACAAGAACCGCACGCGGCCTTGCCTGCAGTATCAGATCAAGCGCTGCAAGGCGCCTTGTGTCGGCCTGGTGACGCCCGAAGACTATGCCGAGGATGTGCGGCACTCGGTGATGTTCCTCGAGGGCCGCAGCAACGCGCTCGCGGACGAACTGTCGGCGGGGATGGAGCAGGCGGCCAGTACCCTGGACTTCGAGCGGGCGGCCGAACTGCGTGACCAGATCGCCTTGCTGCGCCGGGTGCAGGACCAGCAGAGCATGGAAGGCGGTACGGGCGACGTCGACGTGGTGGCGGCGTTCACCAACCCGGGGGGAGCCTGCGTGCACCTGATCAGTGTGCGCGGTGGCCGCGTACTGGGCAGCAAGAACTTCTTCCCGCAGGTGGGTATTGAAGAAGACGTGGCCGAGGTCATGGCGGCGTTTCTTGGACAGTATTACATCACCAGTCCCGAGCGGGACTTGCCGAGCGAGCTGATCGTCAACGTGGTCCATGACGACTTCCCGGCCCTGATCGAGGCCATTCATGGGTTGCGCGGTCGCGAATTGACCATCAGCCACAGGGTGCGCGGTACCCGGGCACGCTGGCAGCAGTTGGCGGTGACCAATGCCGAGCAGGCCCTGGGCGCACGCTTGGCCAATCGTCAGCATGTGGCCGAACGGTTCGAGGCCCTGGCGCAAGTGCTCGACCTGGATGAACCGCCCCAGCGGCTGGAGTGCTATGACATCAGTCACTCCAGCGGTGAAGCGACAGTGGCTTCCTGCGTGGTGTTCGGGCCGGAAGGGCCGTTGAAGTCCGACTACCGTCGCTACAACATTGAAGGCGTCACGCCGGGGGACGATTACGCGGCGATGCACCAGGCGCTGACCCGACGCTTCAGCAAGCTCAAGGACGGCGAGGGTAAGTTGCCGGACATTTTGCTGGTGGACGGCGGCAAGGGCCAGTTGTCGATGGCCCGCGATGTGCTCAATGAACTGGCCGTTCCCGACCTGATTCTGCTGGGCGTGGCCAAGGGTGCCACCCGCAAGGCCGGATTCGAAACGCTCTACCTGAATGACGCCGCCCACGAATTTACCTTGCGCGGGGATTCGCCGGCGTTGCATCTTATCCAGCAGATCCGCGACGAAGCCCACCGCTTTGCGATCACCGGGCACCGGGCGCGACGCGGGAAAACCCGCCGAACCTCAACGCTGGAAGGGGTCGCGGGAGTGGGGCCGACCCGGCGCCGGGACCTGTTGAAACATTTTGGTGGATTGCAGGAGCTGTCTCGTGCAAGCATCGACGAGATCGCCAAAGCACCGGGGATCAGTAAAAAGCTTGCAGAGTTGATTTATGCAAACCTGCACAGCGAGTAGAATGCCAACTCACCTCGTAGCCAGTTGTGCCGATGAATATCCCTAATCTGATCACCGTTCTGCGCGTCCTGCTTATCCCGATCTTCATTCTGCTGTTCTATTTGCCGTATCACTGGAGCTACATCGCCTCGAGTTCAGTCTTCGCATTTGCTGCCGCGACCGACTGGCTGGACGGTTATCTGGCCCGTCGGCTGGAGCAGAGCACACCGTTCGGGGCGTTTCTCGACCCGGTGGCAGACAAGCTGATGGTCGCCGTGGCCTTGGTGCTGCTGGTACAGGAACATGCCAACCTGTGGCTGACACTCCCCGCAGCCGTCATCATTGGTCGCGAAATCGTCATCTCCGCCCTGAGGGAGTGGATGGCCGAGCTGGGTGCACGGGCACAGGTCGCCGTGTCGAACCTGGGCAAATGGAAAACCGCCGCGCAAATGCTGGCGCTGGTGATCCTGCTGGCCAACCCGTCGAACTTCAGTTTTTGGGTACTGGTGGGCTATTTCTTGCTGATGGTATCGGCAGGCCTGACCTTGTGGTCCATGGTGCAGTACCTGAGCGCCGCCTGGCCGCATCTGAAAACCGATGTGGAAAAGAAATAAAAGTTTTTTGAATCAAGGGGTTGACGCGTAATCTATTTTCTATAGAATACGCCACACCAAGACGCGGGAATAGCTCAGTTGGTAGAGCACGACCTTGCCAAGGTCGGGGTCGCGAGTTCGAGTCTCGTTTCCCGCTCCAAATACACAAAAACGCCACTCAATAGAGTGGCGTTTTTGTTTGTGCGCGATTTGTAGGCATCGGCCTGCTGATTTCAGTTGTCGCTGTTCTCCAGGTATTAGACGAGAGCAAATCGACCAAAGAGATGGACCCGCCACAACAGCGGGTCCAAAGGCGGATCAGAGTTTCGGCAGCTGTCCGATGCGACCCATCATCTCGGTCACAATCTGCAGGTCGAGCATGAACTGTTCGACGGTCTTGAACTCGTTGTCGTTGTGGCCGGTGTATTTGACGTCAGGCATGGCCAGGCCGAACTGCACGCCGTTGGGCAACTCATGGACCGAGGTGGCGCCGGCAGAGGTGCCGAACGTGTGTTCCATGCCAAGGTTTTCGCTGGCCACGGTAAGCAGGGCCTTGACCCATTCACCCTTGGGGTTGCGGTACATCGGCTCGGCGATCGAGTAGTCGAAGGCCGGTGCGATGTGGGTCTTCTGGCTCCAGGCGCCAAGCTTTTCGGCGATTTCGGTCTTGAGCGCTTCTGGGGACTTGCCCTTCGGCACGCGCAGGTTGACCGCGAGCTGGAAGGCGTTGTCATCCATCCCGACATAGGTCAGGGACGTGGTCAGCGGCCCCATGAAGGCATCGGAAAAGCCGACCCCCAATTTGCCGCCCAGGTAGTCCAGCCCCCAGTTGTCGGCGGCGTAGCGGGCGGCGTCGGTAATGTGGTTGTGCTTGAGCGCGACCTTGCCGTCGAGGCTGTTGATGAAGTCCAGCATCCTGGCCACCGGGTTGATGCCTGACTCGGGCTCGGAGGAGTGGGCGGAAACGCCGGTGACCGTGAGCTTGACGTCCTTGCCGACGACCTTGGCGCTCACCTCGAAGTTGCCGCCATTGCGCTGGACATAATCAGTACCTGCCTGCTGCAGGCTGGCGGCCAGTTCGGCGGGCTTGTCAGTCACCAGGGTGGCGATCGACGTCGACGGAATCTGGTTGGTTGCCAGGCCGCCCGTCATCGAGATGATTTCCGCGCCTTTACCCTCTGCGGTACGTCGGGCAAAGCTTGCCATGACGGTGCCGTAGCCTTTCTCGGCAATCACCACCGGGTAGCCGCCATCCAGCGCCAGGTTGTAGTTGGGTGTCGGGTTGCGTTCGAAGTAATAGGGGATGGCGTCGCCGGTGGTTTCCTCGGTGGTGTCGACCAGCAGCTTGAAATTCCGAGCCAGCGGCAGCTTCTCTTCCTTGATGATTTTCATGGCGTAGAGCGTCACCACGATGCCGTTCTTGTCATCCTCGGTGCCCCGGCCATACATGCGGTCGCCGACCAGGGTGACCTTGAACGGATCGAGTCGGGTGCCGTCTTTCAGGACCCAGTTCTCCGGGGTCACGGGCACCACATCGGCATGGGCGTGAATGCCCACGACTTCATCGCCGGCGCCTTCGAGGGAAATTTCATAGACGCGGTTGTCGACGTTGCGAAAGTTCAGGTCGAAGGCCTGGGCGAGGCCCTTGAGCTTGTCGGCGATCTTGATGAATTCGGGATTGTCGTGCTGGGCGACGCCATCCACGCGCACGGTCGGGATTGCCACCAGTTCGCGCAGGGTCTGGGTGGCAGCCGTGCCGTACTTCACCCGTGCATAGAGGCCCAGCAGGCGATGGATCTCGTTCTGCTGTTCGGGGGAAAGGGTCTTGTTGCCCTGGAAGGCACGGATTGTCAGGCCGAGGCTGTCGGTTTTGGCCAGGTCGCTCTTGGCCAGGCGTTCCAGGAACTGCCTGAAATCCGTTACCGATACGTCACTGAAGGTCTTGAGGATGGCCGCGCTCTGTTGCGGGGTGATGTTGGCGTGCGCTGACGTGGTGAACGACGACAGGCTGGCGAGCATCAGTGTGGTCGCGGCCAGGTGCTTGAGTGAAAAATCCATTGTTGGGGGCATTCCTTTGCAGGCAGTGAGTGAGAAATGTCTGATCGATGAAACAAAACATTTCAAAACTAACACCGCGAGGGAGCGATACGGGAGTCCCTGAAGTGGGATCTGTCGCACAGAAATGCAAAAGCGACGCAGAAACGAAAAAGTCCCTGCTTCGGGAAGAAGAGAAATCCGATGTTCCAACGGGTGGGTCACTCGAGGCGAGTCTCGCTTCCCGTGCCCGATACACAAAAACGCCACTCGATCGAGTGGCGTTTTAGAGCGTCGTCCTTCAGCGCCGCAAGGTATCGCGCGACGTGGAGCGACCCCGGTGTTCGCCGCGCGGCGCTTCAGGCCGTGTCAGGGCTTGACCGTCGTCAGCCCGGGCTCGGTCAGCGGTGCCGTACGGGCAATGACGCTGATGATGGTCAAGGCCGCAATCACCAACCCCGGCGAAGTTGCCAGCAGTACCCCGGCGGTGCCGGCCCCGGCCGCCAGGATCTGCCCCGCGGCCAAGGGGCCGGCCACTGAGCCCAGGCGACCGATGGCCACGGCTGCGCCGACGCCGGTGGCGCGCACCAGGGTTGGGTAGGACGGCGGTGCGAGGGCGTACAGCACCAGTTGCGCAGCCATCACAAACAGCCCCGCGGCAAACCCGGCGATGCCCATGGGCACGATGCCCACCGACAGGCCGACCCCGGTCAGCGCCGCCAGCAATCCGGCGTAGATAAACAGCACCACCTTGATGCCGTTGCAGCGATCCAGCAGCAGCCCGCCGAGCAGCGAGCCGAGGGCGCCACCGATGTTGAACAGCATCTGCACCAGGCCGGCCTGGGGTTTGGTGAAACCTTGTTCCAGCAGCAGCGACGGCAGCCAGTTGAGCAGCATGTACATCACCGTTAAGGTGAAGAAGTAGCTCAGCCACAAGGCTAGCGTGACGCGGGCCCGGCCTTCGCCGAACAGTGCCCGGCCGGTCGAGGTGTGCGCCACGCGGGCGTTGCCTTGTTGCAGGCGAAAGGCGCTGGACTCGGGCAGCAGCAGGATCATCAGTGGCACCACCAGCAAGGGCGCGAGGCCGCCGATGATGAAGGTCGCCTGCCAGTGATCGGTGAACAGCATGGCAACCACTGCTGCCAGGGCGCCCCCCAGCGGCACGCCGGCATACATGATGCTAATGGCGGTGCCGCGACGTTGCTCGCCCACGGCTTCGGCACACAGCGCGATCAGGTTGGGCAGGGCGGCGCCCAGGCCCAGGCCGGTCATGAAGCGCGCCAGTAGCAGGCTGGAGAAGCTGCCGACGTAGGCGGTGCTGAGGGAGAACACGCCGAACAGCAGCACGGCGCCGATCAGGATTTTCTTGCGGCCGATGCGATCGGCGATCCAGCCACCGAAGAACGCACCGGGCAGCAGGCCGATGATGCCGGCACTGAACACCCAGCCCATCATTTTCGGGTCCAGGGCAAAGGTCTGACGCAGGCCCGCGGCGGCAGTGCCGGCGGCTTGCAGGTCGAAGCCTTCGATCAGTGCAACGATAAAACACAGGGCAATGGTCAACGTCGTGCGACGTGATGGGGTGTCCATGGCGAACCTCATTATTGTTTTTGTTGGGGCTGACAGGTGAAGCAAGCAGGCCTGCATCAGGCGATGGTGGGCTGGAATTAAGATTAACAAATACAACTAAAAAATGAACGATCCTGAGTCATGCCTAAAAAAGTATATAAATTACTTTTAAATCAATTAGATGGCATTCATAGACAGGTTTGTCTTTAAAATAGATAACAATATTAATGTTCGATTATCGGTCGCTACGGATTGACGCCAGCCCTCGGCTGTTTCCATTCTCTGGCCGCAGACACCCGGGACAACCCGGGTCTCACGCTTAAAAAAACAACAACAAAGAGTGGACATCGAACATGCCAAATCCCCCTCGGGACGCCCTTGCGGCGACCCCTGCCTTACCTGTTCGCGCACCATGCCTGGCCATGTTGGGCTTGAGTGTGATTGCCAGCCCGGCGCTGGCAGAGGGCTTCATGGACGACAGTCACGGCACCCTGACCCTGCGCAATTACTACCTGGATCGGGAGTACAAGGACGAAGGGGCGAAAACCGCGGCCCGGGAATGGGCCCAGGGGTTCATCATGAATGTGGAGTCGGGGTACACCCCCGGGACAGTCGGCTTCGGCCTGGACGCCCGGGGATTGCTGGGGGTCAAGCTGGACTCCGCGCCACACCGCAGTGGCACCGAGTTGTTGCCGGTGTCCAGCAGCGACAAGCGTGCGGCGGACGAGTACTCGCGCCTGGCCATGACCGGCAAGTTTCGCGTTGCCCAGACCACGGTGAAGTCCGGCGATGTCTCGATCTTCCTGCCGTTCGCCTTTGCCAGCCCGTCGCGGCTGTTGCCGCAGACGTTTCGCGGCACCACCCTCAGTTCCAGGGACATCGATGGGCTGATCCTCAACACAGGCTACATCGATCGCATCAACAAGCGTGATTCCACCAACTACCAGGCGATGAGCATTGCTTCGCCGAACCGGCGTTTCAATGGCGCGGCCACCACTTCGCACATGGCATATGTCGGCGGCGATTACCAGGTGAACGAGGACCTCAGCCTGCGCGCCTATCACGCCGAGGTGGCCGAGCTGTACCAGCAGAACACCCTGGCCCTGCTGCACAATCTGCCCGTGGGCGAGGGCGTACTGACCAGCGACCTGCGCAGCTTCTTCAGTGATGAAGACGGCAGTGCCAAGGCCGGTAAGGTCGATAACCGGAACCTTTCGGCGCTGTTTGGCTATCGCCTGGGCGGTCATCGAGTGAGCCTGGGCTACATGCACGCCAGTGGTGACACGGCGACGCCCTATGTGTCGGGCACCGAGTTGATGGGCATGAGCGAGTTGACCATGAGTTCGGACTTTCTCAACGCCAAGGAGCGGACTTGGCAGGCGATCTACGACTATGACTTTGCCGCCGCCGGGGTGCCTGGCCTCAAGAGCCGGCTGCGCTATGTGCGCGGTGACCATATCGAACTGGCGGCCCTGAATGCCGACGACCGCAAGGAGCGAGAGTTCCAGATGGAGCTGGGATATGTGATCCAGAGTGGTCCGCTGAAAAACCTCGGGCTGTTGGCGCGCAAGTCGATCTATCGCAATGACTTCCCCTCTGGCGCGGCGTTCCGCGATGAAAACCAGACCCGTTTCCAGGTGCTGTACAGCGTGCCGATCTGGTAAGGGAGCCCTGCCCAGAGGGCTGTCGCCGGTCGTTCCTCGCGGTGGGGAGCGTGCCGGCGTTTTGGGTTATGCCTGGTAGACCTTTCTCAGCAGCCTGAGCAGTTCGTCCCGTTCCTGGCTGTCGAGGGCGGACGTGGATTCCTGGTCGCTCTGGGCGGCGATCTGTTTCAGCTCCTTGAGCAGGGCCTCGCCGGTCTTGCTGAGAAAGATCCCGTAGGAGCGCTTGTCCGGCTTGCAGCGCACCCGCACCGCCAGCGCCCGTTCTTCCAGCTTGTTGAGCAGTGGCACCACTTGCGGCGGCTCGATGGCCAGCGCCTTGGCCAGGTCAGCCTGCATCAGCCCCGGGTGCTGTTCGATGATCGCCAGGGCCGAGAATTGTGCCGGCCGCAGGTCGTAGGCCGAGAGCCGGCCAATCAGGTTCTGGAACAGTTTCAACTGTGCCCGGCGCATGGCGTAGCCGATCAGGTCGTCCAGGGCGGCGTCCAGTGGCGCCTGGGTTTCGGTGGCGGCGGCCGGGGCCTGGGGGGCAGCGGCAATCGTGGAAGACTTGGCCATGACAGGGTCAATCCTCGGGCTGGCGGTTAAGAAGACTATCTAGTTTGCCGAGTTTGGCCGGGGATAGCCATGAGCATTGTCATATATCCGGGTTCCTGGCTCGGTTCATGGGTTGAAAATGCTTTGTTAAAATTGTTAATAGTTAATTGACATAACTAATTCTCCGGTTTAGTTTTTGCTCATCTTCAAACCCAGAACAAGAGAGAGCATCGCCATGAGCAACTACGAAGGTCGCTGGACAACGGTCAAGGTGGAAATCGACGAAGGCATCGCCTGGGTCATCCTCAACCGCCCGGAAAAACGCAACGCCATGAGCCCGACCCTGAACCGCGAGATGATCGACGTTCTGGAAACCCTGGAACAGGATCCGGACGCTGGCGTGCTGGTGCTCACCGGTGCCGGCGATGCCTGGACTGCGGGCATGGACCTCAAGGAATACTTCCGCGAAGTGGATGCCGGTCCGGAAATCCTTCAGGAAAAAATCCGTCGCGAAGCCTCTCAGTGGCAATGGAAACTGCTGCGCATGTACGCCAAGCCGACCATCGCCATGGTCAACGGCTGGTGCTTCGGTGGCGGTTTCAGCCCGCTGGTGGCCTGTGACCTGGCGATCTGCGCCGACGAGGCGACCTTCGGCCTTTCGGAAATCAACTGGGGCATCCCGCCGGGCAACCTGGTGAGCAAAGCCATGGCCGACACCGTGGGGCATCGCCAGTCGCTGTACTACATCATGACCGGCAAGACCTTCGGCGGGCAGAAAGCCGCCGAGATGGGCCTGGTCAATGAGAGCGTGCCCCTGGCGCAACTGCGCGAAGTGACCCTCGAACTGGCGCGCAACCTGCTGGAGAAAAACCCGGTGGTGCTGCGAGCGGCCAAGCATGGTTTCAAACGTTGCCGCGAACTGACCTGGGAGCAGAACGAGGATTACCTCTACGCCAAGCTCGACCAGTCGCGCCTGCTGGACACCGAAGGCGGTCGCGAACAGGGCATGAAGCAGTTCCTCGACGACAAGAGCATCAAGCCTGGTTTGCAGACGTACAAACGCTGACCCCCGGCGGTGCACGGAGGGCAGGCTGGCCGGGTGATCGAACGCCCGTCAGCGCTTGGCCCCGGTGCTCCCCTCGAACGTATTCCCGACAAAGACAATAAAGAGGAATTCCCATGCTGGACGTGCCCCTGCTGATTGGCGGCCAGTCGTGCCCCGCCCGTGACGGTCGAACCTTCGACCGGCGTAATCCGGTGACCGGTGAAGTCGTGTCGCGGGTGGCCGCCGCCACCCTGGAAGATGCCGATGCCGCCGTGGCCGCGGCCAAGGCGGCGTTTCCGGCCTGGGCGGCCCTGGCCCCCAATGAACGACGCACCCGGCTGCTGCGTGCGGCCGAACAGCTGCAGGCCCGCAGCGCGGAGTTCATCGCGGCGGCCGGCGAGACCGGCGCCATGGCCAACTGGTACGGCTTCAACGTGCACCTGGCGGCCAACCTGTTGCGCGAAGCCGCCTCCCTGACCACCCAGATCAACGGCGAGGTCATTGCGTCCGATGTCCCCGGCAGTTTCGCCATGGCCCTGCGGCAGCCTTGTGGCGTGGTGCTGGGTATCGCGCCGTGGAATGCGCCGGTGATCCTCGCCACCCGTGCCATCGCCATGCCGTTGGCCTGCGGCAACACCGTGGTACTCAAGGCCTCGGAACTGAGCCCGGCGGTGCACCGGCTGATCGGCCAGGTATTGCAGGACGCGGGCCTGGGCGATGGCGTGGTCAACGTCATCAGCAACGCGCCCGCGGATGCCGCGGCCATAGTCGAGCGGTTGATCGCCAACCCGGCGGTGCGTCGGGTCAACTTCACCGGCTCGACCCATGTCGGGCGCATCGTCGGTGAACTGTCGGCGCGGCATCTCAAGCCGGCCTTGCTGGAGCTGGGCGGAAAAGCGCCGTTCCTGGTGCTGGACGACGCTGATCTGGAGGCTGCGGTGCAAGCCGCTGCCTTTGGCGCCTACTTCAACCAGGGGCAGATCTGCATGTCCACCGAGCGCCTGATCGTCGACACCCAGGTGGCCGATGCCTTTGTCGCCCGGCTGGCGGAGAAGATCGCCACCTTGCCGGCGGGCAACCCGGATGCCGGGGATTCAGTCCTCGGTTCCCTGGTGGACGCCAGCGCCGGCGAGCGCATCAAGGGGTTGATCGACGATGCCCTCGACAAGGGCGCCACCCTGGTCACGGGCGGCCAGTTGGAAGGCAGCATTATGCAACCGACCTTGCTCGATGGCGTCACGGCTGCCATGCGCCTGTACCACGAGGAGTCCTTCGGCCCGGTGGCCGTAGTGCTACGAGCCGAGGGCGATGAAGAACTTCTGCGCCTGGCCAACGATTCCGAGTTCGGCCTGTCGGCGGCGATCTTCAGTCGCGACACCAGCCGCGCCCTGGCCTTGGCCCAACGGGTCGAGTCAGGCATCTGCCATATCAACGGCCCGACCGTGCACGACGAGGCGCACATGCCGTTCGGCGGGGTCAAGTCCAGCGGTTACGGCAGTTTTGGCGGCAAGGCGGCCATCGAGCAGTTCACCCAGTTGCGTTGGGTCACCTTGCAGAACGGTGCACGGCACTACCCGATCTGAGCATCCGTCGCACCGTCGGGTGACGAACGCTTGCGAGCGTTCGCCGCCCGCGTGCCAGCCAGACATAACAATAACAAGGCTGCAGCCACCGGCTGCCACGCACCTGGTCGAACTGCTGTGCAGCGGACCGGAGACGTGCCTTGATGGAGGACAAGCACGTGAGTTCCGAATTCAGATCGCCACCCCAGGCCGAGGCCCGCGTACCGCGTTATCGCCAGGTGTCCATCGGCCATCCGGCGGTCGAGGTCAGCGAAGCGCAGGGCGTCCTGCACATGCGTTCCCTGGAACCCTTGGCCGAATTGCCCAGGCGCCTGCTGGACCGTCTGCTGCATTGGGCGCAAGTTCGCCCGCAACAGACCTTTATCGCGGCGCGCCAGGCCGGGGGTGACTGGCGCCGGGTCAGCTACGCCGAGATGCTCGCCAGCGTCCGCGCCATTGCCCAAAGCCTGCTGGGCTACGGCCTGTCAGCCGAGCGCCCCTTGGCGCTGTTGTCGGGCAATGACATCGAACACCTGCAGATCGCGCTGGGCGCCATGTATGCCGGTATTCCCTATAGCCCGATTTCGCCGGCCTATTCGTTGCTGTCCCAAGACTTCGCCAAGTTGCGGCATGTCTGCGATCTGTTGCAGCCCGGGCTGGTGTTCGTCAGCGACGCCGCCGCCTACCAGCGAGCGATCGGCGCAGTGTTGCCCAGTGAGACGCCGCTGATTACCGTTCGCGGCGAAGTGGCGGGGCGGCGACAGACTCCCTTTGCCAGTCTGCTGCAACACCCCGGTGGCCGCGAAGCCGAAGCGGCGTTTGCTGCCACCGGCCCGGACAGCATCGCCAAGTTCCTCTTTACCTCCGGCTCCACCAAGCTGCCCAAGGCGGTGGTCACCACCCAGCGCATGCTCTGCGCCAACCAGCAGATGCTGTTGCAGACTTTCCCGGTGTTCGGCGAAGAGCCTCCGGTGCTGGTGGACTGGCTGCCGTGGAACCACACCTTCGGCGGCAGCCACAACGTCGGCATCGTGCTGTACAACGGTGGCACCTTTTACCTGGACGACGGCAAGCCCACCGCCCAGGGGTTTGCCGAGACACTGCGCAACCTCAAGGAAATCTCGCCCACCGCCTACCTGACCGTGCCCAAGGGCTGGGAAGAACTGGTCAGCGCCCTGGAGCAGGACGGCGAGTTGCGCGAGCGTTTCTTCGCGCGCATGAAGCTGTTCTTTTTCGCCGCCGCCGGTTTGTCCCAGCGGATCTGGGATCGCCTGGACCGGGTCGCCGAGCAGCATTGTGGCGAACGTATTCGCATGATGGCCGGGCTCGGCATGACCGAGGCGTCACCGTCCTGCACCTTCACCACCGGGCCACTGTCCATGGCCGGCTATGTCGGCCTGCCTGCCCCGGGTTGTGAGGTGCGGCTGGTGCCGGTGGACGGCAAGCTGGAAGGACGCTTTCGCGGGCCGCATATCATGCCCGGCTACTGGCGTGCGCCGCAGCAGACCGCCGAGGTGTTCGACGAACAGGGCTACTACTGTTCCGGCGATGCGCTGAAACTGGCCGACGCCTGTGATCCGCAACTGGGGTTGATGTTCGACGGGCGCATCGCCGAAGACTTCAAGCTCAGCTCGGGGGTCTTTGTCAGCGTCGGCCCGATGCGCAATCGCGCGGTGCTTGAAGGTTCGCCCTATGTCCAGGACCTGGTGGTGGCCGCGCCGGACCGCGAGTGCCTGGGGGCCCTGGTCTTCCCGCGGCTGTACGAATGCCGACGCCTGTCCGGCCTGGCCCCGGACGCCAGCGATGCCGAGGTCCTGGCCAGCGCGCCGGTGCGCCAGTGGTTCGCCGAGTGGCTGCAACGGCTCAACCGCGACGCCAACGGTAATGCCAGCCGCCTGGAGTGGATCACGCTGCTGGACGAGCCGGCCTCCATCGACCGCGGTGAAATCACCGACAAGGGCTCGATCAACCAGCGCGCGGTGCTGCAGTGGCGCGCCGACAAGGTCGAAGCGCTGTATCGCGGCGAGGAGCCTTCCATCCTGCGTGCCGGTTCTCAGTCGTGAGCGGCGTGGGGCAGGGCACTGCGGTGTCCTGGCCCCACTCAGGCAGTTGAGTGCCGTAGGTGTTGATCAATACGGCTACTCGCGCGATTGGGCGGAGCTCAGTAATTCTCATTGTTTTTCACTTGATCGGTTGTCGACGCGTGTACTCCGGCATTAGCAATGGCGCGAGGAAACCGCGGTTCATAGCACAGCAACAGTGACACCCAATGCGCGCAGGCATGAATCAGGATCAGCGGGAGTAACAGCAGGTGGACCGGTATGAAAATCCACAAGGCCGGCGTCTTGATAACGCCAGTGTCCAGGCGCCAGACAGCGCTGAGGGAGTGCCAAGGCCAGGGAAACCTGGGCAGTAACCGTTCAGGCGCGGGCGCGGCCTCGGGGCCGTCTTCCATGTAGCGCCGGATGTACTCCCAGAAGGCCAGTAACTCAGAGGCATTGCGGGTCGGCTTGCCAACGAGGGTCATCTCGAAATCGTCCTTGGGATTGCCGTCGGCGTCAGACACCGCGTGGTATTCCTTTTCCCAGCCCAGCAGGACAAACCCACCGGTGCCGTCCAGTTCGGACATGTCGGGGTTGATGCAGACGTCGGTCTTGTCCCAGTCCAGCGCCATTCGCTCGCTCATGGCGCCGTCCGTGACTCCAGGTCCATCTCAGCAGGCCACATCACTTTGGGGGCGAGGCGTCGGGCGAGGTTGAAACTCACGTCCTCGTTGTTCCAGTCGCGGGGCGGGTAGGGGAAGGTCGGCAGGGCATGCGGGCCTTGCTGCATGAAGAGCTGGGCCATGGCCCAGTACATCTCGCCTTGCTGGATTTCGTGGGCGAATAGAAAGCGATC
>NZ_JBYTBK010000034.1:0-56058 GCF_058789115.1 Pseudomonas sp. FW300-N1A1 | reverse complement strand
GCCCAGGTGCTGAACCTGTTCATGGACCTTCAGCAAGAGTTCAACACCGCCTACGTGTTCATCTCCCACAATCTGGCGGTGGTGCGCCACGTCGCCGATCACGTGATGGTGATGTACCTCGGTCGGCCGGTGGAAATGGGTCCGAAAGAGGACATCTACACCCGCCCTCTGCACCCGTACACCCAGGCGCTGTTGTCGGCAACGCCGACCATCCACCCGGATCCGGACAAGCCGAAAATCAAGATCGTCGGCGAACTGCCCAACCCGCTGAACCCGCCGTCCGGCTGCGCCTTCCACAAGCGTTGCCCGTACGCCACCGAGCGCTGCAGCACTGAAGAGCCGGCCTTGCGTCTGCTCGACGGCCGGCAAGTGGCTTGCCACTACGCGCAAGACATCAACGACTGAGCCACCGGGGTTAACAGGCCGCGCCCTTGTCCACCCCCACGCCAGCCGACGGACGCCTATTCATGCCCAGGGGGCTCCGGCGAGATCGCTTAACCGCGCGGCGTCTGCATATTCGTCAGGGCCTGATGATACCGAGATGAGCCGATCAAGCGGTGCGGAGCGATTGACATTGTGAAGCGGCACCGAGCGGCGAGAGGTACGCCTTCGCGCCGGCCGGGCTCGCGACCAGCAAGAAGCAATCCATCCGAATGCCAACAATCCCCCAGCAGCAGGAACAGTCGCTCAGGCAACCTTTACCCTCAGCGTTGATGGAGTGCAACAGGATGTCCTTTGGACAGACCAGCAGGTCGCTCCAGCGGTGCTTTCGAGCCTGACGCTTCCAGCTGCCGATGCATGCGGGAGCGGATCAGCGCGAAGATGCCGCCAAATCCTCTTCGACGAAGCGCAGCATCGCCTCCGCCAGCGCCTCGCGCGGATAGGCATTCTGTGTCACCAATAGTGAAGCGATGGTCGAATGCGTTCGGGCGATCGGCACTGCCAGTGCCCAATGATCGGCGTTGATATAGCCCATCAGGGTGCTGCCAGGCACAACCTGATCGTAGAAGATCACTTGGCTGTCGTTGCGGGCATCGATGCGCGCCAGCTTGTTGTAACTCGATTTCAGCGCGAATGAGATGTGATCCGGCTGCGGGAAGGTAACGAGCGAATAGTAGTTCAGTTCGGACGGCAGCCGGTTCTGCGCCAGCCAGCTCTTGCGCGTTGCGGGTCGCAGGCTGTTGATCGCGCCACCGTCGCCCGAATCGCAGGTCGCACCGGGAAAGTACCGCAACAGGTCCGCCTGGTACTGCTCGGCATCGTTGGCCAGCGCCGAGCCGCCGACCGAGCCGGCTGCGCTGATCACTGCCGCGACGCGGCCGCGGATTTGCGGGTAAGCGACCATCGCTTCGAGAATGTCGGGCGCGCCCTTCGAATAGCCGATCAGGACGAGGCGCGGCGGTCCGGCCTCGGCTGGCATCGCCATGATCGCGTCGCGTATTTGCCGAGCGTTGTTTGCGGAACTCGATAAAGCGTCGACCTTGATCTGCACCAGGTCATATCCGAACTGGCGGAGATGAATCGCTACGCTGCCGGGCGCTTGCAGCCATTGCTCGAAGCATTCGTAGCCGACGCCGGCCACCACAGCGCCGATCAGACGGCGTTTCGATTGACCGAGATCGACGGGTTTGCCGGTGCCACCAGGTTCGCTACCGACGCGCGTCAGCGCCTCCTCGCAAGGGCGGCTATCGGGCAGATCGCTTCCTCGCGTGTCGAGGATCGAGCAGAAAATCTCGCGAAAGCGCGCCCGCTGGTCCTGCACGCCGGCCTGCGACGCAGGGACCAGCACAAGCGGCGGTGTGTCCGTCGAGTAGGCGATCAGCGGCGCAGATGTGCAGGCGGTGAGCGCATGGCAGCCAGCGATCATCAACCATGCCATGCCACCGCGGCACAACAATGTGTGGGCCCCGCACAGACGGCCGGCCGAGTCATCCGGCCTGCCGAACAGGTCACTTGTGGGCATCGTCGACCTCCTTCCGTGCAGGCGATTCGCGCCGGTCCAGATACGTTTCCCAATCGAGCATCTCCACCTCCGACAGGCTGAGCGGCCGCGGCGCAAAGAACATGACCGCACGCAGACCGTCGCTGAAGTAATGGGCGCCGCTGAACGTCGTTCGCGATTGTGCCTGGGACGCGGGACCGACGCCGGTGACGAACCCGAGCTTGTCCAGACCGGCCGAATACATCATGTCCTGAATCAGCAGATTTCTCGCCTCATCGACATCCTCATGCAAGACGAGGTTTTCCGACTCGTGCGGTGCAAAGCGTCCGCCGATCGGTCTCCCGACCTGCGCGAGATAGACGGAGCGACCTTCGAAGCGCATTGGCGTGAGCCACACACGCACCCAAGTCGCCGGCGCTCCGGCTTGCGATTGCTTGCGAACCACGGCATCGGGCATGCGGCTGAACACACGTTCGGCCGCATCCGCGGAGTACGCGGCACGCCGGTAGCCGCGACGCACAAATGCGGCGGCGATATCGGCGAACTCGCCGACGAGAATCGCATTGAGCGGATCGCCGTGCGCCCTGCCGTTCGCGTCAGCGGCGCAGCAGGGAAGGCGCTCCAACGCGGAACGCAACGCGGCCAGATCGTCATAGTCCTTGATCTCGGAACCGTGATGCTGGAACAAGCCTTCGGCAAACCATTTTTCCCCAGCATCGTCCGGCACCTGCAAGAAGAGGGAGAACGGGATCAGCGTCTTTCTCTGCAGCAGATCGATATTCAGCAGCCGCGTAACGCGCTCCGGGTTGATGAACAGCAGGCCCGCTTTCGTTTCGCCTGGCAGGACGGGATTCTTGAACCCCAGTTGGTCGAAGTGTGCATCGATGCGCGCGTTCGCTGCCGGGGCTAATGTCCTGTGCACGGACCAGGCGACTTCGAGTGGCGAGAAATAGTCGGGATCGGTTCCCGGCCGCAGCAACAAGAGCGGATCGGCAGTCTGGTTCTGGACTTCGACCCACACGGGCTGCACGCGCGTCTTGTCCAACTCCACACCCAGCATGCGCCGCCTGTCTTCGGCACTGAGCACGGCGGCGCTGACGCGCACCTCGTGCCTGGTGGCCGTCTGCGCACGTTCACGCAACCCGGAAGTACTGAAATCGGCAGGCGCCTGCCAGGTCGCACAAGCAACGGCGAGCGCAAGAATCGCGGCACAACTCATGGTGTACAAGCAGCGCATTGCATACCGCAGAGCGCCGCGTGGTGCCGACGGCAAGCGGCTCATGGCTTGCCCCGCCCCGGTGACTGTCCGCCATTCTCGTAGATTCCCTTCGATAGAAAGAACTCGATTTCCGCCAGGGAGGTGTGCGTTTTATCGAATACCAGGACACAGCGCAGCCCATCCGTGTAGTAAGGATCGGTCGTCAGGTTCTCGCGCGGCGCAACCTTGGGCGCGGCCCCCACACCCTTCACAAATCCGAACTTGGCCAGCGTCACCGAATACGCCATATCCTGTGTCAGTGCACTCCGCGCTTCGTCGACGTCAGGGTCGATCTTGTGCGTCGTCAGCGTCGCAGAATGCACGGTAAGCCGGCTGCCGATATCACGGCTGATCTGTCCGACCCACACCTTCTTGCCGTGATATTGCATCGGACTCAGCCACAGCCTCAGATGATTGCGCTGGTGGACGTTGTCACGCGCCTTTTGCAAGGCAAGGTCCTGAGCTCGCCCGAACAGATAGAGATCGCTCACCGGCGCATAGGGATAGCGCTCTCCGGCAAGCGCCGAATTGACCATTTTCATGATCGACCCCGACCACTTTTCCTCAGTTCCACGCCAGCCGCGACGCGCGAATGCGGGGAAGGCATCATCGAGGCCGCCGACGATCACCAGGTTCAGCGGATCGCCGTTACTGGAACCCTCCTCGTTGGTGACGCAGCACGGCAGCGCCTCCAGCGCCGCCTGGAAACTGGCGTCATCCGTGTAGTTCACAATTTCTTCGGGCGGATAGATGCCCTGCCTGAACACTTCGCTGATGTGGTAATCGGTGCGCAGGCCCGGCACGATGGAAAGGACAGAGAAATGCCTCGCCCGCCCGTCTGCCACCAGATCGAGGTGAACGAACTTGAACCCCTCGTCGAGATTGGTCAACACGAAGCCCGAGGTTGTCGCGCCAGGTGGGATAGGGTTGCGGAAGGCCAGCCGACGAAAGTGCCGGTCGAGCGCCGTCCGCTCGTCCTGCGGGACGCCCGAGAAAAATGCTTCGGCCGCCTCGGATGCAGGGAAGAAATTTGGATCGAGGCCCGGCGAAAGCAGATAGTAGGCGCGGTCTTCCCGATTTTTGACTTCGATCCAGACTGGCTGTATCGATGTATTCGCCAGAGGCACGCCGTAGACCACCTCGCTTTCTGCGGCCGACAGTACGGCGGTCGACACGCGCAAGCCGCCATCGCTGCGCGTCACGGCGCGGCTCTTGTAGTCAAGGCTCGTCGTTGGCGGAGGCTGGGAGGCGCAGCCGGCGAGCGCGGCTGCGATGGCCGTTGCTGTGAGAACGTGCCTCACCATGCGATGCATTGCGTAACCTCATCAACTGAGCTTTACCAATCTTCGCTGCCCTGCCTACGTAATCCGTGGCTACTACCAACATTAGTTTCTACGTCGAAGCTTTTCATTATGAACCGCCCCGGGAATTCCGGAGGCTTTTTGGTGTGAGTCACGCCGCCATGGCAGACTGGCCGAACTATCGATAGCAGGCCGCTTCGGCCTCTGCAGGTGATACGTCGTCGATGGGCTCCAGCAGCCGTTGAGAACGCCAGGATCCTCTATCTATCGTAGTAGTTCTCGAGTAAGTCACAGTGATCCGGGGGGGAGCGACATCCAGACTATTCGATTTCCGGGTTACCTCTGATCGGGCATTGGATGTCCATCGGTATTTGCGTAATCGCCAGCCGTATACGACTCTGGATGTGATTGCAGCCCAGGAACCGCCTTTTGAATTGGTTCTCTTGAGGTGGCTTGTTTTTCTTGCGCGTGAGTGGGAATGCTTTTTCAACGTGAGGGACAATGAGTTCGAACACATCACCGCGATTCAAAGCCTGGTGATGCAGGTATTGCGAAGCTTTGTAGAGTATCTGCTCGATCTGCTGTTTCCCGAAAGGGGTATGGACAAACTTGCACTGCAGATAACGAGACTTGCCGTCCCGAACTGCGACCAGATCAATACCCTGATCTGCAAAACCAAGGGCTAGCCCTCTGTAATCGATTTCCCAACCATCTTTCTCTAGTTCCAGACCAATCCATCGCTCGTAGACTATCCCCCAGTCGGATAACGCCATCATCTGCGGAGTAATCAAGTCGATGGGCTCTCCCTTTTCGTTCAGCACCGTGACACCCATCTCGTGATGCACTGCCAAACGCCCAGCCATCAGCCTTCTGGCTAACCCTTTCATCCGTCGCTCCTTTCAATTCTCCTATGGTGCGCCTTCGGCAACGCTTGCTTTGGAACAGGAGCATTTCTATCCCGGTACCACTCAGCGTTTCCGACCGCCTTCAGCAACTGGGCACGGCCACCCTCTTCCTGACCTTCAGTAACATTGCGACCTTATTCAAGGGTTAAGGGAGCGTTCAAGGAAAATTTCGCGCACTCATGGCCAAAGGATCCTGATTCCGAGAAGTGGGCTAGATTTCACCGCCAGTAAAACCACTACGCCCTCTCCCGCTTTAAGTTGGCATGATCACCCGATTCAAGGTATTAAAGCCTCCCAGCGTCCCGGCCACTGACGATGTCGAACCGTCCGACCTACCCGCGACCTTCCCTTTACCACCTCACGCAAGAGCCCCCCATGGCAAACCACGACCTGACCTTTATCCCTGATCCCGACGCGGACTCCATTTCCTCCGACGTTGTCGGTTTTGCGGGCGTGCTGGTCTCCACGCAGATCCCTACCCGTGCCGACGGCAGCCTGGAACTGGGCAACATCACGCTGCAGAGCGAGTGCACCCTGCAGGCGCTCAAGGTTGCGCTGGAGCGCGCCGGCAGTTCCATGGACCGGGTGATGCACCTGACCATCTACCTCACCGATATGGCCGACCGCGCCGCGTTCAACGAGGTTTACCAGCGCTTTTTCGCCAAGCCGTGGCCGGTGCGCGCCGCTGTCGGCGTGGCGGCCCTGGCGGTTGAAGGCATGCGCGTGGAAGTCACCGCGATGGCCGCCAAGGGCTGAGTCCGCGGCGTTATCC
Source organism: Pseudomonas sp. FW300-N1A1 (assembly GCF_058789115.1). Lineage (NCBI taxonomy): Bacteria > Pseudomonadati > Pseudomonadota > Gammaproteobacteria > Pseudomonadales > Pseudomonadaceae > Pseudomonas > Pseudomonas sp. FW300-N1A1. The sequence goes on along the minus strand of NZ_JBYTBK010000034.1, from coordinate 49,880 downwards.
GGCGGCCATGCTCTGCGAATGGCCGCCACCGGACAGCATGCGGGTGCCGGTCAAGCGTTTCGCCGCTACAATGCGCGTCTCGACCGTGACAAGCCTGACTAAAAAAATATGTCCCTGCCCAAACATCATCTGGAATTGCTCAGCCCTGCCCGCGACGTGGCCATCGCTCGCGAGGCCATCCTGCATGGCGCCGACGCCGTGTACATCGGGGGCCCGAGCTTCGGTGCCCGCCACAACGCCTGCAACGAGGTGAGCGATATCGCCCAGTTGGTGGAGTTCGCCCGGCGCTACCACGCCCGGGTCTTCACCACCATCAACACGATCCTGCACGACAACGAGCTGGAGCCGGCGCGCAAGCTGATCCACCAACTGTACGATGCCGGCGTCGACGCCCTGATCGTCCAGGACCTGGCCGTGATGGAACTGGACATCCCACCGATCGAGCTGCACGCCAGCACCCAGACCGACATCCGTACCCTGGGGCGGGCGAAGTTCCTCGATCAGGCCGGCTTCTCCCAGTTGGTCCTGGCCCGCGAGCTGAACTTGCAAGAGATCCGCGCCATCGCCGACGAGACCGATGCGGCGATCGAGTTCTTCATTCACGGTGCGTTGTGCGTGGCCTTCTCCGGCCAGTGCAACATCTCCCACGCCCAGACCGGCCGCAGCGCCAACCGGGGCGACTGTTCCCAGGCCTGCCGCCTGCCGTACACCCTCAAGGACGAAAAAGGCGGCGTGATCGCCTATGAAAAGCACCTGCTGTCGATGAAGGACAACAACCAGAGCGCCAACATCCGCGCCCTGGTAGAAGCGGGTGTGCGCTCGTTCAAGATCGAGGGTCGCTACAAGGACATGGGCTATGTGAAGAACATCACGGCCTACTACCGCCAGCGCCTGGACGCCGTCCTCGAAGACCGCCCGGACCTGGCCCGCGCGTCCAGCGGCCGCACCGCGCACTTCTTCCTGCCCGATCCGGAGAAGACCTTCCACCGCGGCAGCACCGACTACTTCGTCAGTGATCGCAAGATCGACATCGGCGCCTTCGACTCGCCGACGTTCACCGGCGTGCCGGTGGGCATCGTCGAGAAGGTCGGCAAGCGCGACCTGCAGGTGATTACCCATGAGCCGCTGTCCAACGGCGACGGCCTCAATGTGCTGGTCAAACGCGAGGTGGTGGGTTTCCGCGCCAACATCGCCGAGGCCAGGGGCGAGTTTGAAGAGGACGGCGAAAAGCGTTACCGCTACCGCGTCGAACCCAACGAGATGCCGGAGGGGCTGCACCGCCTGGGGCCACGCCATCCGTTGAGCCGCAACCTTGACCACAACTGGCAGCAGGCGTTGCTCAAGACCTCCGCCGAGCGCCGGGTCGGCGTTGCCTGGGTCGCTCGCCTGCGCGAGGATCGCCTGGAACTGACCGCCACCAGCGAGGAAGGCATCAGCGCCCATGTGGCCCTGGACGGTCCGTTCGGCCTGGCCAACAAGCCGGAACAGGCCCTGGAGCAACTGCACGACCTGCTCGGCCAACTGGGCACGACCCAGTACCACGCCACGGACATCAAGCTGGATGCGCCACAGGCGTACTTCATCCCCAATTCGCAGCTCAAGGCGTTGCGCCGCGAAGTGATTGAAGCGTTGACCGCGGCCCGTGTCGCGGCTCACCCACGGGGCGGGCGCAAGGCAGAGACCACGCCGCCACCGGTCTACCCGGAGTCGCACCTGTCGTTCCTGGCCAACGTCTACAACCAGAAGGCCCGCGACTTCTATCACCGTCACGGTGTCGCGCTGATCGACGCGGCCTACGAGGCCCACGAGGAAACCGGCGAGGTGCCGGTGATGATCACCAAGCACTGCCTGCGCTTCTCCTTCAACCTCTGCCCGAAGCAGGCCAAGGGTGTCACTGGCGTGCGCACCAAGGTCGCGCCGATGCAACTGGTGCACGGTGACGAGGTGCTGACGCTGAAGTTCGACTGCAAGCCCTGCGAGATGCATGTGATCGGCAAGATCAAGGGCCACATCCTTGGCCTGCCGCAATCGGGCAGCGCGGCGGAACAGGTCGTCGGGCACATCAGCCCCGCCGACTTGCTCAAGACCATCCCGCGCGCACCGCATTGAGTGAGCGGCGAGCGCGATGTCTTGTCATCGCGCTCGCCCGCTCGATCAATAACAGGCGGCTCACGGTCTCATGCCGCGCATAACCGCCCTCGCCCGCTGGCACAGGGTGGATGCGGTGTTGAGTTCTGATGAAATGCAGTCGGCACGTTGTCGCGTTCACGGCAAGCCAGCTGGATGTTGAAACGTCGGGAGTTATACAACTGACACGAGAAACACCGGATCGGAGCTGGCGTTCTGTGCAAGAAGAATCGACCAGGCCTCGTGCAATAGCTGCCGAGTGAGCCGTATCTGGATGAATCTAGGAAAATGGCAGGGGCGGCTGGATTCGAACCAACGCATGGCAGGATCAAAACCTGCTGCCTTACCGCTTGGCGACGCCCCTGTATCTGTTGCGATGAGTGACTGGCACTCTCTTCCTGTGGTGACACGCCGCGTAAGGGCCTGTGCAGGAATGCGCGCAAATGTATCAACTTTCGCTTCGTCTGGGAAGAGAAAAAATAAACAAAATGGTTTTAAAACAGATGCTTACTGTTAAACAAGGCTGAAACTGATCTTTTGCACGGCTTTTTTGCGTTCCCGTGGCCGGTGAAAAGCCCTGATATTGCCGAACGGCGCTGCCCGGCGGTCTGGCAAGTTTTGAGCACTGACTTACACTGCGATACACCCCATACGAACGCAGGACGGTTCAACGGATCGATGGATCACGCTGCCAGCCTGGGCATCACGTAATGATCTGAGTGAAGCCAACATGAAAATGCTCACGGCCATCTGGACAGGGTTTCTCGCAACCGGCCTGTGCGCGGTGACGAGCAACGTTGCCAGTGCGGCAACTCCCGGCCGAGTCTTCCAGACCGGTTTCGACTGCTCCACGGCCACCGCGAAGGTCGAAAAGCTGATCTGCCGCGATCCCCAACTGGCACGGATGGACGTCGAGCTCAGGCGCCTGTACCGACTGGCGCTCACGGATCAGCGCTCGGTACCGCCTCCCGACAAAGTCATGAACGACCAGCAGTTCTGGATCCTGGCCCGCAATCAGTGCGCAACCGACGTCGCTCCGAAGGCCTGCACGATCCGCAGCTATGCCGAGCGTGCATACCAGCTGCGCCGAGGTTCGGCAATCGTCAGGACCAAGGACCCGGACAGATTGACCGAAGGCCCCCTGACCTTTCGGTGCACAGGCCTGAACACGCCGATCGCCGCCACTTTCTTTAATGCCGGGCCCGATGTCGTCTACCTCAAATGGGCCAACACCTCGATCACGCTGAGCGAGATGCCGAGTGATTCGGGGCTGCGCTACAGCGGCAAGGACAGCCTGGGCTACTACAGCTTTTGGCAAACGGATGCCATGGCGGTGTTCCTGAAGCCGGGATCATCCGCCATGAGGTGTACCGTCGAGCCCACTGGCTGATCTGACACTAACCACCGTCAACTCACGAGGTCTTGATCGCCTCGCTCGCGGCTTCGTCAATCAACGCGGCGACCTCGGCAGGCCGGGAGGCCAGCGACGCGTGGCTGGCGTCCAGGGTGATGACCTTCCTGGCATTGAGTCGGGCCGACATCATTTTCTGGTTGTCCGGGTGAATCATTCGGTCGGCGCTGGAGATCTGGTACCAGGACGGTTTGTTTTTCCACGCGGGGGCCGTGATGGTGTCGCCAAAGGTGCTGGCCAGCGGGGCCTTCTGGGTGACCGCCATGACCAGCGCCTCATCGGGCGTCAGGTCCTGGCCAAAACTTTCATGGAATTTCTCGGGTTTGAGCCACAGGAAACCATCGCTGTCAGGCTCTAGGTTGGGCGCCGCCAAGGGCAGATGCTGCTGGGTCAGGCCGCCAGGGCTTTCGCCGGCATCCGGCGCAAAGGCTGCAATATAGACCAGCCCCACGACATTCGGCAGGTCACCGGCTTGCGTGATCACTGCTCCCCCGTAGGAGTGCCCCACCAACAGCACAGGACCACTCTGCTGCGCGACCATCTTGCGTGTACGCTCGGCATCGTCGGCCAGGGAGGTCAGTGGCATTTCCACTGCGCGAATGGAGGTATAGCCCTTGCGTGCCAGTTCCACGATGACCTTGCCCCAATGCGCTGCACCGCCCCAGAAACCATGCACCAACACTACCGTAGGTTTATTGCTCATGAGCTGACTCCGATCCGTGAATAGAGATGTTCACCCGAGACCCATCAGCATAGTGCCCTTTGTGACATCGGGCGCCTGCTCGGAAATCAAGGGCTGCAGAAGCAGGCACTCAGCAGGACGCCCTGTGAATGCTGACGTATGCTCTGACCCGCCCATTATTGTGAGGTGGCTGCCGGCCTACCATGACCAGAATGCCGAAGACTGTGCCGAGACACCGAAATAACCCATCCCCTGGCGCTGATCTGAGAGATCCCGCCGCCGATGTTTTTTTCGAGGTGTTCAGCCTCGCCCGCATGCGCGGTGAACTGCTGGGTGCCGTCACCGTCCGGCCTGGCGAGTCATTGCGTCGCCCCGCCGGCCAGGCGTGTTTCCATGTCGTGCATGAAGGGGCTTGTCGGTTGCGCCTGGAAGACGCAAGCGAATCCGTGCAACTGGCGCCGGGGGACATCATCTTTGTGCCCCACGGGCAACGCCATCGCATCGACGCCGACGCCCTTGTCGTACAGCCCGGCGAAGCGGTCCGGATCACCAGCGGTGTGTTCCAGTTCGAGGGAACCGGCGGCCAGGCCCTGATGCTCGGCTTGCCCGCGCTGTTGCATGTCACCTGTCTGCAAGACGCGAAATCCGATGACGTCGGATCCAGGGAGTGGCTGTCGCTGACGATCGCCGCGATGCAAAAAGAGGTGCAAAGCCCCTCCATCGGCAGCGCGGTCATGCTCTCCAGAATCATCGACCTGATGTTTATCTGGGCGGTGCGCCATTGGCTTGCGCGTGCTCCGGAGGGCGCCGGCGGGTGGATTGTCGCCCTGCGCGATCCGGTGATCGGTCACGCGCTGGCACTGTTGCACGCCGAGCCTGGCGCCGAGTGGACAGTCGAACGACTGGCTGCCCAGGTCAAGCAGTCACGCTCGAACCTGGCCAGCCACTTCGCTCGTCTGGTGGGCACCTCACCGATGCGCTACCTCGCGCACTGGAGAATGCAACTGGCCAGCCAGCACCTCCTCTCGTCGAATCGACGCATTTCACAGATTGCCGAGGCGTTGGGGTACCAGTCCGAGTCCGCGTTCAGCCGTGCTTTTCGCCGCGAATTCAACCTCGCACCGGGCGAGTATCGCGCTCGCCAGGGTCAATCCGTCGAATGATACGTTCGCGCCCCTGACATGGGGGCGCGCAGGTTCATTCGGGCCGGCGCACGACCCTCACCTTGCCGCTGCCACCTCCCCCGCAGAAGAATTGGTGGCCGCCGTCGGACTCAAGCCCCGAGACTCCGACGCCCGCCGGCATTTCCAGGGACTCCAGCACGGCGCCCGTGTGCGGATCGATGTGGCGCAACTCGCTTTCCTCGCCTTCCCAGGTGCCGTGCCAGAGTTCGCCGTCCACCCAGGTGACGCCGGTGACGAAGCGATTGGACTCAAGGGTGCGCAGGATCGCGCCGGTGAGAGGGTCGATCTGATGAATCTTGCGGTCCTGGTACTGGCCGACCCAGAGCGTACCCTCGGCCCAGGTCAACCCCGAATTACTGCCGCCCGGGGCCGGGATAGTGCCCAGCACTCGGCCTGTGGCGGGGTCGATCTTGTGGATGAGGTTCTCGGCGATCTGGTACAGGTGCTGGCCGTCGAATGCTGTGCCGGCATCGGCGGCGACGTTGATCGTGCGGGAGGTTTTTGCGCTGGCCGGATCCAGGGCATGGAGCCCGCTGTCGCTGGCAAACCAGATGCGCTGGCCGTCCCAGGTCACGCCATGGACGCTCTTGACGTCGGCAAAGGGTCCATATTCACGAAGTATGTTGGCGGCGGACTGTTTCATGCTGGCTTCCTCTTCATGGGGGGAGCGTTCAGCCTAATCATTGGCCAGGGGAACGGGGAGTAACAAAGTCGTCGCGAATCCCGGTACCGACGGGATCACCCAGCGCCCCGCTCGCCCGCTACCGAACGACTGCACCCTGCCCTCGGCAGCCAGAGCCTCGAGCGCGCGCTGCACCGTGCGTTGACTGCAACCCAGCGCCAGGGCCAGCGCGGAACTCGACCACGACTCACCGTCGGCGAGCAAGGCCAACACTGCGGTATGGGCATGCTCCACCGGCCAAGCGAGTATTACGACCTCGCGGGAGCGATGGGGCACCAGGGTAAATCCGCCCTGGGTCGCAGTGACCCCGGCCAACGGCCGCAACAGGGTGCGCAGCCGGCCGATTTCGACCCGCAGCCGTGCGCGATGGGACTCATCGTCCAGCTTCAAGCGAAAGGCCCGGGCGATCAGCGCTGCTCTCGACACTTCGCCGGGCCAGGCATGGGCCAATGCCCGTGCCAGCACCAGCAGCACCGGACGCCCGGCCAGGGACACCTGCACGAGCCCGTCACGCACCAGAAACCGCCGTGTATCGACAATCAGCGCGTCCGACAGCAGGAGCCCTTCAATCTCATCGAGCAACAGCAGCCGCTCCTCGCCACGGCAGATCAAGCGAGCGGCGGGAGTATCGAGCAGGAGGACCGCGCTCCGCACCTCCGCGTGCAGTGCGGCAATCCCGGCGCACCGGGCCTGGTGTTCAGCCCGTGCCAGCGCGGCGCGCGCGTCCGGTGTCCGCAGGCGCCTGATGGCTATCCCGGCCACGATCAGTTCGTGAATGGTGTTTAACGCCGGGGGCAACCCTCTGGGATCGAGCCCGGCCAGTCGCTGCTCGACCTCGTCCAGGCGACCGATCAGCAGCAGGCGCCGAATCTCCAGATACCGGGCATGCGCTGCGTTGACCCGGTCGCCGTGGTCTTCGAGGGCTCGGCGTGCAGCCTCCAGAGCCTTGACCGGCCAGCCCAGGTCCCGGGAAGCGAAAGCGATTTCCGCCTCGGCGACCACGCAGCGCGCACGGGCCAGGGCTTCTTCGGGCGCGAACGCCCGCGCCGCCCTGCGTACCAACGTCTTGGCCCGGGCGAATTCGCCCAATTGCGCCATCGCAATGCCCCGCAGGGCAAGCGCCGGGGCATCGTCGCGCAAGGCCACATGATCGAGTGCACCAAGGGGGTCTCCCGCCGCCAGCGCACGCGCCGCGGCCGTGATCAACGAATCCATGTGAGCCTCGCCACCGCTGCCACTCCTGCCGTCAGGTGTTCGCTGCCCAGTCTATCTCACCCGCACCAGCCACTGGCGCGTCCACCCAACCCCGTTATAGTTGAGGTGTCCCAAACCACCGGGAGGTGGCCATGCGCAAGATCGTCAGTAAGGAACCATGGTGGGCCGCGCCGCCAAAGCCCGGGCAGGATGAGTCCGAGCTGGAATGGGGCTGGCTGGTGACGTACAACGAAGGCGAGCCGCGCTTCGAGTTTGTGAAGGAGCGGCCGTCCGATAAAGAGATCCGCAACCGCAAGAGTTGTCGGATCACGGTGCAGGAATGAAGGCACGCGGGTCTGCATATAGGGCAGACCCGCCTGGCAGCCTGCTTGCGAGACAGGACACTAGAGGTTCACGATCCGCTGGAATCCGCCAAAGATCATGCGCTGGCCATCAAAGGGCATCGCGTTGCCCTCGGCGCGCACCCGGGGATCGGCCATGAACTTCTCCATGCCTTTGTCGCGGGTCTGGCGATCGGGCCAGACGATCCACGAAAAGACCACGGTTTCATCTTCCTTGCGTTTCACCGCCATGGGAAACGAGGTCACCTTGCCTTCGGGGACATCGTCCCCCCAGCACTCGCTGACGTTGAGCGCACCGTTCTCCTTGAAAATCGCCGCCATGAATTCGGCATGCTGGCGGAATCTATCGCGATTGGCGGTGGGTACGGCGGCAATGAAGCCATCGATGTAGGACATGATCTGCTCCTGATACGGTTGCAGGGGGCGTGCCGGGATTGGCTCGTGAATAGTCGACGGGGCGTTATCTGGATCGACAGCATGAGCATCGAAGCCGACCAACGGTAATGGCCGCCGGAGTCAGGCTACACAGGCTGTTGGACCACAGGGGATGGCGAACGATCCTTCCCCGGGCACTCTGAACGCGCTTCGAGGTCAACCGCTCAGCAGCCCTGAATGGACTGCTGATCACGCTCCGGCAGGCGCTGACCAGGCCGGGCCGGGCCCGGTGGTCGGAGGAAATGCCCCTGTAAGATGTTTTGTGGGTGACCCAAGATTGGGAGAGTCGTCATGCGCGCCATGGTTCTGCATACCCCCGGCCAGCCGTTGCAACTGCAGGAGCGACCGATTCCGAAACCTGGCGTGCAGCAACTGCTGATCAAGGTCCAGGCGTGCGGCGTGTGTCGCACCGACCTGCATCTGCTGGACGGCGAGCTGCCGCAAGCGGTACTGCCGCGGGTACCGGGTCATGAAATCGTCGGCGAAGTGACAGCGGTGGGGGCTGACGTTCCGCCCGGCTGGATCGGCCTACGGGTAGGCGTTCCGTGGCTCGGCTGGACCTGCGGCCAGTGCACGTTCTGCACGTCGGGTCGGGAGAACCTCTGCGATCAGGCACAGTTCACCGGTTGTCATCTGGACGGTGGTTACGCCGAGTACACCGTTGCCGACTGGCGCTACTGTTTCCCTATCCCCGAAACGCTGTCGGCCACCCATGCCGCTCCGCTGCTGTGTGCCGGGCTGATCGGCTTTCGTGCCTTGCAAATGGCCAAGGGCGCCCACCACCTGGGCCTCTATGGCTTCGGTGCGGCCGCGCACCTGGCGATCCAGGTGGCGCGCGGTCGAGGGCAACAGGTCTATGCCTTCACCCGACCCGATGACAGCGAAGGCCAGGCCTATGCCCGATCCCTGGGAGCCACGTGGGCCGGCCCCTCGGATCAGCCCCCGCCGCATTTGCTCGATGCCAGCCTGATCTTTGCCCCGGTCGGCGCGCTGGTGCCCCAGGCCCTGGAAGTCACGGTCAAGGGCGGCTGCGTGATTTGCGCCGGGATCCACATGAGCGACATCCCCGGGTTTCCCTATCGGTTGCTGTGGGGCGAGCGCAGCGTCCGGTCAGTGGCGAACCTGACCCGCGAAGACGGTATCGCGTTCTTTGAAGAACTGCAGCACACCCCCGTGCAGTGCGACGTCACCTGGTTTGCCTTGCAGGACGCCAATGACGCGCTGACGTGCCTGAGGGCTGGCCACTTCAAGGGCGCGGTCGTGCTCACCCCCTGACGCCCGCCGCCCGTGGATTGCTCGGGAGCGACTACGACCTCATGGGTTTTCAACGACTTACAAGTCGAACCTGTCCACCGCTCGACGCCGCTCATTGTCGTCCCGCACATCGTAGTTGGCGGTGGTCTGGATGTTGGCGTGGTGCGCCAGTTTCTGGGCAATCGACAGGTCGTGCTCTTCGATCACCCGGGTAATGAATGAGCGCCGGAAGTCGTGGGGCATGATCTTTACCCCGACCTGCGCCCCCCGCTGCCGGGCAATGTAGTAGATCGCATGCTTGGTAATGCGCTCGCGGGAGATGTGGCTGCCACGGCGGATTCGGTTGAACAGAAAGCCGTCGTCTTCCTGCCCCTCGGGCAACAACGAACGGCGCAACTCAAGCCAGGCCTCGAGTTTGGCGAACGCCCAGCTCGGGGCATACTTGATCAACTGTTTATTGCCCTTGCCCATGACCTGCAGGCTGCGCTCGGAGAAGTCGACCTGTGCCAGGTCCAGGTTCACCGACTCTGACTTGCGCATCCCGGAACCGTACAGGATTGCAATGATCGCCGCGTCCCGAAGGCCTTGTGGCCGTGGATCGGCGGCGCAGACCGCCATCAGGTCGTGGATCAGCGTGCGCTTGAGGTTGCGTCCTTGAGACAGGCGCGTGCCGGAAATCCCCTTGACCGAGCGTATTTTCAACAACTGTTCCTGACTGATCAGGCTCAGGCGCCAGGCCTCATTCATCACCCCACGTAGCGCATTGACGTAGAGCGACGAGGTATTGGGCGCGTAGCCGTCCTGGCGTAATGCCGCCACCAGGGCAATCACGTCTTCGGACTGCAGTTGGTGCCAGGGGATCTCTTCGATGTTCAGCTCGTCGAACCCCAGGCGATCGGCAGCGTCCTGTAGCACATAACGCAGGGTCTGCTGGCTCGAGGGGGCGAGGCGCTTGAGGTACAGCGTCAGCGGGTTGGGGCGCGGGGCGTTCATATCGGGTAAATCAGACAAACTGGAGGGGCCTTTGATGTGAGTTGTTCCGCAGATTTTAGCCATGTATGAAGGAGATTAATAATCGAAGTCGACAACCGTAGCGGCTATCGTCTTCTTTTACCCAGTACAGATGTAAGACATTTCTGATTTGAGCACTGCCCATGCCCGAACGCTGAACATTTGCTGTAAACCTTCACGTTATACGGCTTGCTCACCGTTTTTTCATGTCGTTTTCACAAAATCACGCTTACTCTCAGCGCACCCGAAACCAGTCACTCGCAATCGACAATCCGTCGATAGCACAGAACATAGCCAATTAATGTACTTTTTCATGATCATCAGCTAAACCATTGATATGGTTTCTATTCATTAACCTGTAAAAGCCAAAAAACATCTACTCGGTCGCGGCTCGATGCGGACTCGAAGAAGATAACGACTGCTGATAATTACGGACCCAACGCCCCCATGACCCAGGAATTTCTGCCCTTTTCTCGCCCAAGTATCGGCGCTGAAGAAATGGCTGCCGTGGAGCAGGTATTGCGCTCTGGCTGGATTACCACCGGACCGAAGAACCAGGAACTTGAGCAGCAGTTTGCCCGGTACGTGGGCTGCGAGCACGCTGTCGCGCTGTCGTCGGCCACCGGCGGCATGCATGTCACCCTGCTGGCGCTGGGGATCGGCCCTGGCGATGAAGTGATCACACCCTCGCAAACCTGGGTATCCACCGCCAACATCATCTGTTTGCTCGGCGCGACCCCGGTCTTCGTCGACGTCGACCGCGATACCTTGATGGCCGATGTCGAGGCCATCGCAGCGGCCATTACCCCGCGCACCAAGGCCATTGTTCCGGTGCATTACGCCGGGGCGGCCTTCGACCTCGATCCGCTCTATGCACTGGGGGACCGGCACGGTATCCCGATCATCGAAGACGCCGCCCATGCGGCCGGCACCCGTTATCGCGGGCGGGCCGTGGGGGGCCGGGGCACGGCGATCTTCTCCTTTCATGCCATCAAGAACATGACCTGTGCCGAAGGGGCAATGTTCGTCAGCGACAACAAAGCGCTGGCCGACCGGGTACGCATGCTCAAGTTTCATGGCCTGGGCGTGGACGCATATGACCGCCTGACCCACGGCCGCAAGCCCCAGGCGCAGGTGGTCGAGCCAGGTTTCAAATACAACCTGGCCGACATCAATGCCGCCATTGCCCTGGTGCAACTGCAACGCCTGGACGAGATCAACGCCAGGCGCACGACCCTGGCACACACCTATCTGCAACGCCTGAAGGCGCTGCCGGTGCAGCCACTGAGTATTCCTGCCTATCCGCAACAGCATGCCTGGCACCTGTTTATCCTGCGCATCGACCCGGAGCGCTGCGGCATGGACCGCGAAACATTCATGCAAGCGTTGCAGGAACAAAACATCGGCACCGGCATCCATTTCATCGCCACGCATCTGCACACCTATTACCGTCAGCGTTTCCCAGGCATCCACCTGCCCAACACCGAATGGAACTCGGCACGCCTGTGTTCGATCCCGCTGTTCCCCGACATGACCTGCGATGATGCCGACCGCGTCATCGGTGCTATTGAAAACATTCTGGATCCACGCCCTTGAAGCCTTATCCGATTAACTGCGTATCGATCGTTATCCCGGTCTACAACGAACAAGACAGCCTGCCCGAGTTACTGCGTCGTACCGAAGCCGCCTGCCAGCAACTGACCCACGACTATGAAATCGTCATGGTCGACGACGGCAGCCGCGACGACTCGGCGCAACTGCTCGAGGAAGCCGCTGGACGCGAAGGCAGCGCCGTGGTGGCCGTCATCCTCAATCGCAACTACGGGCAACACGCCGCGATCATGGCCGGCTTCGAACAATGCAAAGGCGACCTGGTGATTACCCTGGATGCCGATCTGCAGAATCCGCCGGAAGAAATCCCGCGCCTGGTCGCAGAGGCCGAACTGGGTTACGACGTGGTCGCCACCGTGCGCAACAATCGCCAGGACTCGGCCCTGCGCCGCTATCCGTCGAAGCTGATCAACCTGGCGGTGAAACGCTCGACGGGCGTGGCCATGACCGATTACGGCTGCATGCTGCGGGCGTACCGGCGCACGGTGGTCGATGCCATGCTGGCCTGCCGCGAGCGCAGTACCTTCATTCCGATCCTGGCCAACAGCTTTGCCCGCCACACCACCGAGATACCGGTACAGCACGCCGAGCGCGAGCACGGTGAATCGAAGTACAGCCCGATGCGCCTGATCAACCTGATGTTCGACCTGATCACCTGCATGACCACCACCCCGCTCCGCTTGCTGAGCATCATCGGCTTCGGCATGGCGGCGCTGGGCATGCTGTTCGCCTTGATGCTGATTATCCTGCGCCTGGCCTTTGGCGCGCAGTGGGCGGGCGGCGGCACCTTCGTGCTGTTTGCCGTGCTGTTCGTGTTCACCGGTGGCCAGTTCATCGGCATGGGGCTTTTGGGCGAGTACCTGGGGCGCATGTATGGCGACGTCCGGGCCCGTCCACGGTTCTTCATCGAAAAAGTCTTGCGCCAGCAACCTGCCAAGCCGGCTCCCGCTGTCACTGTCGACGGTTTGACTTCCACCTCTTGCGATCAGGTTTGACCATGAATTCAAAAGCTGTTGTTTTCGCCTATCACGACATCGGCTGTGCGGGCATCCAGGCCCTGCTCGACACTGGCCTGGAGATTGCCGCGGTGTTCACTCACGCCGACGACCCGAAGGAAAACACCTTCTACGGCTCGGTCGCGCAGTTGTGTGCCCGCAAAGGCATCACGGTGCATGCACCGGATGACGTCAACCACCCGCTGTGGGTCGAGCGCATCGCCAAGCTCAACCCCGATTATCTGTTCTCCTTCTATTACCGCAACCTGCTGAGCGAAGCCCTGCTGGCCACCGCCGGCAAAGGCGCGTACAACCTGCACGGCTCGCTCCTGCCTGCGTACCGCGGCCGTGCGCCGGCCAACTGGGTGCTGGTCAATGGCGAAACGGAAACCGGCGTGACCCTGCACCGCATGGTCAAGCGTGCGGATGCCGGCGCCATCGTGGCCCAGCAACCTGTTGCCATCGAGCGCACAGACACCGCCCTGACCCTGCACGGCAAGCTGCGTGACGCGGCCGCAAGCCTGCTGCGCGACACCCTGCCGCCACTGATCCAGGACCGCCTCACTGAAACCGTCCAGGATGAGTCCAGGGCCACGGTGTTCGGTCGCCGTACCCCGGCAGACGGCAAACTGGTCTGGAAAAAACCGGCTGAAGAGCTGTTCAACCTGGTTCGTGCCGTTACCCAGCCGTACCCGGGGGCGTTCTGCGACGTCGGCGAGCACAAGCTGATCGTCTGGAGCGCCGAGGTTGCCAGGGGCAATGAAGGTCAGGCACCGGGCCGGGTGATCAGCGTCGACCCGCTGCGTATTGCCTGCGGCGAAGACTCGCTGGTGATCACGTCCGGCCAGCGCAACGATAACGGCCTGTTCCTCAGCGGCCCTCAACTAGCCGACGAACTGGGCCTGGTGGACGGTTCGGTGCTGCGTGGCGCCGAGTCGGGCCGTGCCCCGCGCCGCACACGGGTGCTGATCCTGGGCGTCAACGGCTTCATCGGCAACCACCTGTCCGAGCGCCTGCTGCGTGACGGCCGATACGAAGTCTATGGCCTGGACATCGGCTCCGACGCCATCGAGCGCCTGCGCAGCCATCCGAACTTCCACTATGTCGAAGGCGATATCAGCATTCACTCCGAGTGGATCGAGTACCACATCAAGAAGTGCGACGTGGTGCTGCCACTGGTGGCCATTGCCACCCCCATCGAATACACCCGCAACCCGCTGCGCGTGTTCGAACTGGACTTCGAAGAGAACCTGAAACTGGTTCGCTACTGCGTCAAGTACAACAAGCGCGTGATCTTCCCTTCGACTTCCGAAGTCTATGGCATGTGTCAGGACCGGAACTTCGACGAGGACAGCTCCAACCTGGTGGTCGGCCCCATCAACAAGCAGCGCTGGATCTACTCGGTCTCCAAGCAACTGCTGGACCGGGTGATCTGGGCGTATGGCCAGAAAGGCCTGAACTTCACCTTGTTCCGTCCTTTCAACTGGATGGGACCGCGCCTGGACCGCCTGGATTCGGCACGGATCGGCAGTTCCCGGGCGATCACCCAGCTGATTCTCAACCTGGTGGAAGGCACGCCCATCCGCCTGTTCGACGGCGGCGAACAAAAGCGCTGCTTCACCGACATCGCCGACGGTGTCGAAGCCCTGGCGAGGATCATCGACAATGAGAACGACGCCTGTAACGGGCAGATCATCAACATCGGCAATCCAGACAACGAAGCCAGCATTCGTCAATTGGGTGAGGAGTTGCTGCGTCAGTTCGAGGCCCACCCGTTGCGTGCCAACTTCCCGCCGTTCGCTGGTTTCCGCGACGTCGAGAGCAAGGCGTTCTACGGCACTGGCTATCAGGACGTGTCGCACCGCAAGCCAAGCATCCAGAACGCCAAGCGACTGCTGGACTGGACCCCAACCGTTGAGATGAGCGAAACCATCGGCAACACGCTGGACTTCTTCCTGCGCGAAGCCATGCTCGAAATCGCGGACCAGCGTTGATGCAGGCAGGTCTTCGAATCGATGTCGACACCTACCGGGGCACTCGTGATGGAGTGCCCCGGCTGCTGGACATGCTCGACGAAGCACAGGTCAAGGCAACGTTTTTCTTCAGCGTTGGCCCGGACAACATGGGGCGCCACCTGTGGCGCCTGATCCGCCCGCAGTTTCTCTGGAAAATGCTGCGCTCCAACGCGGCGGGCCTGTACGGGTGGGACATTCTGCTGGCCGGTACCGCCTGGCCGGGCAAGCCCATCGGCCGTGACCTGGGGCACCTGATGCGCCAGACCCTTGCCGCCGGTCACGAGGTAGGGTTGCACGCCTGGGATCACCACGGCTGGCAAGCCAATGCCGGACGCTGGAGCGATGCACAGCTGATTGAGCAGGTTCGCCGGGGCGTAGATACCCTCAGCGATATTCTCGGCCAGGCCGTGGACTGTTCCGCCGCGGCCGGATGGCGCGCTGACGAGCGGGTCATCGAGGCCAAGCAGCGCGTTGGCTTTCGCTACAACAGTGACTGTCGCGGGCAGGGCCTGTTCTTGCCGCAGCTGGCCGATGGCAGCCCGGGGACACCGCAAATTCCGGTCGACTTGCCCACCTTCGATGAAGTGGTCGGGCCACACGTGACCGTTGAAGGCTTCAACTCATTCATTCTTGATCGGTTCAGCCCCTCCAGGCTGAACGTCTACACGATACATGCAGAGGTAGAAGGGATTCTGATGGCCAACCATTTCCGTCAATTGCTGGTGGATGCCCGAACACGCGATATCCGCTTCCAGCCACTGGGTCAGTTGTTGCCGGCCGACCCCGCCATCCTGCCCCGGGGACGCGTGTTGCGCGGCGCGCTAGAGGGTCGTGAAGGCTGGCTGGGAGTGCAGGGACAATGACCAGACGCTGGGCCCTGCCCTTGTTGTTACTGGCGTTCGGCGTGTTTTTCCTGTTGCCGATGGCCACCCATGGCCTGTGGATTCCGGACGAAACCCGTTACGCGCAAATCAGCCAGGAAATGATGCTGAGCGGCCACTGGGCTTCACCCCACTTCATGGGCATTCGTTATTTCGAGAAGCCGGTCGCCGGCTATTGGATGATGGCCATCGGCCAGGCGGTGTTTGGCGACAATCTGTTCGGCGTGCGCGTGGCCTCGGCCTTGAGTACCGGCCTGAGCGTGTTGCTGGCGTATTTCATTGCCCGCCGCGTGTGGAATGACCCGCGCAAGAGCTTCACCTGTGCCCTGCTCTACATGAGCCTGTGCGTGGTGGTCGGCCAAGCCGGGTACGCCAACCTGGACCCGCAGTTCACCTTGTGGGTCAACCTGAGCCTGGTGGCGCTGTGGTTCGCCATCGACAGCCAGACCCGTAGTGCGCGCCTGGGGTTCTGGGCGCTGCTGGGCCTGGCCTGTGGCATGGGCTTCATGACCAAGGGTTTTCTCGCCTGGCTGCTGCCGGTGCTGGTCGCCCTGCCCTACATGGTCTGGCAAAAACGCCTGCGCGAGCTGCTGGTCTACGGCCCAGTGGCGATGGTGGTTGCCGTGCTGATCAGCCTGCCGTGGGCCTTGACCGTTCACGCCCAAGAGCCGGATTACTGGCGTTTCTTCTTCTGGCACGAGCATATCCGCCGATTTGCCGGCGAAGATGCCCAGCACGCCGAGCCCTGGTGGTACTACCTGCCATTGCTGGTGGCGTTCAGCCTGCCCTGGGCGGCCCTGCTGCCTGCTGCGCTCAAACAAGCCTGGCAGAGCCGTCGCCAGGCGAGCATCGGCTTCCTGCTGCTCTGGCTGCTGTTGCCATTGGCCTTCTTCAGCCTGAGCAAGGGCAAGCTGCCGGCCTACATCTTTCCCTGCCTGTTGCCATTGGCCTTGTTGATGGGCCATGTGCTGGTCGATCGCCTCGCGAGCCGGCAGACCCGTGCCATCAGCCTGAACGGTGCGCTGAACCTGGCGCTGGGTGTGCTGGTGCTGATAGCGCTGGTCTACTTTCAATTGAAAAAGCCGCTCTACAGCGACGAACCCGAGCACCTGGTACTGGTGTTCATCGCCCTGGCCGGCTGGATCCTCGCCAGCACACTGCAAGCCTTGCGCCCGTTGCAGTGCTGGGCTGCGCCGGCCCTGGGCAGTTGGCTGTTCGTGGCGCTGATCCCGGCCGCCCTGCCCAACTCGGTGGTCTATAACAAGATGCCGGACCAATTCATCATCGATCACGCCCAGGAGCTTGGCCAGGCCAGTCGCTTGCTGAGCAATGACCTGGGCGCCGCCTCGGCCCTGGCCTGGCGACTCAAGCGACCGGACGTGGCGTTGTACAACACCGTAGGCGAAGTGAAATATGGCCTGGCTTATCCTGACACCCTGCATCGCCGGGTCGACTTTCTCAAGGTTCCCCAATGGATGGCCGAAGCCCGCCGACAGGGTTCGGTGGGCGTGGTGATGCGGATCAACGGCAAGGAGCACTACGAAATCGACATGTTGCCCCAGGACTTCAAGCGTTATGACCAGGGCAATCTGGTGATCCTGATCTTCCCCCAGAGTCAGCCATGAGCCTGTTGCTGATCGTGCTTGCCTGCCTGCTGACCTGCCTGGGCCAGGTCGCCCAGAAGTATGCGGTGGAAAGCTGGCGTGGCCAGGTGTCGGGGGTGATCGACAAACTCTTCTCGCCGTGGCTGTGGCTGGCGTTGCTGAGCCTGGGCGGCGGGCTGCTGGTGTGGCTGCTGGTGCTGCAGCGGCTGGACGTCGGCGTCGCCTACCCGATGCTCAGCCTCAATTTCGTATTGATTACCCTGATCGCTCGCTTCGTCTTCCACGAAGCCATCGATCGCCGGCACTGGATCGGCGTGGCCCTGGTGATTGCCGGTGTCGTGCTGCTGGGGAGGCACGCATGAGCCTGGGTCGCGGCATCGGTTTTGCCATGGGCAGCGTGCTGTTGGTCAGCGCGGCCCAACTGGGCATGCGCTGGAGCATGAGCCACCTGCCCTTGCCGGCGCAGTGGCTGTCTGCACTGAACAGTGGCACGGTCGACCCGCTGGCAGTCGCCGTGGTGCTGGCCTCGATCATGGCTTACGCACTGTCCATGCTCTGCTGGCTCATGGCATTGCGTGACCTGCCTCTGGGACGGGCCTATTCGCTGCTCAGTATCAGTTATGCCCTGGTGTATCTGCTGGCCGCCAGCCTGCCCCTGTTCAACGAGCCGCTCAGTCTCTCCAGGACCCTGGGGGTGGCACTGGTCATCCTCGGGGTCATCACCATCAACTCTCGCGGTATCCACACCCCAATCGTCAGGAAGACTCCATGAAAATCAGTGTCATTGGTAGTGGCTACGTCGGCCTTGTACAAGCTGCCGTGCTGGCCGAAGTGGGTCACGATGTGGTCTGCATGGACATCGATCAGCAAAAGATCGCGTTGTTGCAACAAGGCCATGTGAGCATTTTCGAACCCGGGCTGGCCAACCTGGTCCGTGAAGGCCTGGAAAGCGGGCGCCTGCTGTTCACCACCGACGAGGAACAGGCGGTCCAGCATGGCCAGGTATTGTTCATTGCCGTGGGCACGCCCTCCGGGGAGGATGGCTCGGCCGACTTGCGCTATGTGTTGTCGGTGGGCGACGCCGTGGCCCGACACCGCGAGCTGCCCTTGATCGTGGTGGAAAAATCCACCGTGCCGGTGGGCACCGGCGATACCCTGCGGACCCATATCGACAGCCGGTTGCACAGCCACGGGCGCATCCTGCAGTTCGATATCGTGTCCAACCCCGAGTTTCTCAAGGAAGGCTCGGCCGTCGCCGACTGCCGCCGTCCGGACCGCATCGTCATCGGGTCCGACAGCGAAGCGGTACGCGAGGTCATGCGTGACCTCTATGCGCCCTTCAACCGCAACCACGACCGCATCATGTTCATGGACCTGCGCAGCGCCGAACTGACCAAGTACGCCGCCAACTGCATGCTGGCGACCAAGATCAGCTTCATCAACCAGATCGCCGAACTGGCCGAGCACCTGGGTGCGGACATCGAATCCGTGCGCCTGGGGATCGGCGCCGACCAACGGATCGGCTACCACTTCATCTACCCCGGCTGTGGTTATGGCGGCTCGTGCTTCCCCAAGGACATGCGCGCGCTGATCCACAGTGCCGAGCAAGCCAACTGTTCCAGTGACCTGCTGCAAGCGGTCGAAGCGATCAACGAGCGTCAGAAACACAAATTGTTCGAGCGTATCAAAGCCTTCTACAACGGTGACCTGGCAGGCAAGACCTTTGCCCTGTGGGGACTGGCGTTCAAACCCAACACCGACGACATGCGCGATGCGCCGAGCCGGGTGCTGATGGAGTCGCTGTGGGCAGCAGGCGCGACGGTGCGGGCGTTCGACCCGGAAGCCATGCAAGAGACGCAGAACCTGTACCCGAACGAAGCACGACTGATGCTCATGGGCACCCCGGAATCCGTGCTCAAGGAAGCAGACGCATTGATCATCTGCACCGAATGGCAGCAGTTCAAGGCACCGGACTTCGATCTGATCCAGCAACGCCTCAACGCCCCGGTGATCTTCGACGGACGCAACCTGTATGACGTCGAACGCCTGGCGCGCAAAGGCTTCCAGTACTTTCCGATGGGCCGGGGCGAATCGCGCAACCTGCCCGTTTGCGCACAGCCATCACTTGCGACGCCTGCCGTGGTCGAGAAGACGGCATAGAACCTGGCCACGACCTCCCGGTGCTACGTTGCCGAACAGCCATACCTCATTATTAATGCACTTAATGCTCATTAATATGAATTTGTCAGTGGCCGGCCAGACCGGCAGACTGCGCCGGTTCCTCCCCCAAATGGTGGAACTCTTGAAGGGCTTTCTGGTGACCCAGACAAGCCCTTTTTTTTGCCTGCCCTCTGCCACTGGACCGTTCTGCCCATGTTTGCTCGCTGGATCCCCGCTGCCATCAACACCCGTCCTTCAGAATGGAGCCGTGCCGCCATCGGCATGTCCCTGGGCACACTGCTGAGCGTCTGGCTCTGCGGCCAGGTATTCGGCATGGACGTGGCCATGCACCTGATCGGGCCCCTGGGAGCATCGGCTGTATTGCTCTTTGCCGTGTCGTCCGGCGCACTGGCCCAGCCCTGGTCGATCCTGGGCGGATACCTGTGTGCCGGAGTGGTAGCACTGTTGGTGGCCCATGTGCTTGGACGGACCCTGGGCAGCGCGTGCCTGGCGGCCGGCACAGCGTTGATGCTGATGTGCTGGCTGCGTTGCCTGCATCCGCCGGCCGGTGCGCTGGCCTTGCTGATGGTGGTGGCGGACCCGGCGACCATCGCCCTGGACTGGAAAGCACTCGCGCCGGTGATGTTGAGTGCGGCCACCTTGTTGCTCAGTGCCCTGGTCTACAACAACCTGACCCGTATTCGCTACCCCAAGCGGCCCGCCGAACCGGTGTCCCGGGTGCCGGCGGATCACCCGCCCGTCGACAGCCAGGCAATCACCGCACAAGACCTGAAAGCGGCGCTGGCGGACCTGGAGGCCTTCTTCGATGTGACCCCCGAGGACCTTGAACAACTGATCCATGCCAGCGAACGGCACGCCAAGCGCCGCAGTATCGGTGAAGTGTTCGGCAATAAGGCCTGACACCGCCAACGGCACGGCCAGGCGCTATTCCTCAGGCCGCCGTCTGCTGCCGAGCCGGTACCGCCAGGCTCACCGCTCGCACCGAGGCACCGGTACACAAGCCTAGCGCCTGGGCGGTTTGCGCATCGACAATCAATGTCCCGGCGGCGATTCGCGCAGGTGCCGCGGTAATCCGGCACTCGGCCAATTGCCGATTGTGGATCAGGTAGACTTCGGCCCCCTCCCCTGGCGTGCCAATGCTCAGTTGCAATACCTGACTATCGCGTACCGCTCGGATCTGTCCTGTCGCGCATTCGATCAGCGGACCGCCGTCGAAGATATCGATGAAATCCCGGTGTTCAAAACCCTCCGCCTTGAGCATGCCCAACGCCGGTTCGGTGTTGGGATGAACCCGACCGATCACTGATCGCGCGCTCTCGGGCAGCAGGCACGTGGGTAACGGGAACTTGGGCATCAGTTCGGCAATGAAGGTTTTGTTACCAAGGCCAGTGAGGTAGTCGGCGTCGGCAAAATCCATCTTGAAAAAATGCCGTCCCAGACCTTCCCAGAAGGGTGATACGCCCTCTTCGTCGGAGTAGCCGCGCATTTCCGCGATAACCTTTTCGCCAAAGTGCTGACGAAACTCGGCGAGAAACAGAAACCGTGCCTTGGACAACAGGCGACCGTTGAGGCCGGCGCGGTGCTCGGCATGCAAGAACAACGAACACAGCTCCGAATGCCCGGTCATGTCGTTCCCCAGGAACAGCGTCGGTAATTGCTGATTGATCCCCAGGTTCCTGGACGCGGCGACAAACAGGCCCAGGCGATAGTTGTACCAGGGCTCCCGCAGGCCGACAGCGCCAGCCAGCGCGCAGATTCCAATCACCTCTCCCTGATCGCTCTCCAGTACAAACAGATAATCGGCATCAGCGCGTTCAGCCACGCCGGCAAAGGTTCTCGCCGCCCACTCCAGACGCTGGCGCAAACGTCCCGCATCAGCGGGCAAGGTGGTCAAACCGGTGCCTGCACTATGAGCCAGGGCCAGCAATGCCGGCAGATCATTGGGTCTCGCAGGACGAACGATCATCACATGCACTCCTTGGCAGCCGGATACGCCTGCTGGGCCTTGGGCAGAAAAACCTCCGCCAACATGCAGCGGGCACTCCCTCCGCCCACCCGTTCGATGGTGTCGATGTTCACGGGCAACGGTGTGGTGTAAGCCTCGATGAGCCGACGCTGAGCCGCATTGAGGGAACGCCAGGCAGTGCGCGACATCACCAACAGCGGCTCACCTGCCGCCGTGTGGACTTGCAGCATGTTGCCAGCGTAAGACTCCAGCTGCTCCCAACCCAGCGCGATAACCTGCTTGCCGCTGTCTTCCAGGCGTGAACGCAGTGCTCGGGCTTGCGCTGGCTCAGTCACGCAAGCCAGGCAGGCCACGGCCAGTTCCGTACCGACGCTCATCATGACGTTGGTGTGATAGATCGCGACACCCTGGCGATCGACCGCGTTGAATGCACACAACTCATAACCCAGATGGCTGACCACTTGATCCAGTGCATGGGCGTGGGTGCGCGTGGAGTAGCCGGCGTAGCAAATCCGCGCCTGACGGTCCAGCACCATACTGCCCGTGCCCTCGAGGAACACGTCCTGCAGTTCAAGGGCCGTGAGGTCCAGCAGGTGCTCGACCCGGTATTCGTTGTGCAACAGATCCAGCACCCCCTTGTCCCGTTCCAGCCGACGGTTATGGCCTTGCATCGGATACAACACCAGTGTGCCGTCGGGGTGACTGCTCCACCAGTTGTTGGGGAAAATCGAGTCCGGGGTATGGGGGGCATCGCGGTCATCGTGGACGATCACCTCCACAGCGTGATCGCGTAGCGCAGCGACGTAACCGTCGAACTCCTGCAAGGCTTGGCGCTGGACGTCCTCCGACGCGGCCGCCGGGCGCTGGAAACGGTTGTTCGCCGCCGTATCCTGATTGAAGGAGAAACGTGTCGGGCGAATCATCAAAACGGTATTGGTGGTTTGCATGGGCACAGGTTCAATGAGGGTTGAGAGGTGCTCATTGTCTGTTTCACTGCGCAGAAAACCCGGCTGATAAGCAGCACGACAGTGTTGAAAATGGCTGAAAACCCAGGGGCTTTCAGCCGATTTGGCGGGATGAAAACAGGAAGGGATTGGGCGTTGCAGACCGTCACCACACTCAGCCTGGCAGCGCCCCCGATGGGCGCTTCAGGCTGAGGGACAATGCCTGCGTTCCCTCGTGTGCGTGGGAGCGCCCAGGTCTCTACGACGAGGTTTTGACCATCGCCAGCTCTGGGTGACTGACCAGTTTGTCGATATGCAGGTCCGGATCATCGAACCAGACTTCGGTCAGCACCCGGTAGTGCTCCATGTCACGGCAGCGCATCCGCAGACTGTAATCGAAGGCTCCGCTGATCAATTGGCATTCCAGTACCTGCGGGCAAGCACGCACCTTGGCCTCGAACGCCTTTTGTGCAGCACGCCCACTCTGGTTCGACAGCGCCACCAGCACCAGCAACGACAAGCCCGGTGTCAGTTTCTTTTCGTCGAGGATAGCCCCATAACCCCGAATCACCCCGAGCTGTTCGAGCTTTCGCACCCGCTCCAGGCAAGGCCTGGGCGTCAGGTGCACGCGCTCGGAAAGCTTTTGATACGTGATGCGCCCGTCGTGACGCAGCACCTCGATGATGGCCTGATCGATACGATCAAGCACGATCGTCAGATCACGGATATCCGCCATGTACGTCTTGCCTCACTTCAAACGGCCCGATAGAAATTGCTGTAAACGTTCACTCTTCGGCTGGTCGAGAATCGTCGCATCGCCCTGCTCCTCGACCTTGCCTTGATGCAGGAACAGCACTTGACTGGAAACCTGCCGGGCAAAACCCA
This sequence comes from Pseudomonas sp. FW300-N1A1, assembly GCF_058789115.1. Classification (NCBI taxonomy): domain Bacteria; kingdom Pseudomonadati; phylum Pseudomonadota; class Gammaproteobacteria; order Pseudomonadales; family Pseudomonadaceae; genus Pseudomonas; species Pseudomonas sp. FW300-N1A1. The sequence goes on along the minus strand of NZ_JBYTBK010000034.1, from coordinate 26,456 downwards.
TTTCGTGAGTCACCATCAACATGGTCCGCCCCTCCTCGGCCAGTGCCTGAATCACCTTCAACACTTCACCCACCAACTCCGGGTCCAGGGCTGATGTCGGCTCATCGAACAACAGGATCTGTGGCTCCACCGCCAATGCTCGCGCAATCGCCACCCGTTGCTGCTGGCCACCCGACAGAAACGCCGGGTATTGCTCGGCCACCCGCTGGGGCAGGCCGACCTTGTCCAGATACGCCCGGGCGCTGGTTTCGGCGTCCTTGCGGGCGACACCCAGCACTTTGCAGGGCGCCAGCATGATGTTCTCCAGCACGGTCAAATGACTCCACAGGTTGAAGTGCTGAAACACCATGGCCAGTCGTGTGCGCAAGCGCTGCAACTGTGCCGGATTGGCGACCCGCATGCCACCTGCCGCCTGGCGGGTGACAATGCGCTCGCCATCCAGCTCAATGGCCCCCTCGTCCGCGCGTTCCAGAAAATTGATGCATCGCAGCATGGTGCTTTTGCCCGAGCCGCTGGCGCCGATCATGCTCACCACATCCCCGGCCCGCGCGTTCAAAGAGACGCCCTTGAGCACTTCGTTGTCACCAAAACGTTTATACAGATTTTCAACCGTGAGTTTGTACATGCTTGCACTCCTGAAGCGGCGTCTGCGTCGACGCCGCTCTGGACAAAAATGAGGTGAGTGATTCAGTGCGCCGGCCCGAGGAAGCCCAGCCAGCGTTTCTCCGCCAGGCGGAATCCGCCGACCAGGGCGAATGACAACCCCAGGTACAGCAAACCGGCGATGCCAAACGCCTGAAACGTCATGAAGGTGGCGGCGTTGGCATCCCGGGCAACTTTCAGAATGTCCGGGATGGTCGCGGTGAAGGCCACGGACGTGGCGTGCAGCATCAGAATCACTTCGTTGCTGTAGTACGGCAGTGCGCGGCGCAGGGCCGATGGCAGGATCAGCTGCAGGTGCAGCCGCCAGCCGCTCAAGCCATAGGCGTGCGCCGCTTCGATTTCGCCGTAGGGAATGCTGCGAATCGCCCCGGCGAATATCTCCACGGTGTAGGCACAGGTGTTGAGGGTGAACGCCAGCAAGGTGCAGTTCATGGCATCGCGGAAGAAGGCTTCCAGCAGCGGCTGATCGCGCACCGCCGCAATGCCGTAGATCCCGCTGTAGCAAATCAGCAGTTGGATATACAGCGGCGTACCGCGAAATACATACGTGAACAACTGGACCGGCCAGCGCAACAACGCCCAGCGCGAGGTACGCATGATCGCCAGTGGCAACGACAGGCAAAAGCCAAGGACGATACTCGCCACCAGCAACCACAGGGTCATGGCCAGGCCGGTGAACGTCTCACCGTCGCTGAACAGGAAGGGCCTCCAGTACTCGGCAATCAATTCAATCATCGCGCCATCCCCCGTACCCCTTGGTTGTAGCGGCGCTCAAGCACGCGCAAGCCATAGTTGGAGGCGCTGGTGATCAGCAGGTACAACGCCGCCGCCATCAGCAGGAAGTCGAGCATGTTGAAGGTACTTTTACCCGCCTCCTGCGCCACTTTGACCAGGTCCGACAAGCCAATGATCGACACCAGCGCCGTGGCCTTGAGCAACACCAGCCAGTTGTTGCCCAGGCTCGGCAAGGCAAAACGCATCATTTGCGGGAACACCACGAAACGAAACCGTTGCCAGCGATTGAGACCGAAACAGGCGGCGGCCTCTTGTTGGCCGCGTGGCACGCTCACAATGGCGCCACGAAAGGTCTCGGTGAAGTACGCGCCGTAGATAAACCCGAGCGTGACGATCCCGGCCAGAAACGGGTCGATCTCCATGTAGGGCCAGCCCATCGCCTCGGTAAGGCTGCTCAACCAGCCTTGCAGGCTGTAGAAGATCAACAGCATCAGCACCAGGTCCGGCACACCGCGAATCAGTGTGGTATAGAGCGTCGCCGGCAGGTTCAGCCACTTCTGCGGCGATAACTTGGCCGCGGCGCCCAGCAACCCCAACACTATGCTGACCAGCAGCGAAAACGCAGAGAGTTTGAGGGTGACCCACGTGCCATGCAGCAACAACGGGCCGTAACCTTGCAGGGTCGAGAGATCGACCCCCAGTAGATTCAGGAGGGAATTCACGCCAGTTACCTGTCTTGTGGCGCCCGCATGTGCGCTGTACCGATGAGCGCGGCACAGTGCTCGGGGCGCGAGGATCAGTTGTTATAGAGGTCCAGAGCGCCGAAGTGCTTTTGCTGGATCTGTGCGTAGATGCCCTTGTCGTGCAGGGACTTGATGGCGGCGTTGATCATGCCTTTGAGCTCGTCGTTGCCCTTGCGGATACCAATGGCAATCTCCGAGGGAACCAGCGGGTCACTGATGCCTTCGCTGTTCTGGAAGTCAGCGCCCTGTGGGGACGTCAGAAAACTCATCTGCGCCTGTAACTTATCCTGGATGGATGCATCGAGGCGGCCGAACACCAGGTCCGCATACACCTGATCCTGATTCTGATAGGCCCGCAGTTTCACGCCGCCTGGCGCCAGTTTGGCCCTGGCGTAGGTCTCCTGAATCGTGCCTTGCATGAACCCCAGAGTCTTGCCCTTGAGGGATTCGGCGGTGGGCTCCAGGCCGGAATCCTTGCGGGTGACGATGGCGGTCGGTCCGGCATAGAGGCGATCACTGAAATCGATCTGTTTTTTACGGGCATCCGTCACCGTCATCGAGGATTCGATCGCATCGAACTTGCCGGCTTTGAGACCCGGGATCAGCCCGTCGAAGTCGTTGCTGACCCAGACACAGGTCAGTTTCAACTCGGCGCAGATGGCGTTGCCCAGGTCGACGCCGAAGCCTTGCACACCGCCGTCGGCGGTCGTGGACTCAAAGGGTGGATAGCTGGGATTGACGCCGAAGCGCAACTCTTTCCATTCTTTGGCACTGGCGCCGGTGGAGCAGCACAGCAAAGCGAGTGCCGGCAAGGTCAGCCACTTGATATTCATCTTCTTGAGTCCCGGATTATTTGGATTTATAGCGGTCAGGCGCCCGCGCCGAACCACACTTTTTACAGGGGCAGAAAATCGATGCGGTCTTCACCGCAGCCGTATTTATTGTTGTTATCGACTGGAAGGAGCCAGTCGTCGGGGTGCAATCCTTTTCTGGCGCATTGTCAAAAGCACCTGAAACGGAACGCCAGAATGCCAATAGCCGGGACGGGGCAGGTGTCGTAAGGCGCGCTCCAGACAGCGCAACTGCGCTGAACGAGCGCATTCGACAGCCGATTCTGTCGTCAGCGGCCAGGCGCGACGGCAAGCCTTTTCGACACGGGCGAAAGGCGCATCGACGGTGCCTTGTCGCGCACTGTTCCGTGTCGGGCAGCACGGAGGTGGTCGCTCAATGACCCACTGCACCAGGGGCGGATCCTGACATGCAAAAATGCACAGGCGACCTGCAGTTATCCGGGTTGTACTTGGCAAATTTGCACTGTTACGATCCGCCATCGCTCGCGCGCGAGCACCTCTATAAAGAACAATAAAAGCAGGGAGTTAGTGATGACTGCTCAGGTTTCATCCCCGACCGGCCAGCCCATGGATGCCACACAGAACGACGTGCTGGCCCAGGTGCGCAACCACATTGGCCACCTGACCCTCAATCGCCCCGCCGGCCTCAATGCCATTACCCTGGACATGGTGCGCAGCCTGCATCGCCAGCTGGACGCCTGGGCCCGGGATCCGCAAGTGCATGCCGTGGTACTGCGCGGGGCTGGCGAGAAAGCCTTCTGTGCCGGTGGCGATATCCGCTCGCTGTACGACAGCTACACCAGCGGCGACACCCTGCATGAAACGTTCTTCGTCGAAGAATATGCCCTGGACCTGGCGATCCACCATTACCGTAAACCCGTGCTCGCGCTGATGGACGGTTTCGTCCTCGGCGGCGGCATGGGACTGGTGCAGGGCGCCGACTTGCGGGTGGTCACCGAACGTAGCCGCCTGGCGATGCCGGAAGTGGCCATCGGCTATTTCCCGGACGTGGGTGGCAGCTACTTCCTGCCCCGCATCCCAGGCGAACTGGGGATCTATCTGGGTGTCAGCGGCGTGCAGATTCGCGCCGCCGATGCGTTGTACTGCGGGTTGGCCGACTGGTACCTGGAAAGTGCGCGTCTGGCCGAGCTGGACCAGCGCCTGGACAGCCTGGTATGGCACGACACCCCGCTCAAGGACCTGCAAGGCCTGCTGGCCAGGCTCGGCGTGCAGCACCTGCCCGACGCGCCGCTGCAAACCCTGCGCCCGGCCATCGATCACTTCTTCGCCCTGGCGGACGTGCCGGGCATCGTCGAGCAACTGCGTACCGTCACGGTTGCCGACAGCCACGCCTGGGCGTTGACCACCGCCGACTTGCTGGAAACCCGCTCACCGCTGGCCATGGGCGTGACCCTGGAAATGCTGCGCCGCGGCCGACAGCTGAGCCTGGAACAGTGCTTTGCCCTGGAGCTGCACCTGGATCGTCAGTGGTTCGAGCGTGGCGACCTGATCGAAGGTGTGCGCGCCCTGCTGATCGACAAAGACAAGAACCCACGCTGGAACCCTCCGACCGTACAGGCGCTGGACGCCGAGCGGGTGGCGAGCTTCTTCAGCGGATTTGATCAGAGCGGGAGCTGAGTCATGCACGATATCGAATTGACCGAAGAACAAGTGATGATCCGCGACATGGCCCGGGACTTTGCCCGTGGCGAAATCGCCCCCCATGCCCAGGCTTGGGAAAAGGCCGGCTGGATCGACGATGCGCTGGTGGCGAAAATGGGCGAGCTGGGGTTGCTCGGCATGGTGGTGCCCGAAGAATGGGGTGGCACCTACGTCGACTACGTGGCCTACGCCCTGGCGGTGGAAGAAATTTCCGCCGGTGACGGCGCCACCGGCGCCTTGATGAGCATCCATAACTCGGTGGGCTGCGGGCCGGTACTCAATTACGGTACCGAGGAACAGAAACAGACTTGGCTGGCAGACCTGGCCAGCGGCCAGGCCATTGGTTGCTTCTGCCTGACCGAGCCCCAGGCCGGCTCCGAGGCGCATAACCTGCGCACCCGTGCCGAACTGCGTGACGGTCAATGGGTGATCAATGGCGCCAAACAGTTCGTCAGCAACGGCAAGCGCGCGAAACTGGCCATCGTCTTCGCCGTCACCGACCCGGACCTGGGCAAGAAAGGTCTGTCAGCCTTCCTGGTGCCCACCGACAACCCAGGGTTCATTGTCGACCGTAGCGAACACAAGATGGGCATTCGCGCCTCCGATACCTGTGCCGTTACCCTCAATAACTGCGTGATTCCCGAAGCGAACCTGCTGGGCGAACGCGGCAAGGGCCTGGCGATTGCCCTGTCCAACCTCGAAGGTGGTCGCATCGGGATCGCCGCGCAAGCGCTGGGCATTGCCCGTGCAGCCTTCGAAGCAGCACTGGCCTATTCCCGTGACCGGGTGCAGTTCGACAAGCCGATCATCGAGCACCAGAGCATCGCCAACCTGCTGGCCGACATGCACACCCGCCTGAACGCCGCCCGCTTGCTGATCCTGCACGCCGCGCGCCTGCGCAGCGCCGGTAAGCCGTGCCTGTCCGAAGCCTCCCAGGCCAAGCTGTTCGCGTCCGAGATGGCCGAGAAGGTCTGCTCGTCTGCCATTCAGATTCACGGCGGCTACGGCTACCTGGAAGATTATCCGGTGGAGCGTTACTACCGCGATGCGCGGATCACGCAGATTTACGAGGGGTCGAGCGAGATACAGCGGATGGTGATTGCGCGGGAATTGAAGAATTATCAGATCTGAAGCATAGGCACCTGTGGCGAGGATGAAATTTGGTCTGCCTGACAGCATGCAAATACAGGTTCAGGGCCGCTATGCGGCCCATCGGGGGCAAGCCCTAATGCCGGTCAGTCAAGAGAAATAAAGCCGAACACGAAACCTGTGGCGCGGGAGCAAGCTCCCTCGCCACAGGTTCTATGTTCGGCTGGTCTTTGGCTTAACTGATCGGCATTAGGGCAAGCCCCCTCGCCACACAATTACTTGCCGACGAACTCAGGCGCGCGCTTGGCAATGAACGCGGCCATCCCTTCCTTCTGATCCTGGGTGGCGAACGCTGCATGGAACACCCGGCGTTCGAAGCGAACACCTTCGGACAGGTTGACTTCAAAGGCGCGGTTGACGCATTCCTTGGTCATCATCGCAATCGGCAGCGACTTGCTGGCAATCACCGCGGCTACCTTCATCGCCTCGTCCAACAGCTCATCGGCCGGCACGATGCGCGCCACGATGCCGCAACGCTCGGCCTCCACCGCATCGATCAAGCGGCCGCTCAGGCACATTTCCATGGCCTTGGCCTTGCCCACCGCGCGGGTCAGGCGCTGGGTGCCGCCCATGCCTGGCAACACGCCCAGGTTGATTTCCGGCTGACCGAACCTGGCGTTGTCACCGGCCAGGATGAAGTCGCACATCAGCGCCAGTTCACAGCCGCCCCCCAATGCAAAACCGTTGACCGCGGCAATGATCGGCTTGCGGCGGTTAGCCACCCGATCACTGTCGCTGAACAGGTCATCGAGGTAGATCTGCGGGTAGGTCAGCTCCGCCATTTCCTTGATGTCAGCACCGGCGGCAAAGGCTTTTTTCGAGCCGGTCAGTACGATACAGCCGATGTCCGGATTGGCTTCCAGACCGTCCAGCGCGTGGTTCACTTCGCTGACAATCTGCGCATTCAGTGCGTTCAGTGCCTGGGGACGATTGAGCGTGATCAGGCCGACCCGGCCCTGGACGTCCAACAAAATCGTTTCGTAACTCATGCCAACATTCCTTTTCAAAGATTGCGCGAAATGACCATGCGCTGAATATCACTGGTGCCTTCATAAATCTGGCAGACCCGCACGTCTCGGTAGATTCGCTCCAGCGGGAAGTCGTTCAGATAACCGTAGCCACCCAGGGTTTGCAATGCCATCGAGCAGACCTTCTCGGCCATTTCCGAAGCAAACAGCTTGGCCATCGAAGCTTCCACCAGGGCCGGCTTGCCACTGTCACGCAGGGCGGCGGCGTAATGCACCATTTGCCGGGCGACGGCGATTTGCGTGGCCATGTCGGCCAGGCGAAAGGCCACGGCCTGATGCTCGATGAGGGCCTTGCCGAAACTTTCTCGCTCGCGGGCATAGTCGCGGGCCGCTTCGAAGGCAGCGCGGGCCATGCCTACGGACTGCGAGGCAATGCCGACACGCCCGCCTTCCAGGTTGGCCAGGGCAATCCTGTAGCCTTCGCCCTCCTCGCCCAGACGGTTGGCTACCGGCACCTTCACGTCCTCGAACAGGATCTGGCAGGTGTCGGAGGCATGCTGGCCGAGTTTGTCCTCGATCCGCGCGACCTTGTAGCCCGGTGAGTCGGTGGGCACGATAAAGGCACTGATCCCGCGCTTGCCAGCAGCCGGGTCGGTCACGGCAAACACAATCACCACCCCGGCGTTCTGCCCCGACGTGATGAACTGTTTGCAGCCGGTGAGCACGTAGTGATCGCCGTCCAGGCGCGCACGGGTTTTCAGGCTGCTGGCGTCGGAACCGGCCTGGGGCTCGGTCAAGGCGAACGCGCCGAGCATGGCCCCACTGGCCAGCGGCTTGAGGAATTGCTCTTTCTGTTGATCGTTGCCGAACTTGAGGATCGGCACACAGCCGACCGAGTTGTGCACGCTCATGATGGTCGAGCAGGCGCCATCGCCGGCGGCGATTTCTTCCAGGGCCATGGCATAGGCCAGGTACCCGGTGTCGCAGCCGCCCCATTGCTCCGGCACCAGCATGCCGAAGAAGCCCAGTTGTGCCATCTCGCCGATGGCTTCTTTAGGGAAGCGATGCTCGCGATCCCACTCGGCGGCAAACGGCTTGAGCCGCTCCTGGGCAAACTGCCGTGCCGCTTCGCTGATCTGTAGTTGTTCGTCATTCGGGAGCATGGGGATTCCTTAGTACAGGCATTCAACGGCCATGGCCGTGGCTTCACCGCCGCCGATGCAGATGGCTGCAACGCCGCGTTTCAGGCCTTTCTGGCGCAGGGCCGAGAGCAAGGTCACCAGGATGCGCGCACCCGAGGCGCCAATCGGGTGGCCCAGGGCGCAGGCGCCGCCGTGAATGTTGACCTTGTCGTGGGGGATCTCCAGCATGGTCATGGTGACCAGGCTGACCACGGCGAAGGCTTCGTTGACTTCGAACAGGTCGACCTCATCCAGCGACCAGCCGGTCTTTTTCATCAGCTTCTTGATCGCGCCCACTGGAGCGACCGGGAACAAGCCCGGGGTGTCGGCAAACGCGGCGTGACCATGAATCACCGCCAGTGGCTTCAAGCCACGTTTCTCGGCTTCGCTGCGACGCATCAACAGCAAGGCCGCCGCGCCATCGGAAATCGAACTGGAGTTGGCTGCCGTGACCGTACCGCCTTCGCGGAACGCCGGTTTCAGGCTGGCGATCTTGTCCAGCCTGGCTTTGGGCGGCTGCTCGTCATCGCTGATGGTTTTCGGCTCTTTGCCGACCATGACCTGCAGGGGCACGATCTCGGCGTTGAAGCTGCCGTCCTTGATCGCCTGCTGGGCGCGGGTGGTCGAGGCAATGGCAAAGGCGTCCTGTGCCTCACGGGTAAAGCCGTTGGTCTCGGCACAGTCCTCGGCGAAGGTGCCCATCAGGCGCCCCTTGTCGTAGGCATCTTCCAGGCCGTCGAGGAACATGTGGTCCAGGACCTTGCCGTGGCCCATGCGCAGGCCGGCCCGGGCCCGGTCCAGCAGGTACGGTGCGTTGGACATGCTTTCCATGCCGCCGGCGACCACCACCTCGGCACTGCCGGCCAGCAGCATGTCGTGGGCCAGCATCGTGGCTTCCATGCCCGAACCGCACATCTTGTTCAGGGTGGTGCAGCGGGTCGCCTTGTTCAGGCCCGCACCCAGGGCGGCTTGTCGCGCCGGGGCCTGGCCTAAGCCTGCGGACAATACGCAGCCGAACAGCACTTCTTCCACCGCGTCGCTGGCCACGCCCGCGCGCTCGACCGCGGCGCGAATGGCAGCGGCGCCCAGTTGCGGTGCGCTCAGGCTTTTGAGTTCACCTTGAAAACCGCCCATGGGGGTGCGGACGGCGCTGACAATGACAATCGGATCGTTGTTCGTGGTCATGATCATGACTCCTTATTTGGCCGCCATGCGCAAGGCGCCGTCGAGACGGATCACCTCACCGTTGAGCATGCTGTTCTCTATGATATGCCTGACCAGCGCGGCGTACTCGTCCGGTTTGCCCAGGCGTGGCGGGAATGGCACGCCGGCGGCCAGCGAATCGCGCACTTCCTGGGTCATGCCGGCCATCATCGGGGTTTCGAAGATGCCCGGGGCGATGGTCATCACGCGGATACCAAAGCGCGCCAGTTCACGGGCAGCGGGCAAGGTCAGGCTGACAATCGCACCTTTGGAGGCCGCGTACGCCGCCTGGCCGATCTGGCCATCGTAGGCGGCGGCCGAAGCGGTGTTGATGATCACGCCGCGCTCGCCGTCGGCATTGGCCTCGGTCTCGGCAATGGCTGCGGCTGCCAGGCGCAACAGGTTGAAACTGCCAATCAGGTTGACGTTGATCACCTGGCTGAAACTGGCCAGTGCGTGGGGGCCGTTTTTGCCGAGGATTTTCTCGCCACGGACCACGCCGGCGCAGTTGACCAGCCCGTGCAAGCCGCCAAAGGTCGCGACAGTGGCCTTGACCGCCGCTTCCGCCGCCGCTTCCTGAGTGATATCAGCCACCACGCTCTCGGCGCCCAGGCGTTTGGCCTGGGCGGCGAGCGCTTCTGCGTTCATGTCCACCAGCATCACTTTGGCGCCGGCACCGACCAGCATTTCAGCGGTGGCCGCCCCCAGTCCGGAAGCGCCGCCACTGACGAGAAAAACCTTGTTTGCGATTTGCATCGTTGTTTCCTTGAATTCAAGCCGAAGCCTTGTGAGCCGCAGCCTCTTGAGCCTTGGCGATTTCCTGGTTGCGCAAGATAAAGCGCTGTAACTTGCCGCTTGGGGTTTTCGGCAACTCACTGACAAATTCCACTTCACGCGGGTACGAGTGCGCGGCCAGGCGCTTGCGCACATGCTGGCGCAGCTCCTCGGCAAGCTCGGGAGAGGCGCGGTATTGCGTGCTCAGTACCACGAACGCCTTCACCAGCTCAGTGCGCTCCGGATCGGGTTTGCCGACCACGGCCGCCTCGATCACCGCCGGGTGTTCGATCAACGCGCTTTCCACATCGAACGGGCCTACCCGATAACCCGACGTGGTGATCACGTCATCGCTACGGCCGACAAAGCTGATGCTGCCGTCCGGGTTGAGTTCGACGGTATCGCCACTCAGATAATAGTTGCCAACGAAGGCTTTGGTGGGCGCCCCTTCGTAACCGGCGAACCAGCACATCGGTGACTGGCTGCGGTCGATGGCCAGAATCCCCGGTTGGCCGACCGACAATTCGCTGTAAGCGTCGTCCAGCACCACGATCCGGTGACCCGGCGAGGCAAAACCGGCGGCGCCAACGTGTACCGGGTGCTCGAGGCCATGGTGGTTGCACAGCACCATGCCCAGTTCGGTCTGGCCATAGTGGTCATGGATCACCACGTCGAGGTTGTCGGCGAACCAGCGGATCACTTCCGGGTTCAACGGCTCGCCGGCGCTGCTGACGATACGCAGCTGGCCCTTGATCGAACGGGCGAACTCATCGCCGCCGGCAATCAGCAAGCGGTAAGCGGTCGGCGATCCGGTGAGGTTGGTGATGCCGTACTTGTTGATCACCCGGCAGGTGCTTTCGAGGGTGAACGGACCATCGTAGAAGGTAATCGGATGCCCCATGGACAACGGCCCGGTCACACCAAAGTAGATGCCATAAGCCCAGCCCGGGTCGGCAACGTTCCAGAACGCATCCTCGGGGCGCAGGTCGACCGCGTCACGGGTGTAGCTCTGGAACGCGACCATGGCCTTGAGGGGCACGTACAGGGCTTTGGACGGGCCAGTGGTGCCCGAGGTAAACATCAGCAGGAACGGGTCTTCGCCGGTCAGCATCACCGGTTCGCACTGATTGGAGTAATTGGCCAGCTCGGCCCAGAAACTGAAATCGCCACGGACGATGCCCTGGCCTTTCGGGCCACCGATGGTGACGATGGTCGGACAGCCCGGGACTTCATCGAGCTTCGGACGATTGACCGCGTCGGTCACCACGATCCTGGCGCCGGAGCTGCCGAGCCGGTGTTCGATGGCCTTGGGGCCGAAGGCGGTGAACAGCGGCTGATAGACCGCACCGATACGCCAGGTGGCGAGCACCGCAATCAGCAACTCGACGTTGCGCGGCAGCAGGCCGGCGACCTTGTCACCCTTTTTCACGCCCTGTGCCTGCAGGAAATTGGCAAAGCGCGCGGCCTTGTCCTGCAGATCGCTGAAGGTATAGGTCGCGGAACTGGCGTCACGGCCTTCCCAGAACAAGGCAATGCGCCCGGGCAACGCATGCCGGTCGCAGCATTCAACGCAGGCGTTGAGCGCCGTCAGTGAGCCATGGAGCGCCGCATCGACGGTGTGCTGATAATTGAACTGTGTGGTTGCAGACAGGTAATCGCGCATTGCCAGAATCCCTCTGTATTTTTATTAGGTTGGGGGGAACCGTTTAAATCCAGGAAATACTCGCTCTGCGGACGATGGGGAACAATGGTCAAAGCTTTCAAGTTGCTTGACTGGTTTGGCCAAGCCTAACGCGGTGCGAGGGGTGCAAGCGCGTGCCGGCGAAAGGCCCGGCTCAGTCAGCTTCGTTGAGAATCAGGCTGCGGTAATGCCCAGGGTTTGACCCCGACCATTTGCGGAACGCCTTGTAGAACGAACTGGTATCGGCAAACCCCAGGCGCGTGGCGATTTCGGCGAAGCTGATGCTGGGCTCCGCCAGCCAGACGATCGCCAGCTCCTTGCGCACGCTGTCCTTCAGGCCCTGGTAGGTCTGCCCTTCTTCGGCCAGGCGGCGGCGCAAGGTCGAGGCCGACATGCACAGCCGTTGCGCCAGGCTGTCGGTTTCCGGCCAGTGCTGGGCCGGCAACTGCCGCAGGTCGTGCTTGATACGGCTGGCCAGGCTCTGCGGGTCGCGGTACTTGACCAGGATGTTGGCTGGCGCCTGGGCCAGAAAACGCTTGAGCTCGTCCGCGCTGCGCTTGATCGGTAACTCGAGGCAGTCGGCGGAAAAGATCATCCGGGTCCGTGGCCGATCAAAGCGCAGGTTTTCGGAAAACATCACCTTGTAGTCATCGCAGAAGTCCGGCTCGGCGCAACGCAGTTCGATCGCCAGAATCGGAATCCGTCGTCCGGCCAACCAGCAGGCCACGCCGTGAACAATCATCCAGTAGGTGAAATAGGTGAAGGCGCGGCGCGGTGGCAGGTCATCCTCGAGCAGGACGATCTCCGCCAGGCTCTGCTGGTGGACCAGTTGGGCCGGCAGGTGTTCGAGCATCAACGACAGAAAGCCCAGCCCGGACTCCAGGCCGGTGGCCAGGGTTGGCTGGGCCATCGCGCATCGACACAGGAACGCCAGGCTGCCGGACTTCAGCTGCCGCGGGTCCATACCAAAGAACTCGTCGTCCCTGCGCCGCGCCAGCAGACGCCACAGCCGTGCATAGGCCGTGGCCGGTACCCGCGCATTGGCCACCTCCAGTAACCGTGGCTCTATTCCGACCTTGAGCAGCACCTCAAGGCTGGCGGCACCCGGTGCGCAACTTTGCAGCAGTGCCTCGCGCACCAGATGAATGGAGATGGTGTCTTTTTCCGACATTGAACGTGGTGAACCCTGTTTTTGTTTGGTCGCCATCTTAGCGCAGGCACGGCGCACCTTAGACCAAAAGATCAGCAGTAACGCCTTGGCAGTGCGAGATTGACCATTAGCCTGCTTTTTTCTACGCCCGCCTGAGGCCGCTCGGCATAAGCATCGAAACTCTGTGGCCGGCGCCATCTACGACAGTCACGTTGCTCGGTTCAGGTTTGGCTTACTGATCCGCCGTCTGCAGCCCTGCCCTGTCTGGCTTACCCAGCGCCTGGGTAAAAAAACGTCCGGCTTCAGCGATCAGGTTGCGGTGAATGTCCTCGCGGTCCACGCCATCGGCGTCGGTACACAACGCCGGCATCGCCGCAACCTGCTCCTCGCTGCAGGGCGCCATGAACACGAAGTGCCCGGCCCCCGTCAGTAACCTGAAATCCGGAGCGACGGGCAGCTTGCGTGCTAGTGCGGCAGCGTTCTTGTCCAGCGCCACCAGGGTGTCCCCATCACCGCTGTAGAGCAGCACCGGGATGTGCACACCCGCCAGGGTCTGGCGACTGAACTTCAAGCTCAGGGGCGCCATCAGCATCAAGGCGTGAACCCGTGGATCGGCCTCCGGTTGCAGGTCGTCTCGGTCGGCGATCAGTTCGCCCCGGGTGTTGCAGGCGTCCCGGTCATCCGGGCGCTCCCGGCAGTAGCGACGCAGCCGCTCCAGGTCCGGGGTGGCTCCCGAAAGAATCAACGCGGTCTCGCCACCGGCGGAGTAACCGATCACCCCGACCTGATCGGCATGGACGAACGGCGCCAACAGGGGGTCGCCCAGGGTGGCGGTGATGGCTGCGGAAATCTGGATCGGACGGCCGTACAGATTGCTCAAGGTCCCGAGCCGGCTGTGATCCCTGGAATTGTCACCGGGATGAGTCACGGCCACCACTACGAACCCTTTGCGCGCCAACGAGGTGGCGAGGTCATGCAAGGCCAGCGGTGTCCCGGTGTTGCCCGGGGACAGCATCAGCATCGGGAAACGGCCGATGGCAACCCTGGCATCTTCGCTGGCGTCGATGCGATAGCCCTCGACCCGACTGGAATGCTCGATACCGGTCGATGGATAGAACGCAATGGCGTCCATAGGCTGTAGATCCAGGGGGTCGGGAAAAGTCAGGCGGTGATAGCCGACACTCCAGTGCGGGTGCGGCGCAGGCACCGCCTGCACCGGATTCAGGCTGCCGAGCAGGCACAACAGTAACACTGCACAAAGACGCGACATGGGATGCCCCACCGTTTGACCTGACTGGATGAGCCGATTGGCGCCACTTGCCTGGATTCAGGGCCCTGGCCGGTATTGAGACCATCGTGCAACCGAGCTGCTACTGCGGACCAGCATAACTCGGGCCAACACCTCGGTTGTCAGATGCAAATGAGAGAAGCAAAAAGACCCCGGGCCTTGATCGTTTTACGACGATCAAGGCCCGGGGTCCAGTGGCATTTGCCCAAGGCTGGGCGAGCCGTTGAACCTGCCTTATGCAGCGACGAACAATTGATCGCTGATGTGGGCCTGGGCGTCGTTCATGGCTTTGGCACGAACCTCCTCACCATAGGACAGGCCGTGGGCGCGGACGAATTCGACGTCGGTGATGCCCATGAAGCCCAGCATCACTTTCAGGTAGTCTTCATGACCTACGCCCGTCGCCTGGCCGGCATGCAGGCCGCCAGAGGTGGACACCACCACGACTTTCTTGTTGCCGCACAGGCCTTCAGGACCGGCTTCGGTGTAGCGGAAGGTCTGGCCGGCCACGGCGATACGGTCGAACCAGGCCTTGAGCTGGGTTGGGATGGTGAAGTTGTACATCGGCGCGGCGATGACCACGGCATCTGCCGCCAGGAACTCGGCCAGGGTCGAAGCGCTCAGGTCGGCTTCATGCTGTTGCGCGGCGTCACGCAGTTCGGCCGTGGTGCCGGCGGCAACCAGGGTCGCGGCGGAAAAGTGGCTGATGGCATCGCCGGCCAAGTCGCGGTAAGTGACCACGGCGTCAGGCTCGGCAGCGGTCCAGGCCTGGATAACGCCCTTGCTCAGCTGACGGGAAGCCGAGTTGTCACCCAGGATGCTCGAATCGATATGCAGAAGTTTCATGTGGGATCTCCAAGTGAGGATCGCCACCGGGCGATCAATTGAGGACAATCCTACAGGTGAAACCAATAGCTGATTAGTCGGTAATAATGCGATAGTTCGTCCCACCCATAGGACAATCGAGCCTCGCCATGCAAGACCTCAATGACCTCTACTATTTCGCCAAAGTGGTTGAAGCCGGCGGTTTCGCTGCCGCCGGTCGCTTGCTGGGCATTCCCAAGTCGCGCTTGTCACGACGCATCGCTGAACTGGAAGAGCGCCTGGGAGCCCGCCTGCTGCAGCGCACCACCCGCCAGCTCAAGCTGACCTCGGTGGGCGAGCGTTACTTGCGCCATTGCCAGGCAATGCTGCTGGAAGCCGAGATGGCCGATGAAGCCGTGGCCAGCATGTCCAGCGAACCACGGGGACGGTTGCGCGTGTCCTGCCCGGTGGGACTGGCCCATGAGTTTCTGCCGTCGGTCATCAGCTCGTTCCTGGAGCGCTTCCCTCAGGTGCAACTGGACATGCAACTGCTCAACCGGCGCGTGGACCTGGTGACCGAAGGCATCGACGTGGCCTTGCGCGTCCGCGAACAGGGGGATGAAGACCCGTTTCTGGTCACCCGACGCCTGCGCCAGGCACAAACCGTCATGGTCGCCAGTCCACAGTTCCTGCGCGAGCGCCAGATCACCACCCCGGACGACCTGAAAAACGTCCCGGTGCTGGGGGCGCTGGAAGCCGATCGCCTGGTGCATTTGCGCATGCTCGATGAGCAGGGACAAAGCTGCGACTTGAGCCTGGAGGCGCGCCTGGGCATCGATGATTTTGTCGTGCGCAAGGCCTGCACGCTCTCCGGCCTTGGCTTCACCATACTGCCGATGCTGTTCTGCGAGCAGGAACTGGCAAGCGGCTCGCTGGTGCAACTGCTGCCCCAGTGGTCATTGCCTGGCGGCTGGCTGCAGGCGGTCTACCCTCATCGGCGCGGCGTGCTACCGGCGGTGCGCGCCTGGATCGACCATTTGAGCGAATCTTTCAACCGCTGCGGGGACCGCTTGTTATGACGGCCAAGACCATGACGGAAGACGAAGTCGCGGGTTTCTGCCTGGCCCTGCCCGGGGCACGGGAAGATTACAAATGGGGCGGTGTGCGGGTGTTTTCGGTGGCCGGCAACAAGATGTTCGCGCTGCAGAACCTGCGCGGCGAGTCCCTGGCGTTCAAGGTCGACAAGGACCTGTTCCTGGGCCACGTCGACCGCCCGGGGATCGGGCCGGCGCCGTATCTGGCGCGAGCCCAATGGATCATCATGCACACGCCCTACCCGCTGGGTGCCCTTGAACTGCAAGCGTTGCTGCGCAGGTCCCACCAACTGGTGGTGAGCAAGTTGCCCAAGCGCGTCCAGGTCGGACTCTTGCTCTAGAGCAACCTGAACAGCCCGGCGCCGAGAAACATCTGGTCGATCCAGAACACCTGGTGCAACAACACGATGATCCAGAACAGCACCTGGAACGACACTTTGCGCGTCTTGTGCCGAAACACTTGCTGGGCAAGCAACGCACCTGGCCAGCCGCCAGCCAGTTCGACGGCGTGCAGGACATTCTCCGGGGTGCGCCAGCTATCGGCTCGCGCCTTGCGCTTGTCGCTCCAGTACAGGAAGAACGCCAACAGGCTGACGATACCGTAGGCCGCCAGCGGTATCAGCGAGACCCCGCGCAGCCAGAGCAAGCTCGACCCCACGACCGGCAGTGCGCACAGCGCGAGGAAGACCAGCGCCTTGAGACGCGGGTACTGGATCGCGCGCCCATTGCGTGTCTCGATCACGGCTTGACCGCTGCCCAGTCGACCACGCCGAACTGCCAGGTGGCCAGGATCACCAGGCCGAACGCGATCCGGTACCAGGCAAAGGCGGCGTAGCTGTGGCTGGCAATGAACTTGAGCAAGCCCTTGACCGCAATCATGGCGAAGATAAACGCGGTGACAAAGCCGATTGCAAACACCGGCAGGTCGGCGGCCTGGAACAGATCACGGTACTTGTAGCCGGAGTACACCGCGGCACCGACCATGGTCGGCATGGCGAGGAAAAACGAAAACTCGGTGGCGGTCTTGCGCGACAGGCCGAACAGCAGGCCGCCGATGATGGTCGAGCCAGAGCGCGAAGTCCCCGGAATCATCGCCAGGCACTGGGCACAGCCAACCTTCAGTGCGTCCTTCCAGGTCATGTCATCGACGGACTCTGCATGCACGGTATGTTCACGGCGCTCGGCCCACAACATGACGATCCCGCCCACCACCAGTGCGGTCGCGACCGTGATCGGGTTGAACAGGTAGTGGTGGATCAGGTCCGCGAAGATCACGCCCAGCACCACGGCGGGCAGGAAGGCGATCAGCAGGTTGACGGTAAACCGCTGCGCCGTGCGCTGGGTGGGCAAGCCTGTCACTACTTCGAGGATCTTGCCGCGAAACTCCCAGACCACCGCGAGGATCGCACCGAGCTGGATAATGATATTGAACGCCTTGGCACGTTCACCACCGAAGTTGAGCACATCCGCGACAATGATCTGGTGCCCGGTACTGGAAATGGGCAAAAACTCGGTCAGTCCTTCGATAACCCCAAGAATCAAGGCCTGTGCGGCGGTCCAAAGATCCATCAATCCCCCATGAAGCGATGCCTCAAGGCATGCCCCGTCAATAGTTTTCAGGTATTCGCTGTGCTCAGCATTGCGCAAGCGCGAGGCCCACGGGATAGAGCCCGCCCCGTAGAAATCCGGTGAAAAATCAACCTGGATTCAGGTTTCCCCGCGCGAGGCCGAAATCCTATCAGACATGCCCGATTAGCGCTGCGCCGTTATTGGACTTCAGTCGCATTGGCGCCCGTGCCAATGCATGCCTGAATGCGTTCGGTGAGTGATGACAAGAACAACAACAAGAACCTGGAGTGACACGGTATGAATAGCTTGCGCGGTATGTCGATCAGCCGGCGTTTATGGCTCATCCTGGTGGTGGCGGTACTGATGCTGCTGACCCTGGGGGTGCTGATGCTCAAGCAGATTCACGATGACCTTTATCAAGCCAAGGCCCAGAAGACCCAGCATGTGGTCCAGGCTGCCAGCGGAATCCTCGGCTACTACCATGAACTGGAGAAAGCCGGCACCCTCACCCGCGACGCCGCACAGAAGCAGGCACTGAGCGTGGTACGCGGCTTGCGCTACGACCAGAGCGACTACTTCTGGATCAATGACCTGACCCCGGTCATGGTCATGCACCCGACCAACCCGAAGCTTGACGGCCAGAACCTCTCCGCGGTCAAGGACCCGGACGGTTTCGCGCTGTTCAACGAGATGGTGGCCATCGCCAGGGCCAAGGGCGCCGGCATGGTCGACTACCGCTGGCCCAAGCCCGGCGCCAGCACCCCGGTGCAAAAAACTTCCTACGTCAAACTGTTCGAACCCTGGGGCTGGGTGATTGGCTCCGGCGTCTACATCGACGACATGCAGGTCGAGTTCCGTAGCCAGGTCTGGGAAGCATCGCTGGTGGGCCTGAGCATCGCGGTGTTGATGGCCCTGCTGGTCATGCTGATTTCCCGCAGCATCGTTCGCCCACTGCGCGAAACAGTGGATGCCATGGCCAACATTGCCAGCGGCGAAAGCGACCTGACCCGCAGCCTCGATACCCACGGCCGGGATGAAGTCACGGAGCTGGCACGGCACTTCAACGCCTTCACCGCCAAGTTGCGCCAGGTGATCAGCCAGTTGCAAACCTCTGCCAGCGCCCTGGGCCAGGCTTCCAGCGACCTGGGCGACAATGCCGCGCAAGCCCAGGCCCGCAGTCAGCAACAGTCACAGCAAATGGAGCTGGTGGCGACGGCGGTCAATGAAGTGACCTACGGCGTGCAAGACGTGGCCAGGAATGCCGAACACGCGGCCAGCGAAATGCGTGACGCCCAAGCCCAGGCCCAACAGGGCCAGATCAACATCGATGGCAGCCTGCAGCAGATCGATCAGTTGTCGGGGACCATCGATCAAGCGGTCGACGTGATTCGCACCCTGGCCACAGAGAGCACGCAGATCGGCAGCGTGCTGGAAGTGATCCGCTCGATTGCCGAACAGACCAACCTGCTGGCACTCAATGCCGCCATTGAAGCCGCCCGCGCCGGAGAGCAAGGTCGAGGGTTTGCCGTGGTCGCGGATGAAGTGCGCTTGCTGGCGCAACGCACGCAAAAATCCACGGCAGAAATTCAAACGATGATCGAGCGCTTGCAGAATCACTCGGACGCTGCGGTCAAGGTGATCGGTGACAGCA
This sequence comes from Pseudomonas sp. FW300-N1A1, assembly GCF_058789115.1. NCBI lineage: Bacteria > Pseudomonadati > Pseudomonadota > Gammaproteobacteria > Pseudomonadales > Pseudomonadaceae > Pseudomonas > Pseudomonas sp. FW300-N1A1. Next base: position 7,290 of record NZ_JBYTBK010000034.1, on the reverse strand, counting down.
GCCGAGCCTCCCAGCTAACCATCGAACAGGCGGGCCTGGCCGGGCAAAGCCTGAACGCCATTGGCCAGGCGCTGCGCAACCTCAACGGCCTGAACGCCTCTATCGCCAGTGCGACCCTGCAACAGGCCCATGTGGTCGAGGACATCAACCAGAACGTCACCCAGGCCGCCGGATTGTCCCACGGCACCGCGTTGGCCGCTGAGCAGTCGAGTGTCGCGAGCGTGCACTTGAAAGCGCTCAGCGAACAGTTGAACGGCCTGCTCAGGCAGTTCCGGGTGTAAGCAACCTTTGTGGCGAGGGGGACTGCTTTGCAGTCCAGCGGGGGCAAGCCCCCCCTCGCCACATTTCCCTGCTGCTGTACAATCAGCGCCCTTTACGACTTCCCCCAAGGAACCGCCATGTCCGGGCTTGAACTGTTTGCCGCCGCGCTCGGCGTGATTGCCGTCTGGCTGACGGTCAAACAGAACCCCTGGTGCTGGCCGATCGGCCTGGTTATGGTGCTGCTCTACAGCTGGATCTTTTTCGAAGTCAAACTCTACTCGGACATGCTGCTGCAGGTGATCTATGCCGGCTTGCAGCTGTATGGCTGGTGGCAGTGGACCCGGGGTGGCGACACGCACCATGGTCGGCAGGTCACCCGGCTGGGCAACGCCACCCTGGCACGCGACCTGGCCATAGGCGCGGCCGGTAGTTTGCTGCTGGGTGCCGCGATGGCCCATTGGACCGACGCCGCCCAGCCCTGGCTGGATGCCGCCTTGACCGGCTTCAGCCTGGTGGCCCAGTTGTGGATGGCGCAAAAACGCCTGCAATGCTGGCCGCTGTGGATTGCCGTGGATGTGATCTTTGTCGGGCTGTTCCTGTACAAGGGGCTGTACCTGACTGCCGCCCTCTACGCCCTGTTCACCCTGCTGGCCATTCAAGGTTGGCGCACATGGCGCAGCGATCCGCTGCTGTGCCCATGAAGGTGTTGGTGCTGGCAGGGCCGGAATCCAGCGGCAAAAGCTGGCTTTCGGGCGAAATTCACGCCCATTTTGGCGGCATCCTGGTCGGTGAGTACGTTCGGCATTTCATCGAATGTGAAGCCCGCGAAACCTGCTACGATGATATTACATCCATAGCACATGGCCAGCTGACTTGGGAGGATGAAGCTCGCGCCAAACAACCGTCACTGTTGATTCTCGACACGCACCTGTTGAGCAATATCCTTTGGAGTCGCACGTTGTTTGGTGCGTGCCCGACGTGGATCGAGCAAGCCTTGCTGGCACGGCACTACGACCTGCATTTACTGCTGAGCCCTGAAACGGTGGCCTGGCATGACGACGGGCAGCGTTGCCAACCGCAACTGGCAGAGCGCCAGGCGTTTTTCCAGGCCAGCCGCCAATGGCTTGACCTGCACTGCCAGCCTTGCCAAGTACTGCAAGGTGATTGGAAGCAGCGCAAGGACGCGGCATTCGAGGCCGTGACGCGTTTGCTCAAGGCCTGACAGGGTTCCCCGCCCTGCCGCACATGTCCATTCCTGAAACACCCACCCTTGCGCAAACCCGCGAGCTAAAGCGGCCAAAACACGCCAGCAAGAACATGTCACGCCACTGATACAACCTGCCTTCAGCGCCCTTGACGAGCAATGCCGCCAGTATGGACAGCGCTTTTTTTGCGTGGCCCTGTCTCAGTGGCGTTACAGATTTTTTTGACCCCCTCGACAACTACAGCCAACCAACTGTTTTTAAAAGAAAAACAAAAACCGGCACACCTTCTGCTCTCTTCCCCGCAACGCTGATAAGGGCCAGCGTTCCACTTACAGAAGGAATTGCCGCCGTGGGGATATTTGGTAAAAGCATCTACAGCCTCCTGCTGATCGGATGCGCACTAGGCTCAAGTGTCAGCCTGCCTGTACAGGCCGACAACGGCATCATTGTTATCACCCGTGATGTCCAACCGCGCAACGCAACGCGTCCGCCGATGATTCCCGACCCTGACCCCACGACCGCCAATGCCAACCCGTCCAAACAGATCCTCAGGCAAACGAACGAGTTGAGCGACGGCGACTTTGCCAGCGTCGCCAGTGGTGCAGGCATCTCCCGCCTGGTCCATCAAGGCACCAACAACCTGGGCGGCAATATCAGCAACCAGCCCCAGCTTTCCAACCTCCCCGCTGGACGTTCGGGAAACTCGGGCAACGGTATTGCCAACATGGTCAATTCAAACGTCCAGCAAGGCCTGGGCGCTCTGAAAGTCTTAACGGGAGACCGTTGAGATGAATCGTATGCTGCTGATTATCGCCATGTTTTGCAGTGCATCGACCTTTGCCCAACCTCCCGTCATCAATAACGCCGACATCGACGGTTCGGGCATGCAGTACCAGGGCAATCTCTCGGTCAACCAGGCTGCGGGCGATCAACAGCAACAGGCCAACGCCCGGGCCATCGCCATTGGCAACAACGCCAGTGCTACCACACAGATTCGCCAACGGCTGCGTACGCAGGTCGATCCCAGGATCGATGCTCGATCCAGCATTCAAGGCGACTCCTTCAGCCACGGCAACGGCGTACTGGGCGTCAACCAGAGCACGGGCGCCAGCAACCAGCAAGCCAATGCCCTGCGGATAAGCATCAGTACACAGCCGCAAAGTATCGACGACAGCGTCCTCATGCAACAGAACGTGGCGCTGATCACCAACTCCGATCCAACTGACTCTGCACCAGGCTATCGCCAGGTCGCTACCAGCGATCAGGCCTTCACCGGTAGCCGTGGGGTGATCCAGTTGAATCAGAGCGCCGGGGTGGGAAACCGAACGGCCAACACTCTGAGCGTACGGGTCAGGGATTGACCCAAACAGGTAGGAACAACACTTAACCTAAAATAAAGTACGGAGAATCACCATGAAACCCTCGATGGCACTAAAGCCTCTGGTTTTCGCAATTGCTGCGGTCATGGCTGTTGCTGTACAAGCTGGGCAAAACGAACCGCGTGGCAATGGTCACCATAATGGCCATCATAACGGCGGCCACCACACCACTCCTCCTCCAACCAAGATCCCTGTCTACGCGACTGCAGATGCAAACGATCGGCAACGCAGTAGCGGCAACCGCATCCTCAACGAAGGGACTGAAAACGAAGCCGAAATGAGCAGCTCTGCCACAGGCACCAGCGGCAACGTCGGCGTCAACGTGGCGGCAGGCGCCGGCAACCAACAAGACAACGCGGCCGCCATCGCAAACGCTGCCTCCGACTCCAGTCTCGATAACAGCTTCGTGTTCGGCACTGCCACTGCCACCGCTGATGTCAGGCAGTACAGCAACAATAACAGGGTCGACAACTACGGCAGCACAAACTCTGCCGTGATGGGCGGATCGGGCAATAGCGGCAGCGGCAATATGGGTATCAACATTGCTGGCGGCGACCTTAACCAACAGAAAAACACCATGGCAATTGCCAATACCAATGCCCCACTCGGTAACGCAACAGCCACCGCCTCCGCCGATCAAAACGGCCCTGGCCTGACCGTGAATAACAATGCCGACCGGACCTACCGCGTAGATACGCTGACGGTTACCAAAACGGCCAGCGGTAGTTCCTCTTACAGTAAGGAGTCCGATTTGAGCGTTGATAAGAGCGCCTCTTCGAACTGGGCTGCGAGCGGCGCCAAGAGCTTTGATGTGAGCGGTTCCAAGAGCTCTGAGGCCAGCTGGTCCAAGAGCTTTGATGCCAGCGGTTCCAAGAGCTCTGAGGCCAGCGGGTCCAAGAGCTTTGATGCCAGCGGTTCCAAGAGTGCTTCTTTGAGCGCTTCTCTGGAAGCGGCTCTGGATGCTTCCAAGACCGTTTCTTGGGATCATGGCCGTCACGAGGGCAGCCGCAGTAATTCTGTCGAGGCCTCGCTGAGTGCATCGCTCGATGTATCGGTCGATAAGTCGTTCGATAAGTCGTTTGACTCCTCGTACGATAAATCGTCTGCCTCCTCGTTCGAAAAATCGCTTGACTCCTCGTACGATAAATCGTCTGCCTCCTCGTTCGAAAAATCGTTTGACTCCTCGTTCGAAAAATCAGGCAGTAAATCGTCCGATTCTTCATACGATAAATCGAAAAGTTACAGTGAGAGCAGCGCTTACGATTTGAGCAACACTTATTCCTTCCAAGTGCTGACTCCAACTGGCTGGGCAAACCCTGTGACCAACACTGCAACCCTGAGCGGTTCGGTGAATGGTGGCAGTGGCAACCTGGGCGTCAACGTGGCTGCTGGTGTGGGTAACCAACAAAGCAACTCGCTGGCCATTTCCAACAACTCGTTCTAATGGCTGTCCCTGGAGGCCCCCTTTTGGGGGCCTTCTTCAACACAACCAGAAGGCGTCCCACCATGCGCATTATCGCCTTGGTATTTTTGCTTTGCGTGGCCAGTGTGATCGAGGCTGCACAAATGCCGCTTTCCGTCTTGCCGGGCGGCGCGGTGGTGTATAAGCCGATCCAGAGCATACGTGAGCGTAAATTTTCCGACCTGGTGCAACAGAAAACCGACTTCAGTTGCGGCGCGGCTGCGCTGGCGACCATATTGCGCCAGGCCTATTGGCTGGACGTGAATGAAGAACAGATCATCGAAGGCATGCTGGCACACTCCGATCAAGATCTCGTCCGCGTCCAGGGCTTCTCCATGCTCGACATGAAACGCTACGTGGAAAGTATCGGCATGCGGGCCCGTGGCTACCGGGTAGCGCCGCAAACGTTGAACGAAATCAGAATTCCGGTGGTAGTACTCCTGGATATCCGTGGCTACAAACATTTTGTGGTCATGCAAAGGGTCCATAAGGGCTGGGTATATATCGGAGATCCGGTACTCGGTCATAAACGTTACAAAGTCGACGACTTTGTCAAAGGCTGGAACGGCATCATCTTTGCCGTCATCGGCCAGGGCTACGACAAGACCAATGCGTTGCTCGACCCACCCATGCCACTGACCGCCAGGAACCGCATCAACACCTTCACCCCGGTGCAAGAGGCAGAGTTGATGGATTTCGGATTCATTCAAAGCGATTTCTTCTAATGACAAGGAGCACGACGCTCCGGGAGCATCCAATGAAGACTCCAATCTGGCTAGCCGTGGTTTGCCTGGCCGCCAGCCTGCCGACCCAGGCACAGACGTTCAAACCCATTGAACTGAACGATCAGGAATTGGCGACCCTGCGAGGCCGTTATGTCATGCCGGGACGAATCATCAGCTTCGGCATTGTCATGACCAGCGCTTGGCAAAATGCCAGCGGTGAGGTGATCGGGGCAACTTCCTCGATGCAAATTCAACAGTCGACCATCACGCCACAGTTCTATGTGTCGATGATCGACGAAAAAGGTAATGGCTCATCGCGTTTACAAGGCACCGGCACCGGTACCGTCATTGGCGGCAGCGGCCTCAACAGCACCGAAGGCGTCACGCAAGTCGTGCGTGCTGCCGGCGACAATAACACTGCCTACAACAACGTTGACATCAACGTCACAAGGGCTAGCCAAGCGCCAGCAACGCAACAACAGGGCCAGGCATTGGCCGCAGGCTCGACGTTGGCCAGCGCCAATGGCGCGGGCTCGCTGAGCGTTTCCTCGACCGGTACGGGTGTGCAACTCAACATCGTGGCCAACAACAACCAGGGCAGTACCGTACAACGCCTGGCCCAGGGTGGGCTGATGCAGAACACGACGTTGCTCGGCGGTGGCAACCAGGTCCGCAACCTCACATCCCTCAATGTCGTGCTGCGTGACAACGTGACGACAGACGGGTCGCTGAACGGCAACCTCGACCAGCTCAAAGGTCTTCGCACTCTCGGATTCTGATCTACGCTAAGTCTCACCCGATGGAGTCAAAAGGGACGGCTAACCCATGCACCGATCGTTGATGTTCAGAGCTATCGTTTGTTTGAGTAGCCTGGCCCCGGCCCCACTGCTATACGCAGCACCGGACCCCCAGGTCGAAGCACTAAAACAAGAACTCATGGAGTTGAAACAGCGTTACGAAGCACAGCAGAACGCGCTGATGGTACTCGAGCAACGCGTTCGGCAAGTCGAAGAAGCCCCTGCGACACCGGCTCCCAAACGCCTGACCAAATCCCCCGCCGAAACGACCCAGGGTGGCCAGACGGTGGCCGCTGGCGCGCCGGGAACCACAGGCAGTTCATACGGCCAATCGCTCAAGGATGATTCGGAGCCAGCGCAAAGCGTTTCCAACCTGTATGACGAAGCCAGCGGCTTTTTCGGCGGCGGCAAGTTCAGTGTCGAAACCGGCCTGACTTACACGCACTACGATACCCGTGCACTGGTGCTCAACGGCTTCCTGGCACTGGACTCGATTTTTCTCGGCAACATCAACCTCGACCGCATCAAGGCCGACAACTGGACACTGGACCTGACCGCCCGCTACAACCTGGCACAACGCTGGCAGTTCGACATTAACGTCCCCGTGGTTTATCGCGAATCAACGTATTCCTCCGGTGGCGCCGGTGGCGCCGGCCCGGTGACGTCGGACGCAACCGTTACCCGCGACCCGACCATCGGCGATGTGAACGTTGGCGTTGCCTACAAGTTTCTGGATGAGTCGGCCAGTCTGCCCGACGCGGTCCTTACCCTGCGCGTCAAGGCACCGACCGGTGATGACCCTTACGGCATCAAGCTGGTCAATGACCCGAACAACGATAACCTCTCGGTCCCCGAGGACTTGCCGACCGGCAATGGTGTCTGGTCGATCACCCCGGGCATCTCGCTGGTCAAGACCTTCGACCCGGCCGTGCTGTTCGGCAGCCTGGCCTACACCTACAACATGGAAGAGTCTTTCAGCGACATCAGCCCTCAGGTCAACTCCAAGGTGCCCGGGGACGTGAAGCTGGGCGATTCCTGGCAGGTCGGCGCCGGCATTGCATTTGCCTTGAACGAGAAGATGAGTATGTCGTTCTCGTTCACCGATCAGTTCGCCAGCAAGAGCAAGATCAAGCCGGACGGTGGTGATTGGCAATCGATTTCCAACAGTGATTACAACTCGGCCAACTTCAACATCGGCATGACCCTGGCAGCAACCGATAACCTGACGATCGTGCCCAACCTGGCCATCGGCCTGACCGAGGACTCGCCAGACTTTTCCTTCAGCCTGAAATTCCCGTACTACTTCTAATCCGGCACCCACAAGAAGCCCGCTTTTTCAGCGCAATGCCGTTCAGTTAGGAAGCGCTTAAAGCGAGTAACAGCCCCCGTGGCGAGCGAGCTTGCTCGCGCTGGGGCGTGAAGCGCCCCCAACAAAGCGACTGCGGCCTTTCAGAACGAACT